>NZ_JAKZFK010000014.1:0-105994 GCF_022549315.1 Aeromonas sp. MR16 | reverse complement strand
AGCGCGATGACAAGGGCTTTTTGTGAAAAAAGTCCTGTTTGCTGAAAAAGCAGGCTGAAGTGTATGAAACACCGGCTTCCCTTCTATTCAACGCCGCTTTTTCACCCAAGCTCTCACTCTGGGTCTGGATATATGGTTACGCCTGTACCTTTGCAGTTCAAAGACCGATTCCAACACCTGTGCATGCTGCTCCTTATGATGAGGGCGCGCTTGCACCAGCATAACCTTGTCTCTGTTGTCCTGCTCGCTCTATGGCTGCTAGGTGACTCATGGCCTAGTCCACCTGGCTTTGCTGCAACAGCAGCTCGGCGGCCCTTGGGATAACCGTACTGCCTGGCGAGCAGTTGCAGTTGTGCATTCTGCAACCCTGTCTTGGCCAGGCGGCCGCATCCACTGCTTTCTCTATGATGTTGTTGAAAGGATTTGCCGTCATTCAGAGCGGGGGCGACCAAAATGCCTGCTTTCATAAAGAAAGAAGTGAACGGCCAGTGGTAACGGGACCGGCCTCCAAGGCCATTCCACTGCACACAGACTGGATCATGACAATTACTCTTGCGGCATCAACGTATCGTGACAGAGACAATCAGATGATTTTCTTGGCCTTCTGCCGAAAAAACAGGATAATTTTTAGACAAACACGGGAGTTACGGGCGTTGGTTGTCACAACACCATATTAAATAACTAAAAAATGTCTTTTCGATCAGGATGATAGAGGTCGGAAAAGGAGAGTGACATGTTTAACGATGCGATCTGGGAACACATTGATCGGTTCACCAAGGCCAAGAAGACCAGCGATATCCAGCAACAACTGGAGCGCTTCAGTCATCAGATGGGGTTTGATTACTTCCGTTTGCTGATTATTTTTCCCATCAGCATGCAAAAATCCCACGTAGCATTATTTAACAATTGCCCAACCAGCTGGTTTGAAGCCTATTCGGAGCGGCACTACCTGACTCAGGATCCAGTGGTTTTTCTGGGCCTTAAGCAGACCCAGCCCATCTTCTGGAACAAACTCGACTGCGATTCCCCCTGGTTGCCCAGCGCCAGTCGGGAGGTGATGAACCTGGCGGCCGACTTCGGGGTGAGAAATGGCGTCTCCTTCCCGCTGCATACCCCGCAAGGAGAGCACGGCATCCTTTCCTTTATCAGCAAGGAAAAATCCAGTTCTGACCTGATGTTTGAAAACGTTCCCTTGCTGTCATTTTGCGCCAGCTACATCTTCAACTCGGCGCTGCAGCTGATAAAGAGCAGACCGGACCTGATGAAGCACCTGGCCGAGCTGTCGGATCGGGAGAAAGAGTGCCTGTTCTGGGCCAGCGAGGGCAAAACCTCCTGGGAGATCGCCACCATACTCGGCATCAGCGAACGCACGGTGAACTTCCACCTCAACCAGGTCACCAACAAGACGGACTCCAAGAACCGCAACCAGGCGATCGCCAAGAGCATCTCCAGCGGCATCATAGTGCCCTCCCTGGATGATGTGACCATCACCAATCTGCGTCTGTCCTAGACAGGCCGATGGAAAAGCAAAAAGAGCCGCGATGCGGCTCTTTTCCATTCTGTGGCTAGGTCATATCACCCTAGGATAGCAATCATTCCAATTTATCCTGCGTGTCCTGTTCAGCCCTCCAGCAGGGCCAGGGCGGCGTCGAAATCATAGCGATCCACCTGTTGAGCTACCCGAGCCAGACGCTCGGCCAGTGCGGGTGCCAAGGCAAGGGCTCGCAGCTCAAGCAGCGCCTCGACCGCCTCGCTGTCACTCTCGGCCAGCAAACGGCCAAGTCGGGCCAATCGTGGCTGAAGGTAGGGATCGGACTCCTGTGTCCGCGGTTTCGGCGCAGGCTGCTCCTCTCCCAGACAGGCCAGAGCATCGAGCACCGGCCCCAGTCTTAACTCAACCTCGGCCAGACTGGCCTGGACCAGGTCATCCGCCGCTCCTGTCTGGCAGAGCCGTTCCAGTTCAGCTGCCGCTTGTGTTATCCCGAAGGCGCCGATATTGCCAGCCGTTCCCTTCAGGCTGTGTGCGAGCCGAGCCGCCGCCACAGGATCTGTGTCGGCAAGTGCGACCTCGAACTGCTCGGTAAAACCTCGATAGGCGGTAAGGAATTTGTGCAACAACCGCAGATAGAGATCGGTATGCCCCTGACAGGTGGCCAATCCGGCGGCCTGATCGATGCCATCAAGCTCTGCAGGCAAGATGATGTCCGCTTGGTGCTCAACCTCTACCACTTTCGCCGGTACGCGCGCCCGCGGCCTGATCCACTTGGCCAGAGTGGCAAACATGGTATCCACATTGATTGGCTTGGCGATGTGGTCGTTCATGCCGCAAGCCAGTACTCGCTCACGATCCCCGCTGATAGCGTTGGCCGTCATGGCGATCACCGGCAACGCCGCGAAACGTGGCTGCTGGCGGATCAGCTGGGTCGCGGTGTAGCCGTCCATCACCGGCATCTGGCAATCCATCAATACGCCGTCGAAGTCGGCGTCACGCTCCAACAAGTCGAGCGCCTGCTGACCATCAAACGCCTGATGCAACTCTATACCCACCCCCTGCAACAGCTCGTTCACCAGCTCACGGTTCAGCTCGTTGTCCTCCACCAGCAGCAGGCGAGCACCACGCAGGCTGGCCGTGGTGCTGGCGCTCTGCTCGCTGCGTTCAGCCAGGCGGGTATCAAGCTGAGGCGTCCTACCGAGCGCCCCCCCCAACGCCTCCAGCAAGGTGGATGGTGTCACCGGCTTGGTCAGCACCATGGGCAACACGACACCGTGCAACTCTGCCTGCTCACGCACCTCCTCACGGCCGAAGGCTGTGACCATGATCACCGACGGTGTGCGGGCCAGGTTGGCCCCATGTATCTGCCGCACCGTCTCAACTCCGTCCATGCCCGGCATGCGCCAGTCCATCAATACCAGGTCATAGGGCAAGTGCTTGTGCTCGGCTTCCACCAGCATTGCCAGGGCCATGCGACCACCGTCGGCCACGTCCACCTCGACCCCAAAGCTGCTGGCCATGCCAGATAGGATCTCGCGGGCGCTGGCATTGTCGTCGACCACCAGCGCCCGCACACCGCGCAGCTCGTCCTGGGTGAACATGCGCCGTGGCAACAGCTCGTCCTGGCGTCCAAGGATGGCCGTAAAATGGAAGGTGGAGCCCTGCCCAGGCACGCTTTCTACCCAGATGCGCCCCCCCATCAACTCGATCAGGCGTTTGGAGATGGAGAGACCCAATCCGGTGCCACCGTATTTGCGGGTGATGGAGCTGTCACCCTGACTAAAGGACCGGAATATCCCTTCGCATTGTTCGATGCTCATGCCAATACCGGTATCACGCACCCAGAAGTGCAGCTCCAATCCAGCGCCATCATCGCCGAGCAACTCGGCACCTACTACTATCTCGCCGCGCTCGGTGAACTTCACGGCATTATTGCCCAGGTTGATCAGTACCTGCCCCAGCCGCAGCGGATCCCCCACCAGTGCGGTAGGCAGATCGATGGCGGGGTTGAACAACAGTTCAAGACCCTTGTCTTCGGCACGCAGGCCAATCATGTTGGCAAAATTGTCCAGCACATCCTCCAAATGGAAGGGGATCTGCTCCAGATCCATCTTGCCGGCCTCGATCTTCGAGAAATCGAGAATGTCGTTGATGATGCCGAGCAGGTTCTCCGCCGAGCGATGCACCTTTTCGATGTAGTTGCGCTGGCGACGATCCAGCTCTGTACCCAACGCCAGATGGCTCATGCCGATGATGGCGTTCATCGGGGTACGGATCTCGTGGCTCATATTGGCGAGGAAGGCGCTCTTGGCCTGGGTCGCCTCCTCCGCGACCGCGCGTGCCTCGGTCAGCGCCGTGACGTCGATATTGACCCCGGTTGCCCGCAGCGGCGTTCCTTCCGGGGTGCGAGTAAAACGACACAGGGACTTGAAGGTGCGCACCGCACCATCCCGTTGACGCAGGATACGAAAATCGATCTCGAGTCGGTCATCGCCGTTTGCGATCGCCATTTCGAAGGCGTCGCCGGCAGGCGTCGCATCATCGGGGTGCAGCAGCGCCTTCCAGTGATCCAGCGTGCCGCCGAAGCCACCCGGCTCCAGCCCGAACATATTTTCCAGCTGGGGTGTCCAGTAGCCATGGCCGGTCACGAGATCCATGTCGAACAGACCTATGCCGCCAGCCTCCTGCGCCAGCGTCAGGCGCTCACTGGCCGTGCGCAACCTGGCCCCCAACGCCCGGCGCTCACTGACATCCCGCACCGAGGCACAGACACAGGTGCCACGCCCGGCCAGAGTGGGCAGGTGGGACAAGCCGATCTCCACGGAGAACAGGCCGCCATCCTTGCGCACCCCTTGCAGATCTTCGATGCTCGCCCCCATCTGGCGAGTGCTGCCGTGAGTGATGAAGTCATCACGCCGCGCCACATGGGCGCCACGGCCGCTCTCCGGTACCAGACACTCGATGGATTGACCGATCAGCTCGCCGCTGGCATAGCCGAACAGCTTGTCCAGCTGCGGATTGGTGAGCAGGATGCGGCCATCGGCACCGATCACCAGCATGCCGTCTGGCGCCGCCTCTATAATGCCGCGATACCATGCCTCGGTGGCCCGCAACGCAGATTGCTGCACCTCCAGTTCTACCGCCTGACGCTCCAGTTGCAGGGTTTGTGCCCCCATCTCGTCGGCCTGGCGCCGGGTCTCCTGTAACAGAGTCAGGGCGGCCTCGCTGCGTTCCATGATGGCCATGGCACCAGCCAGCCTGGGCAACACCTCCTGCAATAAGAGAGCCTCAGTCTCCCCAAGGGGATGGAAACCGGCCAACTCCATTACACCGAGCAGTCGATCGCCACGCATCACGGGTTGCACCAGCAGGTGGCTGGCCGGAGCCCCCCCCAACTGGGAACGCACATGCCAGAATGACTCGGCCAACCCCTCCAGCTGACGCGGCCGACGATCGATCGCGCACTGACCGAGCAGCCCCTCACCGAGAGCAACCGTCACTGCCAGCGGATGCGCGGGATCATTGGCATAACCCCCCAACAGTTGCAGGCTGCTTGAGCCTTGATGCAGGCTGTAGAGCCCCCCCTGGCAGATGCCAAGTGATGGGGCCATGTGAGCAAAGAAGACTTGCGCCAACTCCTGCGGAGTCTCTGCCTGCTGCAGATCGACCTGCAGCAAAGAGACATGGGACTTGACCTTGCGCTGCAGCTCGAGCTGGCGTGCCTCGAGCTGCAAAGTGGCGATGGCCCGCGCCAAGTCGCCAGTCTCGTTGGACATATCGACATGGGGTATGGGTTGATCCAGCTGCCCGGCCGCCAGCAGGTCCACCGCATGGCGTACTCGATCGAGCGGATTGTTGATCGATTTGCTGACCAACCAGGCCAGCATCAGCGCCAGCGCCAGGCCTCCCAGCAGCAGGATGGAGGTGAGCACGCTGCTGCGCTTGGCATAATCGCTGATTTGCATGACCAGATCCCGCAGAGCCTCCTGTTTGATCTTTGCAATCTGCGTCAGCATGCTGTCGGCGCGAAAATCCAGCTGCTCGAACTCATCGCCGTTGAGCAGCGCCTGCGCCTGATCCTGATGGCCCTGAGCAGCCAGTTGCAAGGCTCTGTCGCCGAGCTGTTGGTGACGTTCGAGCTGTAGTTTGAGTTCGGAGGCATTGATCAGGTTTTCGGTACGCCAGAGTGTCGGCTGGGTCAGAGCCAGCTCCTCGCGCAGGCGCAACTGGGCGTCATGCAGCTGCTTGATGGCCTCGCGCCTGATGTCTTCATCATCGGTACCGACGGCCTTGTGGAGCGCCTGTACGATATGCGGCAACTGTACCCGCGCCTCCTGTAGGTGGAGGGCACCCACCAGATCCTTGCTGTAGAGATGATCCAGATCCCGGGTCAGTTTGGTCTGGACACGCAGGCTCTGCACCCCAAGTGCCAGCGCAAGCACCAGCAACACGGCAAACCCCAGTATCAGCTTGTGTCGCAGCGCGAGCCGCTCAAGCAGGGCAAGCACTCTCATCATGGGCTCCTTGTTCCTGGCTCAGGGGGTTGGGCTATGCTTGGTCGCCAGCAGATTGGTCATATCCTGCTCGCTGTCGCTAAAACGCTCGGCGATAGCCCGGAATTGCTCGTGGGCAGACAGAAAGGCATCGCAGACGTCCGGATCGAAGTGCCGGCCCCCCCCCTGGCGGATGATCTCCACCGCTTCCTGGTGAGACATGCCTGGCTTGTACACCCGGCGACTGATCAGCGCATCATAGACATCCGCCACCGCCATCAGCCGGGCGCTGATGGGAATGGCATCTCCGGCCAGACCCTGCGGGTAGCCGCTGCCGTCCCACTTCTCCTGATGGCTGTAGGCAATCTCCTTGGCCAGACGCAAAAAGTCCACCGAGATGCCGAGCTGATCCTCGGCCCGCTGGATGGCATCACGCCCCAGGGTGGTGTGGGTCATCATGATCTCGAACTCTTCCACCGTTAATCGACCGGGTTTCAGCAGGATGTGATCCGGAATGCCGACCTTGCCGATGTCGTGCAGGGGGGCCGATTTGAACAGCAGCCCGATGGTGTCGTCGTCGAGGAAGTGACGAAAACGGGGGTGATCCCACAGCCGCTCGGCCAGCAGTTTGACGTAGTGCTGGGTGCGGCGAATATGATTGCCGGTCTCGTTGTCACGGGTCTCCGCCAGGGAGGCCATGGCCTGGATGGTCACGTCCTGGATGGCCATCACCTCGCGGGTGCGGCGCTGGACCTCCTGCTCGAGAAAGTCGTTCTGATCCCGCAGGAAATCGGCGGCAGCCTTGATCTTCAGTTGGGTATCAACCCGGGCCAGCACCCGGGGCGGGCTGATGGGCTTGGTGATGTAATCCACGGCGCCGAGCGCCAGTCCCTGGATCTCGCTCTCCACGGCGGTCATGGCGGTGAGGAAAATGATGGGAATATCGCGGGTTCGCGGCTCTTGCAGGAGCCGCTCGGCCACCTGATGGCCGGAGAGTCCCGGCATCATGATGTCGAGCAGTATCAGCTCAGGCAGAGGATCCCCCTGCAGGATGCGTAGCGCCTTCTCACCGCTGTTGGCAACCTTGACCCTGTACTTGTCCTTGAGCAAGGCGGCCATCAGCATCAGGTTGTCCGGGGTATCGTCCACCACCAGCACGGTTGCTGACTGATGGAAGTCTTGAGGATGATTCATGGTGCTTCCTGCTCCAGTTCAATAATGAGTGACCATTGCCATAAGCCACTCGATCTAGAGGAAGCTTAACTTTGATATAAACTGCCTGCTTTCAATAAGTTGAGCAATAAAAAACCGGCGCACCACTGGCATGGTGCGCCGGTTTTCAGGCGGGATCTCCCGGGGCGGACGGCGCCGTGAACCCGGGGTCTATTCCACGGTGACGGATTTAGCCAGGTTGCGCGGCTGATCCACGTCGGTGCCCTTGATCAGGGCGACGTGGTAGGAGAGCAGCTGCAACGGCACAGTGTAAACGATGGGGGCTATCATCTCTTCCACGTGGTTCAGGCTCATCACCCGCATGGTCTCGTCGCTCTTGAAGCCGGCATCCGCATCGGCGAACACATAAAGGATACCGCCGCGGGCACGCACCTCTTCCACGTTGGACTTGAGCTTCTCCAGCAGATCGTTGTTCGGCGCCACCACTATGATGGGCATCTCGGCATCGATCAGCGCCAGCGGGCCATGCTTGAGCTCACCGGCGGCATAGGCTTCGGCGTGGATGTAGGAGATCTCCTTCAGCTTGAGCGCCCCCTCCATGGCGATAGGGTACTGGCTGCCACGGCCGAGGAACAGGCTGTGGTGCTTGTCGGCAAACTCTTCGGCCAGGGTCTCGATCTGCTTGGCCAGCGCCAGGCTCTCCTTGATGCGCAGCGGCAGCGCTTGCAGCGCCTTGACCAGCTCGGCCTCGGCGGCGGCACTCAGGTTGCCACGGCAGTGACCGACGGAGGCCACCAGCATCAGCAGGCCGGCCAGCTGGGTGGTGAAGGCCTTGGTGGAGGCGACGCCGATCTCGGCACCGGCCCGGGTCATGAAGGCGAGATCCGATTCACGTACCAGGGAAGAGCCCGGCACGTTGCAGATGGCAAGCGAGCTCATGTAGCCGGACTCCTTGGCCAGACGCAGGGCGGCCAGGGTATCGGCGGTCTCGCCGCTCTGGGACAGGGTCACCAGCAGGCTGTTGGGGCGTACCACGGACTTGCGATAGCGGAACTCGGAGGCGATCTCCACGTCGCAGGAGACACCGGCGATCTCCTCGAACCAGTAGCGCGCCACCATGCCGGAGTTGTAGGAGGTGCCACAGGCGACGATCTGGACGTGCTCGACCTTGTCGAAGATGGCGCGGGCGCCGTTGCCGAACGACTCGACGATCACGTGATCGTTGCCAAGACGCCCTTCCAGGGTGTTGGTGATGGCCTTGGGCTGCTCGTAGATCTCTTTGAGCATGTAGTGGCGATATTCGCCCTTGTCACCGGCATCGTGGGACAGCTCAGACTCCAGCTCCTCGCGCACCACGGCGTCGCCGTTGGTGTCGAACACATGGACGTCGCGGCGGGTCACCTCGGCCACGTCCCCCTCTTCCAGGAAGATGAAGCGACGGGTCACTGGCAGCAGGGCCATCTGATCGGAGGCGATGAAGTTCTCGCCGATGCCGCGGCCAATCACCAGCGGAGAGCCGGAGCGGGCCACCACCACGCGGCTGTCGTCGCGGCTGTCCATCACCACAGTGCCGTAGGCGCCACGCAGCTGCTTCACCGCCACCTGCATGGCGGCCAGCAGGCTGGGGGCGGATTTCAGCTCGTGGTGTACCAGGTGGGCGATCACCTCGGTGTCGGTGTCGGAGCTGAACTCGTAGCCCATGCCCTGCAACCTGCTGCGCAGCTCTTCGTGGTTCTCGATGATGCCGTTGTGCACCACCACGATATGTTCGGAGATGTGGGGGTGGGCATTGCGCTCGGACGGCTCGCCGTGAGTGGCCCAGCGGGTGTGGGCGATGCCGGTGCCGCCGTGGACGGACTGCTCTTCCAGCGCCTTGGCCAGTTCGGCCACCTTGCCCAGACGACGCACCCGCTGCAGCGGCTGGTTGGCGCTGAACACGGCCACCCCGGCGGAGTCATAACCGCGGTACTCGAGACGGCGCAGGCCTTCCACCAGAATTTCAGCCACATCACGTTGGGCCACGGCCCCGACGATGCCACACATAGACTTCTCCTTGAACTTGAACTGTTAACAATGGGATGAGCAGGCGAGATTCAGCCTGCGAGGGGGGCGCAGATCAGCGTCACCCCTTTGGATTCGAGTAGTTGCCGGGTCTCGTCGGCCAGGCCGGCGTCGGTGACCAGGGTATGGATCTGTGCCCAGGGCAGCTCCAGATTGGGGATCTTGCGGCCTATCTTCTCCGACTCGACCATGACGATGACCTCGCGGGACACCTCGGCCATCACCCTGGACAGGCCCACCAGCTCGTTGAAGGTGGTGGTGCCTCGCTCCGGGTCTATGCCGTCGGCACCGATGAACAGCTGGTCGAAGTCGTAGGAGCGCAGCACCTGCTCCGCCACCTGGCCCTGGAAGGATTCGGAGTGGGGATCCCAGGTGCCGCCGGTCATCAGCAGGGTGGGCTCGTTCTCCAGCTCGCGCAGGGCGCCGGCCACGTTGAGGGAGTTGGTCATCACGATGAGGCCACGCTTGCTGCCCAGCATGGGGATCATGGCGCTGGTGGTGCTGCCGCTGTCGATGATGACGCGGTTATGATCGCGGATGCGCTCGGCGGCGGCACGGGCGATGGCCAGCTTTCGGTTCGAAACTTGTTCGAGGTTGCTGTCCGCCACCATCTCGCTCGGCAGGGGCACAGCACCACCGTAACGACGCAGCAGCAGACCACCGGTCTCCAGCACGGCCAGATCCTTGCGGATGGTTACTTCCGAGGTGGAGAAGTATTTGGCGAGGGTATCGACGCTCACTTCCCCCTGTTCCTGTACCAGGGTCACTATGGTGTGGCGACGCTGCTGAGTGTTTCGCTTGGTCATCTTAAAGTTTCGATTCGAAATAATGTCGAAATGTTAGCGTCTTTTTTGGAAAAATAAAACCGCAAATAGGATCCGATTTGGTTCGATGCCAGAATGGACAGGCTGATTTGCAACGAGGACGCCATGCAAAAACGAGTCATCTGGCTGGTGGAAGATGAGGCCAGCATCGCCGACACCCTGATCTATGCGCTGCAAACCGACGGTTTCGAGGTGGAGTGGTTCCCTCTCGGTCAGCCGTTGCTGGTGCGACTGGAACAGACGCGACCCGATTTTCTGATCCTGGATGTGGGGCTGCCTGACATCAGCGGTTTCGAACTGTGCAAGCAGGTACGAGCCCGCTGCGACACACCGCTGATGTTCCTCACCGCCCGCAGCGAGGAGATAGACAGGCTGATCGGGCTGGAGATTGGGGCCGACGACTACGTGGCCAAGCCGTTCTCGCCGCGGGAGGTGTGCGCCAGGGTGCGGGTGATACTGCGCCGTAGCCAGCCGGTCGCTCAGGCCACCAGCCAGCCGCTGGTGCTGGACGAGGAGCGGGCCCGTATCTGCTTCCACGGCCAGGCGCTGGCCCTCACTCGCTACGAGTACCTGCTGCTCAAGACCCTGATGCAGGCGCCGGGTAGGGTCTACTCCCGCCAGCAGCTGATGGATCTGGTGTGGAGCGGGGCCGAGGAGAGCCTGGATCGCACCGTGGATACCCACATCAAGACCCTGCGCGCCAAGCTGCGGGAGAGGGACTCGGAAGCAAATCTGATCCTGACCCATCGCGGGCTGGGCTACAGCCTGGAGTTGGCATGAGAAGCGGGATTGCAACGGCTGCGTGGACTGAGGCTCACATGACAAGAGAACGGCAACAGCTGTGCAGCCGGGTGTGGGCATGAGAATAGGGCTGCAACTGCTGTGCGGGCTGGTGCTGATCTTCGCGCTGGCCGCCTGGTTCGTGCTGGAGATCTTCGTCGAGGAGATAAAACCCGGGGTGCGCAGCGCCACCGAGGACACCCTGGTCGACATGGCCCAGCTGCTGGCCCCGCTGGCGCTGGACGATCTGCAGGAAGGCAAGATGGTGGATGGCCGGCTAGCCAGCGCTTTCGATCGCCTCAACCAGACTCCGCTTAACGCCCTGATCGACGGCCACCTCAAACAACAAGCCGAGTACCGCATCTATGTGGTCGATGCCCAGGGCAAGGTGGTCTATGACTCCAGCGGCCAGGATCTCGGCAAGGACTATTCACGCTGGAACGATGTTTACCGCACCCTGCGCGGTGAATACGGCGCCCGCAGCACTCGCAGTGACCCGGACGATCCCACCAGCTCGGTGATGCACGTGGCCGCGCCGCTGCGGGAGGGGGATGAGATCCTGGGATCCCTTACCGTCGCCAAACCCAATCGCACCCTGCTGCCCATGATAGAGCGCAGCGAACGCCAGTTGCTGCAAGGGGCCGCGCTGCTGCTGGGTCTCTCGCTGCTGATCGGCGCCCTGCTGGTGTGGTGGCTCACCCGCGCCATCGGCAAGCTGGTGCACTATGCCGATGCGGTCAGTCAGGATAAGCCCGCGCCCCTGCCCAGACTCCATAGCCCGGAGCTGGACCGGCTCGGCCGCTCCCTGGAGACCATGCGCCGCCAGCTCGATGGCAAGTCCTACATCGAATCCTATGTCCACAGCCTGACCCACGAGCTCAAAAGCCCGCTTGCCGCCATTCGCGGGGCCGGTGAACTGCTGGATGAGACACCGCCGCCAGAGGTTGCCAGGCGCTTTATCGGCAATATCAACCAGGAAACGGCCCGCATGCAGCAACTGATAGAGCGCATGCTGCAGCTCGCGCGCCTCGAATCGGGTCAGGGGCTGGACAGACAGGCCATCGCGCCCGCCAGGCTGGGCAGGCGAACCCTGGATGCTCGCCAGATAGTCGCCGCACGCCGCCAGATCAGCCTCGAAGGCGAACTCACCGAGGCCCCCAAACAGAAATGGGATCCCCTGCTGGTGGAGCAGGCCCTCGGCAACCTGCTGGATAATGCCCTCGACTTCTCCCCCCTGGGGGGCCGAGTCTGGTTGAGCGGCGAGATGAGCGCCGACGGCTACTGCTTCCTGGTGCGGGATCAGGGGCCCGGCATCCCGGACTATGCGCTGCCACGGATCTTCGAGCGTTTCTACTCCCTGCCCAGGCCCGACAAGGGCAAGAGCAGCGGTCTGGGGCTCAGCTTTGCCGCCGAGGTGGCCCGCCAGCACGGCGGCCAACTGACCCTGGGCAACCTGCCGGAAGGCGGGGTACTGGCCGAGTTGTGGCTGCCGGCCGGCTGACTTCACACCGAGCACACAGAGCGCAGCTAGGCTGTGCCTCCTCGAGAGCTTGCCCCACCAGGGGCATAGACGCGCATTCAGATGAATCAAGGAGATATTCATGCCCCGCATCCTGCTGTCCGGCCTGCTCGCCGCCGGCCTGCTCTGTTCATTGCCCGCCAGCGCAGCCTCCGGCTGCCTGCTGTTTGCCGATGGCAGCGGCAAACCGATTTCCACCGAGGGGGATTGCGCCGCCCAGCTGCCACCCGCCTCCACCTTCAAGATCCCGCTGGCGCTGATGGGCTATGACAGCGGCTTCCTGGTGGATGAACAGCTGCCAGCCCTGCCGTTCAAGCCCGGCGACGCCGACTTCCTGCCGGAGTGGCGGGAGACCACCACCCCGAGCCGCTGGATGACCTACTCGGTGATTTGGTACTCCCAGCGCCTCACCGAGTGGCTGGGGATGGCTCGCCTCCAGCAATACGTCGACCGCTTCGACTACGGCAACCGGGATCTCGCGGGCAACCCGGGCAAGCACGACGGTCTGACCCAGGCCTGGCTCAGCTCCAGCCTCGCCATCAGCCCGCAGGAGCAGGCCCGCTTCCTCGGCAAGCTGGTGAGCGGCAAGCTGCCGGTCTCAGCCCAGACCCTGAACCACACCAGCGCCATACTGCGCCAACCGGACATCGATGGCTGGCAGATCCACGGCAAGACTGGCATGGGCTATCCCAAACTGCTGGATGGCAGCCTCAACCGGGAGCAGCAGATCGGCTGGTTCGTCGGCTGGGCCAGCAAGCAGGACAAGAAGCTCATCTTCGTCCACACCGTCATCCAGAAGCCGGGCAAACAGTTTGCCTCGCTCAGAGCCAAGGAAGAGGTATTCGCCGCCCTGCCGGCCCAGCTGAAGAAGCTGTAACCCCTTCCCTCAACCGGCGCCCAGCGCCGGTTTTTTTATTCCCTTCACCCTGACTTCACAGGGCCTCATTCCCTCTTCACCCGGACCCGGCACAGTCGCTCTCATCAACAAGGAGATGCGTCATGGTCAAACAGATACTCACCCACAAGATCGTCCTGCTACTGCTGCTCAGCCTGCTGCTGATGATCCCCGTTCACTCCATCATGGAGCTGAACCGGGAACGCCAGGCTTACCGCAGTCAGGCCATCCACAGCATCATGGACAGCAGCAGCGGTCCGCAGCACTTGCTGGGGCCGGTGCTGGTGCAACCCTATACCCGAGCCGTCACCGTGGAGCAGGACGGCAAGCGTTTCGTGCGCGAGGAGCGGGTCTATCGCTACCTGCTGCCGGATCAGCTGGATGTGCGGGCCAGCATGGAGGTCACCCCGCGCAAGCTCGGCATCTATCAGGCTCAGGTGTACCAGACTCGCCTCTCCCTCTCCGGACGTCTGCCGACCAACCTGGCCGACAAGGTGCTGGTGGCCGGCAACCCTGATCTGAGCTTTGACGGCGCGGATCCCGCCCTTGTCCCGGGCAAGCCCTACCTCAGCCTGGTGCTGTCCGATGCCCGCGGCATCAACAGCGTGCCCGAGCTGCGGCTGGGGGAGGCGCGTATCCCCTTCGCGCCCAGCGCCCTGTTGGGAGATGGGATGGCCGGCATCCACGCGCCACTCGATGCCTTGCCCGGCGAGGATGGCCGCTTTCACATCGAGCTGAACCTGCAGGGGATGAACGCGCTGGAAGTGGTCCCCCTCGGTCAGGACAGCAAGTTGCATCTGAGCGGTAACTGGCCCCACCCCAACTTCATCGGCGACTTCCTGCCGGGCAACCGCACCCTGGGCGAGCAGGGGTTCGAGGCCAACTGGCAGACCAGTTGGTTCGCCACCGACATGGAGACCCGCTTCACTCGCCTGATGAAGGGGGTGGGTGCCAAACTGCCGAGTTTCAGCGTCAGCCTGGTGCAGCCGGTGGATCACTATCAGCTGAACGAGCGGGCCGCCAAGTATGCCCTGCTGTTCATCGGCCTCACCTTCCTCAGTTTCTTCATGTTCGAGCTGCTCAAGGGGCTGCGGGTGCACCCAATCCAGTACGCCCTGGTGGGCATGGGGCTGGCCATCTTCTATCTGGTGCTGCTGGCGCTGACCGAGCACCTGGGCTTTGGCTGGGCTTACCTGGTCGCCAGCCTCGCCAGCGTGTCGCTCAACGGCTTCTACCTCAGCCACGTGCTGGGCGGGCCGCGTCAGGGCCTTGGCTTCGCGGCTCTGCTCGGGCTGGTATACAGCATATTGTTCGGATTACTGCAGGCAGAAGAGATAGCCCTGCTGCTCGGCGCCCTGCTGCTGTTTGCCATACTGGCGCTGGTCATGATGCTGACCCGCAAGCTGGACTGGTATCGGGTGATGGCCACGTCCTCCTCCCCGCGCGAGTCATAGCCGGCAAGCCAAAAACAAAACCGGCGCCCTTGGGCGCCGGTTTCATTTCATTGATCGGGCATCACTTCTTCACCGGGCGGGCCCAGTGCTTGATGTGACGCTGGGGTACCCGGGTGATGACCAGCTCGTGCTCGGCCACATCCTTGGTGATGGTGGAACCCGCCCCCAGGGTCGCGCCCTTGCCGATGCGCACCGGCGCCACCAGCTGGGTATCGGAGCCGACGAAGACGTCATCCTCTATGATGGTCTGGAACTTGTTCACCCCATCATAATTACAAGTAATGGTACCGGCACCTATGTTCACCCTGGCGCCGACCTCCGCATCCCCCAGATAGGTCAAGTGTCCGCATTTGGAGCCAACCCCGAGCCGTGCCTTCTTCATCTCGACGAAGTTGCCGACGTGGGCATCCTGCTCCAGCACGGCGCCGGGGCGCAGGCGTGCGAAAGGACCGACCGAGCATTGATCGGCGACCTGGGCACCTTCGATAACGGAGTAGGGCTTCACCTCGCTGTGATCGCCTATCTCGCAATCTTTCAGCACGGCGCCGGCGCCGATGCGCACATGGTTGCCGAGCTTGACCTTGCCCTCGATGATGACGTTGGCGTCGATCACCACCTCTTCACCGATTTCCAGCGTGCCGCGCAGATCGAAGCGGGCCGGATCGATCAGGGTAACACCGGCGATCATCAACTTCTCGGCCTGCATCTTCTGATAGCTGCGCTCGAGCTGGGCCAGCTGGACCCGGTTGTTGGCTCCTTCCACCTCCATGGCGCCGTCCGGGTGGACGGCGGCGATGGGGCAGCCGTCGCCGTGGGCCATGGCGATCACATCGGTGAGGTAGAACTCGCCCTGGGCATTCTTGTTGTCCAGGCGGGACAGCCAGCTGCGCAGCTGCGCCCCCTTGGCCACCAGCACGCCGGTGTTCACCTCGCGGATGGTGAGCTGCTCGGTATTGGCATCCTTCTGCTCGACGATGCCGATCACCTGACCGTTCGCCCGCACGATGCGGCCATAACCGGTCGGGTTGTCCAGCACCACGGTCAGCAGCGCCATGCCACCCGCAGCCTTGGCGGCCAGCAGCCGTTGCAGGGTCTCCGGCTGGATCAGCGGGGTATCGCCGTACAGCACCAGTACGTCGTCTTCGTCCTGCCAGAACGGAATGGCCTGGGCGACCGCATGACCGGTCCCCAGCTGCTGCGCCTGCAGCACCCAGTTCAGATCCGGGGCGGCGATCCGCTCCTTCAGCAATTCGGCGCCGTGGCCATAGACCAGATGCAACTGCCCGGCACCGATCTGGCGCGCCGTCTCGATGACATGGGAGACCATGGGCTTGTTGGCGACGGGGTGCAGTACTTTTGGCAAGGAGGAGCGCATACGAGTACCTTTACCCGCAGCCAGGATCACGACGTTGAGAGACATAGCCAGCCTTTGAAACATGAGGAAATGCTCGGCGGAGTCTATCCAACGGATAAAAAAAAAGCGACCCGAAGGTCGCTTTTTGCATCACCGAGATTAACGGTAATTCTTTTTGACGATATCGATAACCCGCAGCTGGGCCATCGCTTTGGACAGCTCGGCAGATGCCTGCGCATAGTCGATATCACCATGGGAGCTGTGGATCCGCTCTTCGGCACGACGCTTGGCTTCCTGGGCTTTCGCCTCATCCAAGTCTTCGGCACGAATGGCGGTATCGGCCAGCACGGTCACGGACTCGGGTTGCACTTCCAGCATGCCGCCGGAGATGTACAACACCTCTTCGCTACCATTTTGCTTGATCAAGCGGACCAGGCCCGGCTTGATGGCAGTCAGCAGCGGAGCATGACCGTGGCGAAGACCCAGCTCACCCTCGGAGCCTGTTACCTGAGCGGATTGTACGCGACCGGAAAACAGTTTCCCTTCGGCGCTCACCACGTCCAGGTGAAATGAGATCATCTCAGCCATAGGCCCTCCTATCGAGGCTTACAGTTTCTTGGCTTTCTCGACGACTTCGTCGATGCTGCCAACCATGTAAAACGCCTGCTCTGGCAGATCGTCGTACTCGCCTTTCAGGATGCCCTGGAAACCACGAATGGTCTCTTTCAGCGGCACGTATTTGCCGGAAGAACCGGTAAATACTTCGGCCACGAAGAACGGCTGGGACAGGAAACGCTCGATCTTACGGGCACGGGATACGGTCAGTTTGTCTTCTTCTGACAGTTCATCCATACCCAGGATGGCGATGATGTCCTTCAGCTCTTTGTAGCGCTGCAGCACGATCTGTACACCACGAGCGGTCTCGTAGTGCTCCTTGCCTACCACCAGCGGATCCAGCTGACGGGAGGTGGAGTCCAGCGGGTCAACGGCCGGGTAGATACCCAGGGCCGCGATCTGACGGGACAGAACGATGGTCGCATCCAGGTGGGCGAAGGTGGTCGCCGGAGACGGGTCGGTCAAGTCATCCGCAGGCACGTAAACGGCCTGGACTGAAGTGATGGAACCAGTCTTGGTGGAGGTGATACGTTCTTGCAGAACACCCATCTCCTCGGCCAGGGTCGGCTGGTAACCTACTGCGGACGGCATACGGCCCAGCAGCGCGGATACTTCGGTACCGGCCAGGGTGTAACGGTAGATGTTATCCACGAAGAACAACACGTCACGACCCTCGTCACGGAACTTCTCGGCCATGGTCAGGCCGGTCAACGCGACGCGCAGACGGTTTCCGGGCGGCTCGTTCATCTGACCGTAAACCAGAGATACTTTGTCCAGTACGTTGGACTCCATCATCTCGTGGTAGAAGTCGTTACCCTCACGGGTACGCTCACCCACACCGGCGAACACGGAGTAACCGCTGTGTTCGATCGCGATGTTACGGATCAGTTCCATCATGTTGACGGTCTTGCCGACACCGGCACCACCGAACAGACCGACCTTACCACCCTTGGCGAACGGACATACCAGGTCGATAACCTTGATGCCGGTCTCCAGCAGCTCGGCGCTGTTGGACTGATCTTCGTAGCTGGGGGCTTCGCGGTGGATGGACCAACGCTCTTCCTCGCCGATCGGGCCTTTCTCATCGATAGGCTCGCCCAGTACGTTCATGATACGACCCAGGGTCGAGGTACCAACCGGTACCTGGATGGCCTTGCCGCTGTTAACTACTTCCAACCCACGACGCAGACCGTCGGAGGAACCCATGGTGATGCAGCGAACGACGCCGCCGCCGATCTGTTGCTGAACTTCCAGTACCAGACCCTGGCCTTGGCCTTCGCTGATCACTTTCAGTGCATCGTACACCTGGGGCACGGCATCCTGCGGGAACTCGATGTCCACCACGGCGCCGATGATTTGGACGATGAAACCATTACTCATGTCAAATCCTCTAAACCTTTGATAACCCTTGCCTTACACCGCAGCAGCACCGGACACGATCTCTGTCAGTTCCTGGGTAATACTGGCCTGACGGGCCTTGTTGTACACCAGTTGCAGATCGTTAATCAGGTTACCGGCGTTGTCAGTCGCGGCTTGCATGGCAACCATTCGGGCTGCCTGTTCACTGGCCAAGTTTTCTACCACACCCTGATACACCTGGGATTCGACATAGCGAATCAGCAGGGCATCCAGCAGTTGCTTGGGATCAGGCTCATAGAGGTAATCCCAGTGGTTCTTCTTGTTCAGCTTGCTGTCTTCTGTTACGGGCAAAGGCAGCAGTTGATCGACCTTCGGTTGCTGAACCATGGTGTTAACGAACTTGTTGTACACCAGATACAGTCTATCAATCTCACCGTTGTCGTAAGCCTTCAGCATGACCTTGACTGAACCAATCAGGTCATTGACGCTCGGGTTATCACCCAGTCCTGAGACATGGGCTTTCACCTTGGCGCCGTGCCGTTCGAAGAAGTTGGAGGCCTTGCTACCGATCAGTGCCATGTCAACCTTGGCACCTTGCTCGCTCCATTTCTTCATATCGTTGAGGGCAGCCTTGAACAAGTTGATGTTCAGACCCCCACACAGGCCACGGTCGGTGGAGACGACGATGTAACCCACTCGCTTGACCTCACGTTCGATGAGGTAGGGGTGCTTGTATTCCAAGTTCCCCTGAGCGATATGGCCGATCACCTTGCGCATGGTTTCAGCGTACGGACGGCTGGCAGACATGCGTTCCTGCGCACGGCGCATCTTGCTGGCTGCCACCATTTCCATAGCGCTGGTGATCTTCTGAGTGTTTTTCACACTCCCGATCTTGTTACGTATCTCTTTTGCGCCGGCCATCTCTTCTCTCCATCAGGTGGCAGCTTGCGCTGCCACACACGCTTACCAGGTCTGGGTTGCCTTGAAGTCATCCAGCAACGCAGTCAGCTTGCCAACGACAGCGTCGTTGTAGTCAGCCGAGGCATTGATTTCAGCCATCAGCGGACCGTGCTGGGTATTGGCGTAAGAGAGCAGAGAGGCCTCGAAGTCGACGATCTTGGCGATTTCGACATCGGCGAGATAACCCTTCTCGGCGGCGAACAGCACCAGAGCCTGGTGAGCCACGCTCATCGGAGAGTACTGCTTCTGCTTCATCAGCTCGGTCACTTTCTGACCGTGATCCAGCTGCTTGCGAGTCGCATCGTCCAGATCGGAAGAGAACTGGGCAAACGCCGCCAGCTCACGATACTGGGCCAGCGCGGTACGGATACCACCGGACAGCTTCTTGACGATCTTGGTCTGAGCAGCACCGCCCACACGGGATACGGAGATACCCGGGTCAACCGCCGGACGAATACCGGAGTTGAACAGCTGAGTGGTCAGGAAGATCTGGCCATCGGTGATGGAGATCACGTTGGTAGGAACGAACGCAGAAACGTCACCAGCCTGGGTTTCGATGATCGGCAGCGCGGTCAAAGAACCGGTCTGGCCAGTCACGGCACCCTTGGTGAACTTCTCGACGTACTCGACGTTGACGCGGGAAGCACGCTCCAACAGACGGGAGTGCAGATAGAAGACGTCGCCCGGGTAAGCTTCGCGTCCTGGCGGACGGCGCAGCAGCAGGGAGATCTGGCGATAAGCTACGGCCTGTTTGGACAGGTCATCATAGATGATCAGCGCATCTTCACCGCGGTCACGGAAGTACTCACCCATGGAGCAACCGGCATAAGGTGCCAGGTACTGCAGGGCAGCGGCTTCGGACGCAGAGGCAACGACGACGATGGTGTTGGCCAGGGCGCCGTGCTCTTCCAGCTTGCGCACCACGTTGGCGATGGTGGAGGCCTTCTGGCCAATCGCAACGTAGACACACTTAATGCCGGAGTCTTTCTGGTTGATGATGGTATCGATCGCGATGGCGGTCTTACCTACCTGACGGTCACCGATGATCAGCTCACGCTGGCCACGACCGATAGGGATCATGGCATCGATGGCTTTCAGACCGGTCTGGACTGGCTGGTCAACAGACTTACGCTCGATAACGCCCGGGGCAATGACTTCGATCGGCGAGTAGCCGTCGTTGTCTACCGGACCCTTACCGTCGATCGGCTGACCCAGGGTGTTGACCACCCGGCCCAACAGACCACGACCGACCGGCACTTCCAGAATACGGCCGGTACCTTTTACTTTCATCCCTTCCGCCAGGTTGGCATAGGGACCCATTACTACGGCACCAACGGAGTCACGCTCCAGGTTCAATGCCAGAGCGAAGCGGTTGCCCGGCAGCTCGATCATCTCACCCTGCATGGCATCGGCCAGGCCGTGGATACGAATGATACCGTCGCTCACAGAGACGATGGTACCTTCGTTACGCGCTTCGCTCTTGACATCAAACTGCGCGATGCGCTGCTTGATAAGCTCGGCGATTTCAGTGGAATTCAGTTGCATGCTCTAATACCCCAATCAAGATTGCAGCGCATCGGCCATGCGATCCAGCTTACCGCGGACTGTGCCGTCGATAACCAGATCACCGGCCTTGATGAGCACCCCGGCCATCAAGGACGCATCGATGCTGCACTTCAGCTTCACTTTGCGCGCGAGACGTTGTTCCAGAGAAGCCTGAAGTTTGGCTTTCTGCTGGTCGGTCAGTTCGATCGCCGAAATCACGTCAGCCTGAACTTCTTTGTCCAGTTCAGCTTTGAGCGATACAAATTCAGCAACGACTGCCGGCAGCACACCCAAGCGACCATTCTCGGCCATCACCCGGATCAGGTTCTGACCATGCTCGTCGAGTTGCTCACCGCAGACACCCACAAACAGATTTGCGAGTTCTTCGGCAGCCACGGAGCCGTTCACCAGGTTGTGGATGGTCTCGTTCTCCGCTACTTGTGCAGCGAAGCCGAGCATCCCCAGCCATTGGTCAACCGCCTTGTGCTCAACGGCAAACTCGAAAGCAGCCTTGGCGTAGGGGCGAGCGATTGTAGTCAGTTCAGACATAGCCCCGTTCCCGTTACAGTTCTGCTACCAGTTTGTCGACGATGTCGCTGTTGGCAGCCTGGTCGATTTGGCGTGCCAGGATCTTCTCTGCACCCGCGATGGCAAGAGCAGCAACCTGCTTGCGCAGTTCTTCTTTGGCACGATGACGTTCAGCTTCGATCTCTGCACGGCCCTGAGCCAGGATTTTTTCCCGCTCTGCTTGAGCTCCGACAGCGGCTTCATCAATGATCTGGGCCTTGCGTTTGTTGGCCTGATCGACGATTTCAGCAGCCTGAAGCTTGGCTTCTTTCAGCTGATCGGTGGCGTTGGCCTTGGCCAAATCCAGATCTTTCTTGGCACGTTCGGCAGAAGAGAGACCATCAGCAATTTCTTTCTGACGGGCTTCGATGGCAGCGATCAACGGCGGCCATACGTACTTCATGCAAAACACTACGAAGATGAAAAAAGCAATTGCTTGGCCGAGGAGGGTGGCGTTGATATTCACAGCCGATGTCCTCTTAAGTTAGTTAATGGGTTCTGCGTGAGTCGAAACGACTTAGGCAACCGCAAACATCACATACAGACCCAGACCAACGGCGATCATCGGGATCGCATCTACCAGACCCATCACGATGAAGAACTGGGTACGCAGCACAGGGATCAGATCCGGTTGACGAGCAGCACCTTCCAGGAACTTACCACCCAGGATACCGATACCGATGGAGGCGCCGATAGCCGCCAGACCCATCATCATTGCAGCAGCGATGTACAGCAGGTCCATGTTCAAGTTTTCCATGAGGATCTCCATTTATTTAGATGTAATTGATTGTATAAGAACGATTATTTGAGTTGCATCATCAATGGTCTTCTTGTGCCATCGACAGATAGACGATGGTCAGAACCATGAAGATAAACGCCTGCAAAGTGATGATCAGGATGTGGAAAATTGCCCAAGGCACGGACAGGATCCACTGTGACCACCAGGGTAACAAACCCGCAATCAGGATAAAGATCAGTTCGCCAGCATACATGTTGCCGAACAGTCGCAGACCCAACGAAACAGGCTTGGAAATCAACGTGACGGTTTCAAGGATGAAGTTAACCGGGATGGCAGCGGGGTGATTGAAAGGCTGAAGCGTCAGCTCCTTCACGAATCCGCTGATACCCTTGACCTTGATGCTGTAATACAGGATCAAGAAGAACACGCCCAAAGCCATGGACATGGTGATGTTAACGTCAGCAGAGGGAACCACACGCAGATAGGGAACACCCATCAACTGTGCAGCGTGAGGGATAAAGTCAACGGGGATCAGATCCATGAAGTTCATCAGGAAGATCCAGACAAACACTGTCAGTCCCAACGGTGCGATGACCGGGTTCCGACCATGGAAGATGTCCTTGACGTTACCATTCACAAACTCGACCAGCATCTCCACAAAGCACTGCAGCTTACCGGGCACACCGCTGGTTGCCTTGACGGCTACGCGGCGGAACGACCAGATAAACAGGGCGCCTAGCAAGACGGAAAATATCATGGAATCGATATTGACCGTCCAGAACCCGGACCCGACTTGCAGGTGGGTCAGGTGGTGGGAGATATATCCCTGAGGAGTCAGGACTTCTCCGGTTGCAGACATGAGTTTTCCTAATAGTGGTTGTTAAGCGTGAATGAAACTATCCACTGTACAACGAGGGCGAGGATATAAGTGGCGAAGAACGAGACGGTGTTGACCTCGATCCCGGAGCCAAACATCAGGGCGAAGAGTCCTGTTGTAGTAATGAGCTTAATCCCTGCCCCACCATAAAAGTCCCGCAAAACCAGACCCACGCTCTCTTTCGTCACCTTGCGGCGCAGAACCCAGAGTGTGAACAGGGCTTGAGGAACCCAGTACATTCCCCCCCCATAGAGGGAAGAACGTCCGGCAAACGCTCCCGACTGATAAAACCAGACGGTACTGATCGCCAGGATCAGGATGAGCTGACAAACGAGCATAGCCAAGGCTAGCATCAAACCTTCCAAGGCTACTTTCTGTTTCACCAACCTACCCCTGAACATTACAGAACTGTAAAAAATCGGGATCCGAAGACCCCAGGTTCACAGCTCGAAAAGCCGGTCAAATTATACCCGTGGAGACGGCTATTGCAATATGGCAAAAATCCTTAATTTTTGCGGCTTTCCGCGCGAAATTAAGGTTATGTTCATATCGAAAGGAATGGATGTTTTATTACTACAAAAAGCGTAAAAATCACGATTCTGACAGGCCAAAATAGCACAGTAAGCGGTCCAAATCCGCTAAGTTATCGTAACTTATTACTAACTTACCGCTATCCTGCTTGCCCGGTTGAAGTTGTACCTGATTGCCAATTTTTTCTGAAATCTGGCGCTCGAGATAACCGAACTGGGGATCGCGAACAGGCTCAACCTTGGTTTTTGCCGGCTCCAGCGTCTTTTGAACGAGTTTCTCGGTATCTCGCACGGTCAAGCCCTTCTGGGCAACCAGCTTGGCTAGCTCGGACTGCGCCGGGCCGCTCAGTGCCAACAGGGCGCGGGCATGACCCATGTCGAGATCGCCGTGTTCAACGAACCGCTTCACGTCCTCGTTGAGCTGATTGAGCCGCAGCAGGTTGGTCACAGTAGTGCGGGACTTGCCCACCGCCTCGGCCACTTGCTGATGGGTCAACTCGAACTCGGTCAGCAACCGCTGCAGGGCAACCGCCTCTTCGATGGCATTGAGATCCTCGCGCTGGATGTTCTCAATCAGCGCGATGGCCACCGCAGCCTCATCGGGCACATCCCTGACGATACAGGGGACAACCTCGAGCCGGGCCAGCTGGGAGGCGCGCCAGCGCCGCTCACCGGCGATGATCTCGAAACGGTTCTCACCGATCGAGCGTACCACTATGGGCTGAATCACACCTTGCGCACGGATCGAGTTGGCCAGGTCTTCCAGCGCATCCTGCGACATGTCCTTGCGCGGTTGGTACTTGCCGGACTGCAACCACTCCACCGGCAGCTTGCGCAGCTCGCCCTGATTGGTGGGCGCCATGGCCTGCTCGGTGCGCTGGTCGCTCATCACCTGCTTCTGGCGGGCGGCCGTGCTGGTGCTGAGCAGGGCATCCAGCCCCTTGCCCAGTCCACGTTTCTTCGGAGTCATAGGCTCTCTCGATCTGCGGTGGTGGGCTGATGTTCCTGCTCCTGGCGGCGCAGGATCTCGCCGGCCAGCGCCAGATAGGCCTTGGCCCCCACCGATGATTTGTCATAGTGCATGGCCGGGGCCCCGAAGCTCGGCGCCTCCGCCAGTCGTACGTTGCGGGGGATGATGGTGCGATAGACCTTGTCCCCGAAGTGCTGTTTCAGCTGATCGGACACATCATTGGCCAGCCGGTTGCGGTGATCGAACATGGTGCGCAGCACCCCTTCGATCTTCAGCTCCGGGTTGACCACGGCTGCCAGCTTGCTGATGGTGTCGACCAGGGCGGTCAGCCCTTCCAGCGCGTAATACTCGCACTGCATGGGCACCAGCACGGAATCGGCGGCGGCCATGGCGTTGACGGTCAGCATGTTGAGAGAAGGCGGGCAGTCGATGAAGACGTAGTCGTATTTGTCCCGTACCGAGGCCAGCGCGTTGCGCAGGCGGATCTCGCGGGCGAAGAATTCCATCAGGCGGATTTCCGCCGCCGTGACGTCGGCGTTGGCGGCGATGAGGTGATAGCCCCCCGAGGTCTCGGGGATGATCACCTCGTTGATGGGGGTATCCTCGATCAGCAGTTCATAGGCGGTGCGCTCGACTTCGTACTTGTCGATGCCGCTGCCCATGGTGGCATTGCCCTGCGGATCCAGATCGATCACCAGCACCTTGCGCCGGGTGGCGGCCAGGGAGGCGGCCAGATTGACACAGGTGGTCGTTTTACCCACTCCACCCTTCTGGTTGGCTATGGCAATGACTTTTCCCACACTATCCCCTAAATGAATACAGCGGCCCTATTCGGGCTGGATGGCTTTAAACTCCAGCAGATGACGTTCACCTTCCAGCTCAGGCACCACCAGCTTGTGGGCGGCAACCAGACGGATGCTGGCGGGCAACTGGGCCAGTTCCTGCTCGGGATATTGCCCCTTGAGCGCCAGGAAGCTGCCTTCGGGTGACGGTAGATGATGACACCAGCCCAGCATGTCCTCAAGGGAAGCAAAGGCCCGGCTGAGTACACCATCAAAACCCACCTCGGGCTGATACTCTTCAACCCGGGATTTAACCGGCGTCACATTGGTCAAGCCCAGCTCCAGGATCACCTGGCGGATGAAGTTGATTCGCTTGCCCAAGCTGTCCAGCAGCACGAACTGCTTGTCCGGGTTGATGATCGCCAGCGGCAGGCCGGGCAGGCCGGGGCCGGTGCCGACATCGATGAAACGCTCACCGTGCAGGTGAGGGCTCACCACCAGGCTGTCGAGGATGTGCTTGACCAGCATGGCGTCGGGATCGCGCACCGAGGTGAGATTGTAAGCCTTGTTCCACTTGTGCAGCAACTCGACCAAGTGCACCAACTGGCTCTTCTGGGTGTCGGTGATAACAATACCGGCCTGCATGAGCAGGCCGTTCAATCTTTCCAGCATGGGGATCCTCAGGCGGTTTTACGCAGCAGGCCGTGTTTCTTCAGGTGAACCAACAGGATGGAGATGGCCGCCGGGGTGATGCCGGAAATGCGGGAGGCCTGACCTATGGTCTGCGGCTTGGCATCGTTGAGTTTGGCGATCACCTCGTTGGAGAGACTGTTCACGTCGCGGTAGTCCATGTCCAGCGGCAACAAGGTGTTCTCGTTGCGCAGCTGCTTCTCCACCTCGTCGTGTTGACGCTCGATGTAGCCGGCGTACTTGATCTGGATCTCCACCTGATCCGCCGCCGCTGTGTCTGCCAGCGCGGGGCCGACCCCTTCGATGGCCATCAGGGCATCGTAGGTGACCTCGGGGCGACGCAGCAGCTCTTCCAGGCTCTGCTCGCGGGACAACGGGGTGTTGACCAGGGCATTGACCGCCTCCAGCGATGGGTGTTGCGGGTGGATCCAGGTCGAACGCATGCGTTGACGCTCCTGCTCGACCTGTTCCATCTTGGCGTTGAATTTGCTCCAGCGGTGATCATCCACCAGACCCAGCTCGCGGCCGATGGCAGTCAGGCGCAGATCGGCGTTGTCTTCCCGCAACAACAGGCGATATTCGGCACGGCTGGTGAACATGCGATAGGGCTCGCGAGTCCCCATGGTAGAGAGATCGTCCATCATCACGCCCATGTAGGCCTGATCCCGACGGGGATGCCAGGGATCCTTGCCCTGGGCACGCAGGCCGGCGTTCAAACCGGCCATCAGCCCTTGGGCCGCCGCCTCTTCGTAACCCGTAGTGCCGTTGATCTGGCCGGCGAAGAACAGGTTTTCGATGCACTTGCTCTCCATGTTGGCCTTGAGATCCCGCGGATCGAAGAAGTCGTATTCGATGGCGTAGCCGGGGCGGGTGATGTGGGCATTCTCGAAGCCACGGATCGAACGCACGATCTGCACCTGCACATCGAAAGGCAGGCTGGTGGAGATCCCGTTCGGGTAGAGTTCGTGGGTGGTCAGGCCTTCCGGCTCGACAAAAATCTGGTGCGCCGTCTTGTCCGCAAAGCGGGTGATCTTGTCCTCGATCGACGGGCAGTAGCGGGGGCCTATCCCCTCGATCACCCCAGCGTACATGGGGCTGCGATCCAGGTTGTTGCGGATCACCTCGTGGGTCTGCTCGTTGGTATGAGTGACGTAGCAGGGTACCTGGCGCGGGTGCTGGCTGGCATCGCCGATAAACGAGAAGACGGGGCGCGGATCGTCACCGTGCTGCTGCTGCATCACGGAGAAATCGACGGTACGGGCATCGATGCGCGGCGGCGTGCCGGTCTTGAGGCGATCCATGCGAAACGGCATCTCACGCAGCCGTTGAGCCAATGCGATCGAGGGAGGATCCCCGGCGCGACCGCCCTTGTAATTTTCCATGCCGATGTGGATCAAACCATTCAGGAAGGTCCCCACGGTCAGCACGACCGTCTTGCCGCTGATGCGGATCCCGCTCTGGGTCACGACACCGGCAACGCGATCCCCATCCATGATCAGATCGTCACAGGCTTGCTGGAAGATCTTCAGGTTTGGATAGTTCTCCAGGGTCTGACGTACCACCGCCTTGTACAGCAGGCGATCTGCCTGGGCGCGAGTGGCACGCACGGCGGGCCCTTTGGAGGAGTTCAGAGTACGGAACTGGATCCCGCCAAGATCGATGGCTTGCGCCATGATCCCGCCGAGTGCATCCACTTCCTTGACCAGGTGTCCCTTGCCGATCCCGCCGATCGCCGGATTACAGGACATGTGTCCCAGCGTATCGATGTTGTGGGTCAACAACAGGGTGTTGAGGCCCATACGGGCAGCTGCCGTCGCTGCTTCGGTGCCTGCGTGACCGCCACCGACGACGATCACATCAAATTGTTCATGGTATTGCATTGGGATCACCTTGATCTGCACGCCTGAAGATCTGTATTTGCCTGGGCTCAGGGGCGGATCATTCTATCTGTTTCGCATCCTGAGGGGAACGTCTACTTCAGGATCAGAATGGATGAAGGATCCGTTAAATAGATCTTAAGGATCTTTAGATCGATCTTTTATTGGATCTTTTATTAGGATCCGGGATTTCTGTTGATAAGCACTTTTTGATCATAAAGATCATCTGGTTAAAGACGATCTCAGCTTGTGGAAAAGCTTGGATCCCAGGGCCGGGAACAGGGGGATAACCAGTGCTTTTATACACAGACCGCTGGCGGCTCGGATCTCATACATGGATAACTATAGGTTTTGCAGAGCTTTACACCATAGTTATGCACATTACCCCTGGGCATTGTGGGTAACCATGTAGAACAACTCGCCCGGATCAATCTGTTAATAACATGGTGGATAGTTGATCTGGGGATAAGTGGGGAGATCAAGCTTTTTTTCAGGATCTCCCGGCGCTGATCAGGCGATCATTGCCATCCAGTCATGGATCCAGGCCTCGGCGGCATCTTCCGGGATCTCGTGCTGGGTCACATCGATATCAAGACGATCCCCGATCCGGCTGGCGCCGCAGCTGGCCAGCAGTTGATCCAGGGTTCTGCCGCCCTGGCAGAAGGTGTCATAACTGCGGTCACCAAGCCCGATCACCCCATATTTCAAGCCCTTAAGATCCGGATGTTGCTTGGCAAGATCCTGGGCGAAGCGCTGCAGGTTATCGGGGACATCACCGGCGCCATGGGTGGAAGTGACCACCAGCAGGATGGCATCCGGCTCCGCCAGCACCTCGGCCAGGCTGGCCGGGTTGTGGATCTTGGTCTGGTGACCCGCCTGTTCCAGCAGATTGGCGACATGATCCGCGACATATTCGGCGGCCCCCAGCATGGAACCGACGACGAGATTGAGTTTGGCCATGGTATGGATCCTGAAAAATCGAAAGCGGGATTCTACCGCCAAAGGATGTGGATAAATATGGATAAAGCTTGGGGATAAGGATCCTTCACGATTTTTATGGCAGAGGCCGCCCTCGCCATCTTTTTTCATCCTCCCCTGTGTTCCCTTCTCTTGAGCACCCACCTGAATGAGTCTTTCTGCCGGAAATGTCATCCGTTGATACAACAGGTAACAATAGAGATGCAAATGATTAGCAATTATTGAATCGATTCGATCATGGCTCTTGTAGTAGCATTGTGCCGATTTATTCGCCTAAGGAGTCGGGCAGACCGGCCGCATTGGGCACCCATAATAAGAAACCAAAATATAACTCATTGATATTTGAGACACTTATATGATTGCGCATAAAAATACCCCAAATGCAGTGATGCGAAAGAGGGCAGCCAAGCTGTTGCCGCTCTCCTGTTTGCTGGCTGGCCTGCCGGTGCTGGCTGCGGAACAAGTAGAAAAAGAGCAGACCAAGACCAACGAAACCATGGTGGTGACAGGTACCGCCATGAAGATCGACGTGCCCATGGCCGAGACGGCACGAGCCGTCTCCGTGGTGAACCGTGAGGAGCTTGATCAGCATGCCGTGCAGCAGCTCGACGAGTCCGTGCGTTATCGCGCGGGCGTGCTCACCGGTCTCTATGGCTCTGACAACAACACCGACTGGTTCAAGGTCCGTGGTTTCGACGCCGCCTCCTATCTGGATGGCAACCGCCTGTTCAGCACCGGTTATTACGTCTGGACTCCCGAACCATTCGGCATGGAAAGCGTGGAGCTGCTGAAGGGACCGGCCTCCATCCTCTACGGTGAGGCCCCTCCCGGCGGTGTGATCAACGCCATCAGCAAGCATCCCACCGAGACGCCGCAAGGCCAGGTCAATCTGCAGCTGGGCGACCGGGATCTGCGCCAGGTCGGGGTCGATATTTCCGACGAGCTGACCGACAACAGCCGCTATCGCATGGTTGCTCTCTATAAAGAGCGCGATGGCGTGCTGGATGGCACCTATAACGAGCGAACCTATCTGGCGCCGAGCGTGACCCTGGATATCTCGGATCGCACCAGCCTGACCCTGCTGGGCAGCTTCCTGCACGATGAAGGGGTGCCCACCAACGGCTTCTTCCCCGTCTACGGTACCCTCAATACAGAGGGTGGCCAGATCGATCCCAGCACCAACCTGAGCCAGCCGGATTACGATCGCAACCGCAATACCCAGATCTCCGCCGGTTACGAGCTGGCCCACGAGATCAACCAGACTTGGGAGTTCAAGCAGAACGTCCGCTTCAACTACAACGATCTGCTGCTGCGCCAGACCTATATCTTCCCGACCTATGAAGGCACCACCGCCTACCGTGGTCTGGTCTACCGTGATGGCGACACCAAGAGTGCCACCATGGACAACCAGATGGTGGGTTACTGGAGCACGGATCGCACCGAGCAGACCTTGCTGTTGGGGATCGATCTGCAGCGTCACGTGAACGAAGGGGTCGAGGCCGACAACTACGCCATGGGATCCATCGATACCATGAACCCGGATTACAGCGGCTTCCCCGGCTTCGATGAGTCCACCGCCACCTATCAGAAGAGCACCAAGGGTCAGAGTGGCCTCTATGCCCAGCACCAGATCCGCTGGGATGATCGCTGGTTGCTGACCGCCGGCGGTCGCTTCGACTACGTGGAGACCCACAACATCAGCGAAGCCAAGAGCAAAGACGAGAAGCAGTACGACGACAACCTCTCTCTCTCCGGCAGCCTGATGTACCTGGCCGACAACGGCCTCTCTCCTTACTTCACCTATGCGGAGTCATTCGAGGTGCTGGCGGGGATAGACCCCAATACCGGCAACTCCTACAAACCGCTCGAAGGCAAGTTGTACGAGACCGGCATCAAGTATGCGCCGAGCTTCCTCGATGGTTACATCAATCTGGCGTTGTTCGATCTGGAGCAGACCAACTCCCTGGTCTCCACCGGTACCGGCCAGCAGACCCAGGCCGGCAAAGTGACCTCCCAGGGTGTCGAGCTGGAAGGGAGCGTGCAAGCTACCGCAGCACTGCGCCTGACCGCGGCTTATACCTACACCGATGCCAAGACCAACGACACCGGCAATGGCGATCGTCAAGCCAGCCTGATCCCGCGCCACCAGGCCTCCTTCTGGGGCAACTACAAGGTGCAGCAGGGCCCTGTCTCCGGGCTTGAAGTCGGCACCGGGGTGCGCTACATCGGCTCCAGCGTCGGTATCGGCGCAGTGGATGCCAACTACAACCCCATCTATGGTTCGGCCCAGGTGCCTGCCCAGACGGTGTGGGATGCGATGATCGGGTATGACTTTGCCAAGAACTGGCGTGCCCAGATCAACGTCAACAACCTGCTGGACGACACCTACGTAGCGAGCTGTGATTACTACTGCTACTACGGTGAGCCGCGCAGCATAGTCGGCACCGTCAACTACCGCTGGTAAGATACAGGCCGGGCGGGAGCGTTAGCTCCCGCCCTCCTTCTTTTTGTACACAGGCCTGTCATGGAACTCTTGTCACTCGTTTACCGCCAATACCGTTGGCCCTTCATCGTCATCAGCCTGCTCAGCCTGCTCAGTGCAGTGAGCGGGATAGGTGTTATTGCCTTTATCAATCAATCCCTTATCGAATCAATTGGCGACCCGCTACCGGTACTCGGCCAACTGCTTGGTCTCATTTTGCTGCTGCTGGTCATCACACTCGGCTCGCAATTGGCCCTGACCACACTCGGTCATCATTTCGTTTATCGTCTGCGTGGCCGCCTGCTCAAGCAGCTGCTGGACACCGATGTCGCCCGCATTCGCCAGATAGGGCAGGGGCCACTGCTGGCTTCCCTCTCCAGCGACATCGGCCAGATCACCATCGCCTTCGTGCGCCTGCCGGAGCTGGTGCAGGGGCTGGTGCTCACCCTGGGCTCCGCCCTCTACCTCGGCTGGCTGTCGCCGGCCCTGCTCGGCGTCACCGCGCTCTGGGTCACCTTCACCATGGTGGTGGGCTGGCTGCTGGTGAACCATGTCTATCGCCACCTGTCCCGCATGCGGCAGGCCGAAGACAAACTCTATCAGAACTATCAGGCCATCATCGCCGGCAGCAAGGAGCTGGCGCTCAATCGCGAGCGTGCTCACTTCGTCTACCACCAGCTCTATGAGCAGAATGCGCAAGACTATCGCCGCCACATCATCAGCGCCGATACCTATCACCTGAGCGCGGTGAACTGGTCGAACATCATGATGCTGGGGGCCATCGGCCTGGTCTTCTTCCTGGCCAATGGCCTGGGCTGGGCTAACACCAACGTGGCCGCCACCTTCGCCCTGACCCTGCTGTTCCTGCGTACTCCCTTGTTGCAGGGCATAGGCGCCCTGCCGACACTGATCGCCGCCCAGGTGGCGTTCGACAAGATAGCGACGCTGACATTGGCCGAGCAGGATCCCGACTTCCCGTTGCCGCCGGCCCCCAGTGCCTGGCAGCGCATCCAGCTGGAGGAAGTGAGCTTCCACTATCAAGGGGAGGGCGGCTTCGCGGTGGGTCCGATCAATCTCACTGTCGAGCGGGGGGAGCAGATCTTCATCATTGGTGGCAACGGTTCCGGCAAGTCGACCCTGGCCATGCTGCTGACCGGCCTCTATCAGCCGGTCTCTGGCCGGATCCTGCTGGATGGCGAGCCCATAGTGGATCGCAACGCCTATCTGGCGCTGTTCTCCGCCATCTTCACCGACTATCACCTGTTCCAGCACCTGCTGGGGCCCGAGCCGAAGCAGGCACTGATCGCCGAGTGGCTGGAGCGGCTGCAGATGGGCAGCAAGTTGCGCATCGAGGATGACTTCATCGCCAACATCGAGCTCTCCCAGGGCCAACGCAAGCGGGTCGCCCTGCTGCTGGCGCTGGCCGAGCAGCGCGAGATCATGCTGTTCGACGAGTGGGCCGCGGATCAGGATCCCCAGTTCCGCCGCATCTTCTATCAGGTGCTGTTGCCACGCCTGAAGGAGATGGGCAAGACGGTGATCGCCATCAGTCACGACGATCTCTACTTCTCCCAGGCGGATCGCCTGCTGGAGATGCGCCAGGGGCAGCTCACCGAGCTGACCGGCGAACGGCGCGAGCGGGTCAGCCAGGATGCCGTCGCCCATCTGGATAGCGAGGTGCCGGTCTGATGCCGGCCGCAAGGGGGAGGCGAGAGCCAACCCCTTTCAGCACAGGAATGAATCATGTTTGAGATGAAAGCCGCCAGCTTCACGATAAACGACCGCAAGCTGCTGCACCCCACCGACCTGCGCTTCGAGCAGGGCCAGGTCTACGGCCTCATCGGCCACAACGGCTCCGGCAAGTCCACCCTGCTCAAGTTGCTGGCTCGCCAGCAGCCCCTGAGCGATGGCGAGATCCTGTTCGACAACAAGCCGCTGTCCGACTGGGGCAATAGAGACTTCGCCCGCCAGGTCGCCTATCTGCCACAACATCTGCCGAGCGCCGAGAATCTGCTCGGCCGGGAGCTGGTGGAGATGGGTCGCTACCCCTGGCGTGGCCTGCTGGGCCGCATGGGGGAGGAGGATCATAGTCAGGTCGACAAGGCCATCGCCCTCACCCATACCGAGCGTTTCGCGGACAGACTGGTGGATACCCTGTCCGGCGGCGAACGGGGGCGGGTCTGGCTGGCCATGCTGCTGGCCCAGGAGAGCCGCTTCATCCTGCTGGATGAGCCGCTGGCCGCGCTGGACGTGGCTCATCAGGTGGAGGTGCTCACGCTCGTCAAGCAGTTGAGCCGGCAGCTCAACCTCGGGGTTATCATCGTCATCCACGACATCAACATGGCGTCCCGTTTCTGCGATCAACTAGTGGCGCTGCACAGCGGCCGTCTGTTGATCCATGGGGAGCCTTCACGGATCATGACCAGCGAGACCCTGCATGCCATCTATGGCATCCCCATGGAAGTGATGCGCCATCCGGCCCACGCCCACGCTATCGCCATCATTTAGACAAGGGTTGTTATCCCGATGAGTTTATTTGCACCCATATCACGACAAACCGGCGAGACCCTGCACTCCATGTATCATGGCATCCCCATGGAGGTCATTCGCCATCCGGCCCACGCCCACGCCATCGCCATCATTTAGACAAGGTTCGCTATCTTGAGATCTTCATTGAAAAAGGCGAGCTGGCTGCTCTGCCTGCTGGCGCCGCTGGCGGTGCAGGCCGGCCCGGTGAGCAACACGGCCGTCGGCGATGCTGTTTTGCCTGGCGAGCACCAGGCTGTGCCCCGTATCGCCACCGTCGACTGGACCATAGCCGAGACCTTGCTGGTGCTGGGCGTGACCCCGCTGGCGATGGGTGATGTGGATTCCTATCGCGCCTGGGTGGGGGAGCCGAGGTTGCCCGCCGAGGTGGTGGACATCGGCCTGCGAGCCCAGCCCAATCGCGAGCTGCTAGCCGAGCTCAAGCCGGATCTCATCCTCATATCCCCGCTGGCGGCACCGCTGGCGCCAACCCTGTCCCGCATCGCGCCCGTGCAGTCCATCGCCCTCTATGAGCCCGATGCCGAGCTGTGGCCGCGACTGCGCGAGGCGACCCTGACCATAGCCGCGCTGGTGAACAGAACCGCCGAGGCCGAGCGCCAGCTCGCCGCGCTGGAGCGGGATCTGGCGCAGATGAAGGGGGCGCTGCCCGCCGATCTGCCCCCCTTGCTGGTGATGCAGTTCATCGACGAGCGCCATGTGCGGGTGTTTGGCCGCCACAGCCTGTTCGAGGCGGTGATGGCGCGGCTCGGCCTGCGCAATGCCTGGCAGGGGGAGACCAATGCCTGGGGCTTCTCGGTGGCCAGCCTGGAGCAGTTTTTAGCCATTCCCGAGGCCAGGCTGGTGGTGGTGGATCCCATTCCCGTGGGGGTGAGTGAAAAACTGCAGGAACCCGGGCTCTGGCAGCACCTGCCGCTGGTACAGAACGCGCCCGTGCTGCATCTGCCCGCGACCTGGAGTTTCGGCGGCATGCTGGCCGCTCGTCGTTTCGCCACCCTGCTCGGCGAGGCCCTGCAGGAGCAGGCAAGTGTGGCCCTCAAGGGAGAAGCCCAATGAACCGTTTCGTCTCCTCTCCCTTGCTGCGCCCGGGCCTCTGCCTGCTGGCGCTGACCCTGGTGCTGGCCTGTGGTGAGCTGGCGCGCCAGCTGCCGGGCTCCCTCTGGTGGCAAGCGCTCTTCTCTCCCAGGCTGGACGACGCCCGCCAGGCTGTCATCCACTTCAGCTGGTTGCCGCGACTGGTGGTCTGCCTGCTGGCCGGTGCCGCCCTCGGGCTCGCCGGTACCCTGATGCAGCAGGTGCTGCGTAATCCCCTCGCGTCCCCCACCACGCTCGGGGTGGCCTCCGGCGCCCAGCTGGCGCTGATGATGGTGACCCTGTTCGCCCCCTCCTGGCTGCTGATCGGCAGGGAGTGGATCGCCATGGCCGGTGGCAGCCTCGCCATGGGGCTGGTGTTTGCCCTGGCCTGGCGTCGCCAGCTCAATCCCGTGGTCATCGTGTTCGCCGGCCTGGTGATCAACCTCTATCTCGCGGCCATCAGCATGGGTCTGCTGCTGTTCTTCCAGGAGGAGCTCAAGGGCCTGCTGGTGTGGGGCAGCGGCTCCCTGGCCCAGAACAGCTGGAGCGGCGTCCTCTACCTGCTGCCGCGGCTGCTGGTGGCCGGGGCCCTGGCCGCCCTGCTGGTCCGCCCCCTGGGCGTGCTGGAGCTGGACGATGCCAGCGCCCGCAGTCTGGGGGTCTCCCTCAAGCAGCTGCGCTTCGCCGGACTTGGACTCGCGGTCTTCGTTACCGCCTGCGTGGTGAGCGTGGTGGGGCTGATAGGCTTCATCGGGCTGGCGGCGCCGGCCATGGTGCGACTGCTGGGGGTGAGGCAACTCGGCCAGCGCCTGCTGTGGGCCCCCATACTGGGTGCCTTGCTGCTGGCGGCTACGGATCTGCTGCTGCAATCCATGAGCCGCTTTTGGCCAGTGCTGATCCCGACCGGGGCCATGACGGCGCTGCTGGGGGCGCCGCTGCTGCTCTGGCTGATCCCTCGGCTTTCCTTCAAGTCGGGTGCCCCCAAGGCCGCCAGCGGACTGACGGTGGCACGCCATGGGGCACCTGCTCGGCTGGTTACCTTGCTGCTGCTTGGGTTGGGGATTGCCATCCTGGGCTCACTGCTGGTCGGGCAGGGGATGCACGGCTGGAGCTGGCCGAGCTGGCTCAGGTGGCAGGCCCAGCTGGAGTGGCGCCTGCCGCGTACCCTGGCGGCGGGCGCGGCCGGGGTCTTGCTGGCCCTGGCGGGCACCCTGCTGCAGCGGGTCAGCAACAACCCCATGGCGAGCCCCGAGCTGCTGGGAGTGAGCGGCGGCACCTTTATGGGGGTGATAGCGACGGCCTTGCTGCTGCCAGCCCTGCCACTGCCCATGATGCTGCTGGGGGGCTTGATAGGCGCTTTCGGCTGCCTCTTGCTGCTGGTGCTGGTCAACCGCAAGCACGGCTTCCAGCCTGAGCGGATCCTGCTCTCCGGCATCGCCATCACGGCGCTGTTCGAGCCGCTGCAGGCCATTGCCCTGGCCAACGGCGATCTGCGAGTGCAGCAACTGCTCTCCTGGATGTCCGGCTCCACCTATTACGTCACCCTGCCGGTGGCCTATGGCCTGACAGGGTTGGCGCTGCTGATGCTGGCGGCCTGCCTGCTGGTGAGCCGCTGGCTCGATCTGATGCCGATGGGACCGGCGGTGGCGACGGCGCTTGGGGTTCGCCTCAACCGTGCCCAGCTCGTCATACTGCTGCTGGTGGCGGTGTTGACTGCCAGCGCGACCCTGGTGATAGGCCCGCTCTCCTTCGCCGGCCTGCTGGCACCCCACATGGCCAAGCTGATGGGGCTGGTGCGGGCCCGCTGGCACCTGCTCGGTGCGGCAGGGTGCGGGGCCCTGCTGATGGTGTTGGCGGACTGGGTCGGCCAGCAGATCCTGTTCCCGCAGGAGGTGCCGGTCGGGCTGGTCTCCACCCTGTTAGGGGGCGCTTACTTCATGTGGTGCCTGCGCCGCCTCTAGGGTTGTGAAGAAAAAATGCACAAAAAAAAGCCCGGGATCATCCCGGGCTTTTCATTTCCTGCCGTGCAGGTTTATTTGCCGATGCAGAAGCTGGAGAAGATGCGGCCCAGCAGATCGTCCGAGCTGAACTCGCCGGTGATCTCGGACAGGGACTCCTGCGCCAGGCGCAGCTCCTCGGCCACCAGCTCGCCAGCCACATAGACTTCAAGCTGCTCCTTGGCCACCAGCAGCCGCTCGGCGGCGCGCTCCAGTGCATCCAGGTGGCGACGGCGGGCCATGAAGCCCCCCTCGGTGTTGCCCTGGAAGCCCATGCAGGCCTTCAGGTGCTCACGCAGGGCGGGCAGCCCCAGCTCGGTCTTGGCGGAGATGCGGTAGACCGCGTGGCCTAGCTCCTGGCTGGGAGCCAGATCCTCGCCGGTCAGATCGGCCTTGTTGCGCACGACGGTGAGACCGATGTTTTTTGGCAGGCGATCGACAAATTCCGGCCAGATCTCCCTCGGGTCTATCGCATCCGTGGTGGTGCCATCCACCATGAACAGCACCCGATCGGCCTGCTCTATCTCGGCCCAGGCGCGCTCTATGCCGATCTGCTCCACCTTGTCCTGGGTGTCGCGCAGGCCGGCGGTGTCGATGATGTGCAGCGGCATGCCATCCAGGTGGATGTGCTCGCGCAGCACGTCGCGGGTGGTGCCGGCGATTTCGGTGACTATGGCGGACTCGCGGCCGGCCAGGGCGTTGAGCAGGCTCGACTTGCCGGCGTTGGGACGGCCGGCGATCACCACCTTCATCCCTTCCCGCAGCAAGGCGCCCTGCTTGGCTTCGCCGCGCACGTCGTCCAGCTCGGCCATGATGCTGTACAGATCGCCGGCCACCTTGCCGTCGGAGAGGAAGTCTATCTCCTCGTCCGGGAAGTCGATGGCGGCCTCCACATAGATGCGCAGCCGGGTCAGGCTCTCCACCAGCTGCTGGATCTTGCCGGAGAACTGGCCCTGCAGGGAGTGCATGGCACTGCGGGCGGCCTGCTCGCTGGAGGCCTCAATCAGATCGGCGATGGCCTCGGCCTGGGCCAGGTCCAGCTTGTCGTTGAGGAAGGCGCGTTCGCTGAACTCGCCGGGACGGGCGGGGCGGATGCCGTCGATCTGCAGGATGCGGCGGATCAGCATGTCCAGGATGACGGGGCCGCCGTGACCCTGCAGCTCCAGCACATCTTCGCCGGTGAAGCTGTTGGGGGCCTTGAACAGCAGGGCGATGCCCTGATCCAGCGGCTGGCCCTGCTCATCGTTGAACGGCAGATATTCGGCATAACGCACCCTGGGGAGCCTGCCGAGCACGGCTTCGGCGACGCGCTCTACGGCGGGGCCCGAGACCCGGACTATGCCGACGCCACCCCGGCCGGGGGCGGTGGCCTGGGCCACGATCGTATCTGTTGTCATTTGCTTGACTCGTCTGTTCGGTGATTGCGGACATTGTAATAAAAAAGGCGGCCCTAAGGCCGCCTCTTTTGTCATCGAGGAAGATTAGCTGCGGGTGTGCAGGCCTTTCTTCTCCAGCTGACGATAGATGATGGTCTGCTGGGTGATGGAGATGACGTTACTCACCAGCCAGTACAGGGTCAGACCAGCCGGGAACCAGAGGAACATGAAGGTGAAGATGATCGGCATGAACTGCATTACCTTCTGCTGCATCGGGTCCGTGATGGTGGTCGGGCTCATCTTCTGCAGATACCACATGGAGGCACCCATCAGGATCGGCAGCACGAAGAAGGGGTCCTTCACCGACAGGTCGGTGATCCACAGGGCGAACGGCGCATGGCGCAGTTCAACAGATTCCATCAGTGCCCAGTAGAGGGCGATGAAGATGGGCATCTGTACCAGGATCGGCAGACAGCCACCGAGCGGGTTGACCTTCTCCTTCTTGTACAGCTCCATCATGCCCTGGGACATCTTCTGGCGATCGTCACCGAAACGTTCCTTGAGCGCCGCCAGCTTGGGTTGCAGCATGCGCATCTTGGCCATGGAGGTGTACTGGGCCTTGGTCAGCGGGAACATGATACCGCGCACCAGCAGGGTCAGCATGATGATGGCCACACCCCAGTTCTGGACGAAACCGTGGAACACGGTCAGCAGCCAGTGCAGCGGTTGGGCGATGAACCAGAGCCAGCCGTAGTCGACGGTCAGGTCCAGGTGGTTTGCCACCTTGGCCATCTGGTCTTGCAGCTTGGGACCGACCCACAGCTTGCTGGTCACTTCGGCCTGCTGACCGGCAGCCACGTCAACCAGCGGCGCCTTGTAGCCGATGATGGCCTGGTCTTTACCCGGGATCACGCGGCTGTAGAAGCTGTTGGTGTCGTCGGCATTCGGTGCCCAGGCGGAGACGAAGTAGTGTTGCAGCATGGCGACCCAACCACCCTTGGTGGTCTTGTTCAGGTCGGCATCCTTCATCTCGTCGAAGGTGTATTTCTTGTAGCGGGTATCTTCGCTGGAGAAGGCGCCACCACGGTAGGCGCTGGCCACCATGGCATGACCTTCCTGATCCTTCGGTGTGGTCACGGTCTGCTTCAGCTGACCGTAGAACTGCACCTGAACCGGTTCGGCGGATTTGTTGTCGATCTTGTAATCGACGCCAATCGCGTAGTCACCGCGCTTGAGCACGAATTCCTTGGTGAAGACAACCCCCTTGCTGTCGGTCCAGGTCATGGGAACCACGACTTGATCCTGACCGTCGGCCAGCTGGTAGCTGGTCTGGGCGGCTTCATAGGTGGGACGACCCTGGGGCTGGCTGTCCGGGCCATCGCGACCCACCAGACCACTCTGGGCAACATAGAGGTGCGCAGGTTGGCTGGTCAGCAGCGTGAACGCCTGTTCCTTGCCTTCTTCCAGCTTGTGGGCCAGCAGTTCGGCAGAGACGATGTCACCACCCTGGGTATCCAGGGTCAGCTTGAGCACGTCGGAGGAGACGGTAACAAGCTTGCGTGCGGCGGTGGCGTTGGCTTGCTCGGAAACCTGAGGAATATCACCGGTCTGACCGGCTTCAGGCACGAAATGTTCGGTTTGGGCCACGGTAATCGGGGCAGGCTTCGGAGCCTTGTCGGACTCCCACTGTTGCCAGAGCAAGAAGCTCACGAACAGCAAACCGATCAGAAGTAAATTGCGTTGTGATTCCATAGTCTTCAGTTTCTTCGCTTTGGTTGCGGAACCGGGTCATAACCACCCTCGGATAAGGGATGGCATTTTAATAGACGTTTGCTAGCTAACCAAACGCCTTTTATGAAACCGTGAAGTCGGATGGCTTCTATCGCAAATTGGGAACAAGTCGGAGTGAAACGGCAGCGCGGCCCGAGCAGGGGACTAATGATTAGCTGATACAGGCGTATCAGTTTGATAGCTACCCATTGCAACGGCGTGACAGAGTGCGCCATAGCTTTTCCAGTAACTTGAACAACTCCTCGTTATCCATCTCTTTGACGCCGCCCTTGGCGATAACGACGATGTCGATAGCGGGCAGATTGGCCTGATTGAGACGGAAGCTCTCCCGTACCACTCGTTTGACACGGTTACGCCAGACCGCACGCTTGAGTGCTTTTTTGGGCACAGCGAGGCCAAGACGGGGATGTTCGAGAGTGTTGGGGCAAGCAAGAAGTGTAATTTGCGGAGAAGCGGCCCGGACAGGCTCGGCGAAAACGCGTTTGAAGTGTTCGGGAGTTAACAGACGTAACTCCCGAGAGAAGGTGTGCTGGGTAGGCATTAGACTACCAGGCGGGCACGACCCTTGGCACGACGAGCGGCCAGAACCTTGCGACCATTGGCAGTAGCCATGCGGGCGCGGAAACCGTGAGAGCGCTTGCGCTTCAGGTTGGACGGCTGAAAAGTACGTTTACTCATGATTAGATTCCGTATTTCTGTACAGTTTTGATTGTCACACTGAGCCGACGCGCCAGCTATAGCGTGTGACGACTAGCAAAAGAGGCCGAATTCTAAACAGAGTTCGGCTTCCAGTCAATCCGCCGTACCCCCTCATCTTGCTCTAACTCGTAAAGAGGCGGCGAAAGTTGACAGGATCCGTAGGATCAAGGGCCCGAATTATACTGGCAACCCGGGGTTAAACAAGGATCCTCCAAGAAAAAAGGCGGCCAGGCCGCCAAAGAGAGAGCTATTTAAGTACTTTGCGCAGGAACTCCCGGGTACGGGGATCCTGCGGATCGACCAATATCTGATCCGGCGGGCCCTGTTCGACGATCCGCCCCCCCTCCATGAAGATCACCCGATCGGCGACATCACGGGCAAACTCGATCTCGTGGGTCACCACCACCATGGTCTGGTGCTGGCTGGCGAGCAGCTTCATCAATCCCAGTACCTCATCAACCCATTCGGGATCGAGCGCCGAGGTGGGCTCATCGAACAGGATCACCTTGGAGTGTGCCGCCATGGCGCGGCCGATGCCGACCCGCTGCTGCTGGCCGCCGGACAGCGACGCCGGGTAGGCATCCCGCTTCTCGGCGAGGCCGATGTCCTTGAGGATGCCGAGCGCGGTGGCACGAGCCTCCGCCTTGGGCCGCTTCCAGACGGTGATCAGCCCCTCGGCGATGTTGTCCAGCGCCGTCTTGTTGGCGAACAGGGCATAGTTCTGGAACACGAAGGAGGCGCGCTTGCGCAGCTCTATGGCCTGCTGCTCGCTGGCGTTGGCCAGATCCAGCTGCAGATCGTCGATGGCAAGCGCTCCGGCATCCGGGGTCTCCAGCAGGTTCAGGCAGCGCAACAGGGTCGATTTGCCGGTCCCGGAGGGGCCGATAATCACCACTATCTCTCCCTTCTTGACCTCCAGATCGATGCCGTTGAGCACCTGATTGCCGTGAAAGGCCTTGGACAGACCGCTAAGTTTGATCATCGGCCCTCCTTAATAGGCGCGGTTAAGACGCACTTCCAGCAGGTGCTGCAAGCGGGTGAAAAAGATGACCACGACCCAGTAGACCAGCGCCACCGCCATGAAGCTCTCGAAGAACTTGAAGGAGGAGGCGGCTTCCATCTGCGCCTTGCCCATGATCTCCGCCACCCCTAGGGTGAAGGCCAGGGAGGTGCTCTTGATCATGTCGATGAAGTAGTTCATCAGAGATGGCGTCGCTATGCGGGCCGCCTGCGGCAGTATGATCCGCTGCATCGCCTGGTAGCGACTCATGCCGATGCTGAGGGCTGCCTCCATCTGGCTCTTGTGGATACCCAGAATGGCGGCCCGGATCGACTCCGCCATGTAGGCGGCGAAGTGCAGGGTCAGGCCTATGATGGCGGCGGTAAAGGCATCCATCCCCACGAAGACGGGGAACAGTTGCGGCAGGCCGTAATAGAGCAGGAACAGCTGGACGAGCAGAGGAGTACCCCGAAAGAACGAGATATAAAGCATCGCCAGCCAGTGAATCGCGGGAACGCGAAACACCCGTACTATCGCCAGGGCCAGCGACAGTACGAGTGCCAATACGAATCCCCACAGGGCCATCTCCATCGTGGTGCCCAGATACTTGAGCAGGATGGGGAACAGCCCGAGCGTGTACTCGAGATCGAATGCCATCATTTATTTGTTAGTGATGTCCGCTGCGAACCATTTTTCCGAGATCTTGGTCAGGGAGCCGTCTTTGCGCATGGCGGTGAGGGCGTCGTCGACTTTCTTCAGCACGGCCTGCTTCTCCGGGGTCTTCAGGAAGGGCAGGGCGTTCTCGATCGTCTCGAAGGGGGCGCCAGCCTGTTGCAGCGGCAGCTTGGATTCCTTGATCAGCTGGGCGGTGGAGACGCGGTCCATCACGAAGGCATCGATGCGGCCCAAGGCGACGTCCTGTTCGAAGCTGGAGTCATAGGTGCGGACGTCGATCTTCTTGTTCGGGTCGTTCTTGCGCAGCAGCTCTTCGAAGTTGGAACCGAGGTTCACCGCGACAGTCTTGCCTTCCAGATCCTTGAGACCGTGGATGCTGTCGTTGCCCTTGCGCACTACGATCTGGGCGCCGTCATAGACATAGGGCTGGGAGAAGGCGTACTTGGCCTTGCGCTCGTCGGTGATGGTGATCTGGTTGGAGATGGTGTCGACGCGACCGGTTTCCAGCATGCCGAACAGGCCGGAGAAGCTGGCGGTGACGAATTCGACCTTGTAGCCGGTGCGCTCACCGATCTGGTTCCACATGTCCACCTCGAAGCCCTGCAGCTTGTCCTGCTTGACGAAGGTGAATGGGAAATATTTGCCGGACATGCCGACCTTGATGGTTTCCTGGGCGATGGCCTGGCCGGACAGGCTGGCCAGCAGAATGGCGGCGCCGGAGATCAGCTTGATGGTCGATTTCATGGGATTCCTCTCTCTGTTGTTCTGTATTTTTAGTTGTAATAACGGGTTGGCGCAGATGTTATTGGAATAAAATATAAAGAATAAATGATATTTGGTTATATAAAATAACCGGGATGACATGGAAACATTCTGTCCACACCCCAGCTGGGGGCTGTGGGTAACTTTGGGGATGAAATCAGATCCTGGGGCGTTGGATCCTTGAAAGTCAAGGATCTTATTTGCTGGATCCCCGTGGCGGTAACTGGAGATCCAGCCGCTAAAAACGTAGAATAGCCGGTCTTTAGTTAATCAATTGACGGGAGTCTAGAGTGACTGCTTCGCTATGGCAGCAGTGCCTAAACCGGCTGCAAGATGAGTTGCCCTCGGCAGAATTCAGCATGTGGATCCGGCCGCTTCAAGCGGAGTTGAGTGACAATACTCTGACCCTGTATGCACCTAATCGCTTCGTTCTGGATTGGGTACGCGACAAGTACCTGCTCCGGGTCAACGGCATCATCAACGAGCTCTGTGGGGTCGATGGTCCCACCCTGCGTTTTGACATCGGTAATCGTCCCCATCCCGTCGCGGTCGCCAGAGCGCCGACGCGCGGTGCTGCGCCTGTGAATAACTCTCACAAGAGTTGGGAAAGCAAGGCGGAAACCAAGCCCGAGCCGAACCACAAGAGCAACACCAACGTGAACTATACCTTCGAGAACTTCGTCGAAGGTAAGTCCAACCAGTTGGCTCGTGCGGCGGCCCGTCAGGTAGCCGACAATCCGGGTGGCGCCTATAACCCGCTGTTCCTCTATGGTGGCACCGGTCTGGGCAAGACCCACCTGTTGCACGCTGTTGGTAACGCCATCAAGGAACGCAAGAAAGACGCCAAAGTCATCTACATGCACTCCGAGCGTTTCGTTCAGGACATGGTAAAGGCGCTGCAGAACAACGCCATTGAAGAGTTCAAGCGTTACTACCGCAGCGTCGATGCCCTGCTCATCGATGACATCCAGTTCTTCGCTAACAAGGAGCGCTCCCAGGAGGAGTTCTTCCACACCTTCAATGCGCTGCTCGAGGGTAACCAGCAGATCATCTTGACCTCGGATCGTTATCCGAAGGAGATCAACGGGGTCGAGGATCGACTCAAGTCCCGCTTCGGCTGGGGCCTGACGGTGGCGATCGAGCCGCCGGAGCTGGAGACGCGGGTCGCGATCCTGATGCGCAAAGCGGACGAGAACCAGATCCACCTGCCGGACGAAGTCGCCTTCTTCATCGCCAAGCGGCTGAGATCCAACGTCCGTGAGCTGGAAGGCGCCCTCAACCGGGTGATCGCCAACGCCAACTTCACCGGCCGCGCCATCAACATCGATTTCGTGCGCGAAGCGCTGCGGGACTTGCTGGCATTGCAGGAGAAGCTGGTTACCATCGACAACATCCAGAAGACGGTGGCGGAGTACTACAAGATCAAGCTGGCGGATCTGCTGTCCAAGCGCCGTTCACGCTCCGTCGCCCGCCCACGCCAATTGGCGATGGCCCTGGCCAAGGAGCTGACCAACCACAGTTTGCCGGAGATAGGTGATGCCTTTGGTGGCCGTGACCACACCACCGTTCTTCATGCTTGCCGCAAGATCGAGCAGCTGAAGGAGGAGAGTCACGACATCAAGGAAGACTATTCCAACCTGATCCGCACCCTTTCCTCCTGATCACACAGCGGAAAGCGCAGATGCAGCTCGAATATTCCAACCTGATCCGCATTTTTTCCTCCTAACAACAACGGAGAGCACAGATGCAGCTCGAAATTAGCCGTGAGGCCCTGTTACGTCCTCTGCAACTGGTGTCCGGTGCCCTGGGTGGCCGGCCGACCCTGCCCATCCTCGGCAACGTCCTGCTCGATGTCAGCAACGGTCTGCTGTCGCTGACCGGGACCGACCTCGAGGTGGAGATGAGAGGTTTGGTCTATCTCAACAGCGAAAGTCAGGATGGCCGCACCACGGTGCCGGCCCGCAAGCTGCTGGATATCTGCCGTGGCCTGCCGGAAGGAGCGGACATTCGCCTCAACACCGAGGGTGAGCGGCTGATCATCCGTTCCGGTCGTTCCCGCTTCAACCTCTCGACCCTGCCGGCGACCGAGTATCCGAACATCGAGGATTGGGAGTCCGTGCTCGAGTTCGATATCAGTCAGCTGGAGTTGAAGAAGCTGATCGATGCGACCCAGTTCTCCATGGCCAGCCAGGACGTGCGTTACTACCTGAACGGCATGCTGTTCGAGAGCGAGGGCCATGGCCTGCGCACCGTCGCGACCGACGGCCACCGTCTGGCCACCTGCCGCCGCGAGGTGGTGCAGGATTCGCTGCCCGATCATCAGGTCATCCTGCCTCGTAAAGGGGTGCTGGAGCTGGTGCGCCTGCTGGAGGCGGAAGACAAGCCGGTACGGCTGCAGATCGGTCGCAGCAATCTGCGCGCCGCCCTCGACGGTTTTATCTTCACCTCCAAGCTGGTGGATGGCCGCTTCCCGGACTGGCGCCGCGTCATTCCGCGGGGCAGTGACAAGGCCCTGATCGCCGGCCGCGAAGATCTGCGCCAGGCCTTCGCCCGCGCCGCCATCCTCTCCAATGAAAAATTCCGTGGGGTGCGTCTCAATTTGCAGCAACATCTGCTGCGCATCACCGCCAACAACCCGGAACAGGAAGAAGCGGAAGAGCTGCTTGACGTACAATACGAGGCTGGCGAGATGGAGATCGGCTTCAACGTCTCCTATGTGCTGGACGTGTTGAATACGTTAAAATGTGACCAGATCCGGATCAGCCTGAGCGATTCCATCAGCAGTGCCATTATTGAGGATTTTGACAGCCAAGATGCTCAGTACGTGGTGATGCCGATGCGGATCTAGTCGTGTCCCTGGTCAAGCTCCAGCTCAGCGACTTTCGCAATATCCAGCAGGCCAGTCTCAAGCTGTCCCCCGGCCTCAATATCCTGGTCGGGTGCAACGGCAGCGGCAAGACCAGCGTGCTGGAAGCCATTCACTACCTCGGTCTCGGTCGCTCTTTTCGTACTCACCTGACCGGGCGGGTCATCCGTCAGGGGGAGCGGGCCTTCACCCTGTTTGCCCAGTGCGAGCTGGAGGGGCGTCAGGTGCCCATCGGGCTCGCCAAGGACAAGAGTGGCGAGACCCAGCTCAAGATCGCCGGGGCCCAGGCCCAGCGGCTGGCCGATCTGGCCGAGCTGTTGCCGGTGCAGTTGATCCATCCCGATGGTTTCAACCTGCTGACCGGCGGGCCTCAGGCGCGCCGGGCCTGGCTGGACTGGGGCGTCTTTCATCAGGAGCCGACCTTCTTCTCCCTGTGGGGACGGGTACGGCGGCTGTTGAAACAACGTAATGCTCTGCTGCGTCAGAGCAGTCAGTATCGCCAATTGGCGTTCTGGGATCAGGAGCTGGTAAGGCTTGGGAGTGAACTGGCAGAGTTTCGCGCCAGTTATTGTCAGGCTATTACCCCCCTGATCAAGGAGATGACGGCGGATTTTCTGCCGGAATTCGACATCAGTCTCGGTTTCTATCGGGGCTGGGAGAAAGACCGCCCCCTCGGCGAATTGCTGGAGGCGGGGTTTGAGCGGGATCGTTCGCTGGGGTACACAGGGGTAGGCCCACAGAAGGCCGATGTGCGACTCAAGGCGAACGGGGTGCCCGCTCAGGATATTTTGTCCAGGGGTCAGCTGAAGTTGCTGGTCTGTGCCATGCGACTGGCCCAAGGGCTCTATTTGAATCAACATAGCAGCCGCGGCTGTATTTTTTTAATTGACGATTTTGCCTCTGAACTGGATGTCGACAAGCGCCGACTGCTGGCTGCAAGGCTGAAGCAGTGTGCGTCTCAGGTGTTTATCACCGCCATCGATACCGGTCAGCTCGCAGACATGATGGATGCGAGTGACTGCAAGCTGTTCCACGTGGAACAAGGCAAGATCTCCGAAACGTTAGAGAAGGCAGAGAGTAAGCTATGAGTGAAAATACTTACGACTCCTCGAATATCAAGGTGCTGAAGGGCCTGGATGCGGTCCGCAAGCGCCCGGGGATGTATATCGGCGATACGGACGATGGCTCGGGTCTGCACCACATGGTGTTCGAGGTCGTCGATAACTCCATCGATGAGGCTCTGGCTGGCTACTGCTCCGATATTCTGGTCAAGATCCATTCAGACGGTTCCGTCTCAGTGCGTGACAACGGTCGGGGTATTCCGGTCGATATCCACGAGGAAGAGGGCCGCTCCGCTGCCGAGGTCATCATGACTGTGCTGCACGCGGGCGGTAAGTTCGATGACAACTCCTACAAGGTGTCCGGTGGCCTGCATGGCGTGGGCGTCTCCGTAGTCAACGCCCTGTCCGACAAGCTGTTGCTGACCATACGTCGTAACGGCCACGTCTATGAGCAGACCTATCACCTGGGCGAGCCGCAGGCACCGCTCAAGCAGATCGGTGACAGCTCTTCCGGCACTGGTACCGAGGTGCGCTTCTGGCCGAGCCCGACCATCTTCACCGATACCCTGTATCACTACGAGATCCTGGCCAAGCGCCTGCGCGAGCTCTCCTTCCTCAACTCTGGCGTCTCCATCCGCCTCGAAGATGAGCGTGATGGCCGCGAGATGCATTTCTGCTACGAGGGCGGCATCAAGGCCTTCGTCGAATACCTGAACCAGAACAAGACGCCGATCCACCCCAAGGTGTTCCATTTCTCCACCGAGCAGGACGGCATCGGCGTCGAAGTCGCCATGCAGTGGAACGATGCCTATCAGGAAGGGGTGTACTGCTTCACCAACAACATCCCGCAGCGGGATGGGGGTACTCACCTGGTGGGCTTCCGTACCGCGCTGACCCGTACCCTCAACACCTATATGGACAAAGAGGACTACAGCAAGAAGGCCAAGTCTGCCGCCAGCGGTGACGACGTACGTGAAGGCCTGATCGCAGTCATCTCGGTCAAGGTGCCGGATCCCAAGTTTTCCTCCCAGACCAAGGACAAGCTGGTCTCGTCCGAGGTGAAGACCGCCGTTGAACAGGCGATGGGTGAGAAGCTGAGTGAATTCCTGCTGGAAAACCCGAGCGATGCCAAGATCGTGGTCAACAAGATCATCGATGCGGCCCGTGCCCGCGAAGCCGCCCGCAAGGCGCGTGAGCTGACCCGCCGCAAGGGCGCGCTGGACATCGCCGGCCTGCCCGGCAAGTTGGCGGACTGCCAGGAGAAAGACCCGGCCCTGTCCGAACTCTACATAGTGGAAGGGGATTCTGCTGGCGGTTCCGCCAAGCAGGGTCGCAACCGCAAGAACCAGGCCATACTGCCGCTCAAGGGCAAGATCCTGAACGTGGAAAAGGCCCGTTTCGACAAGATGATCTCCTCCCAAGAGGTGGGCACCCTGATCACCGCCCTGGGCTGTGGCATAGGTCGTGACGAGTACAACCCGGACAAGCTGCGCTACCACAACATCATCATCATGACCGATGCGGACGTCGATGGTGCTCACATCCGGACCCTGCTGCTGACCTTCTTCTACCGCCAGATGCCGGAAATCATCGAGCGTGGTTACGTCTTCATCGCCCAGCCGCCGCTGTACAAGGTCAAGAAGGGCAAGCAGGAGCAATATCTGAAAGATGAAGATGCGCTGCTGCAGTACCAGACCGCCATGGCGCTGGACGGCGCGACCCTGCACGTCAACGAATCAGCCCCGGCCATCGGTGGCGAGGCGCTGGAGCGTCTGGTCAACCAGCATCGCGCCGTGGCTCACCTGATCGGCCGTATGTCCCGCCGTGCCCCCGAGGCCGTGTTGACCCAGCTGATCTATCAGCCTGAGTTGAACGAAGCCCTGCTGGCCAGCGAGAGCGACCTGCTGGTCTGGTGCCAGAGCATGGAAGCCGTGCTCAACGAGAGCAACCACGGCATCCAGTACCAGATCCAGGTACGCCGCGACGAGGAGCGCAGTCTGTTCGTGCCCCACGCCGTGGTGCGTCAGCACGGTGTCGATCGTGAATATCCGATCAGCTACGACTTCCTGCAGTCCGGTGAATACCGTCAGCTGGTTTCCCTCGGCAAGGAGATCGCGAACCTGATCGAGGACGGTGGTTTCATCAAGCGTGGCGAGAAGGTCAAACCGGTCGCCAACTTCGTGGAAGCCGTCGATTGGCTGATGAGCGAAGGCAAGCGCGGCATCTACATCCAGCGTTATAAAGGGCTGGGTGAGATGAACCCGGACCAGCTGTGGGAAACCACCATGGATCCGGAAGCGCGTCGCATGCTGCGGGTGACCATTGACGATGCCGTCGGTGCCGACCAGTTGTTCTCCACCCTGATGGGTGATGCGGTCGAGCCCCGTCGTGACTTCATCGAGACCAATGCCCTGCGGGTTGCGAACCTCGACGTCTAACGACTCAGTAGAGCAATAAAAAAGCCGGTCCTCGTGACCGGCTTTTTGTTTTCAGGGCTGGGTATAAAGTCACGTTCCACGTGAAACACTAGCTGCGTAGATGCTGCTATCGTCAGGCCAGCTCGGGGGTGGGGCAGTAGAGGCGTAGCCGATGGCCATCCGGATCGAGCGCCATGCCGGTGTAGCCAAACTCCAGTCGGATCGGCGGCTGGGTGATGGTGAGGCCACGAGCCAGCCATTTCGCAAACTCGGCATCGACGCTGGCATCATCAGGCAGAGGGAAGGCCAGCTCCATGGCACCGGCTCCTTGCGTGACCTTGGGCTCGACCGTGGCACTGGACCAGAGCGCCAGCCTGGCGCCCGACTCGAACACGAACATGGCAAAGGTGGGGGACTCCTCCACCGGCGAGCGACCAAACAGCTCGCGATAGAAGCGGGCGCTGCGAACCGGATTGGCGACATAGAGAATGGTGAACTGGGGGACAAGCATGGGGACACTCCTTGTTTCGGGGATGGCGCATCTGCGCCGACCCCGTCAGCATGGCGCTACCTGCTGTCAGTTTCTGTCAGCAATGAATTTTGGCTGCGGGATCTGCTGGGTGGCGCGCCACTCCTTGAGCAAGATAGCCCGGCTCCTGGGATAGCCGATCTCCTCCAGCTTCAGCTGGCGGATGCGATCGACCCGGAAGTGGCGAAAGTCCTGTCGCAGCTCGCACCAGGCCATCAGCACCCGCACCTGCTCGAAATAGCCGAGGGCGAAGGGCCAGACGGTGCGCTCGGAACTCGCCTCCCTCAGATCCCGATAGCTCAGGGTCACCTTGTGTTGCTGGCGGATGGCACTGCGCAACGGGGCTTCATCGGTGAGGCTGTCACTGCGGGCGGTGCCGATCAGTAGGGCATTGGCCTGGAGCTGCTGACGGTACTCGGCGGGCAGCACGGCTTCTATCTTGGCCAGCGCGCTGCTGGCCGATGCACTCAAGGCTCCGTCACCGTGAGCGACGACCCAGCGCGAACCCAGCACCAGCGCATCCAGCTCCTCCTCACTGAACATCAATGGCGGCAGCATGAAACCGGGTCGCAGCACATAACCTATCCCCGGCTCTCCTTCAATATGTGCCCCCTGGGCTTGCAGGGTGGCGATATCCCGATAGAGGGTGCGCAGGCTGATGCCAAGCTGGCTGGCCAGTTCGGTGCCGGTGATGGCGTAGCGATGACCGCGCAGCAGCTGGAGCAGGGCCAGCAGGCGTTCGGAACGGGACATGAGGTGGCTCCTTGAGATCTGTGATGGTGCTGCCGAGCGGGTGGAACGGCAAGAGCGGCGTTACAGCTTGTCGCCGCGAAAGGTGCGGCGCCACTCGCTCGGAGACACCCCGAAGCGAGTGCGAAAGTGCTGGCGCAGGCTGGTGGCCGTCTTCAATCCCACCAGTTCGGCGATGCGTTCCATGGAGTGAGAGCTGGATTCCAGCAATTCCTGGCTGAGTCCGAGCCGCTCGGCCAGCAGCCATTCACCGACGGAGAGGCCGGTCGCCTGCTGGAAACGGCGGGTGAAGGTGCGCCGACTCATCAGGCAGTGCTCCGCCAGGCTGTCGAGGCTATGGGGCTGCGCCAGGTGGACGCGCAGATGATCCAGCAGCTGATTCATCCTGGTATCCCGGGTGGAGGCGGGTACCGGCTGCTCGATGAACTGGGCCTGGCCGCCTTCTCTATGGGGTGGCACCACCAACCGCCGCGCCAGCTTGTTGGCAATGGCTGAGCCATGGTGCTGGCGAACCAGATGGAGGCAGCAATCCAGTCCGGCCGCCGTGCCGGCCGAGGTGACCAGGTTATCGTCATCCACATAGAGGGCGTTGGTATCGAGCCGCACGCCGGGAAAGCGCTGCATGAAGTCCTGCTCGTATTCCCAGTGGGTGGAGGCCCTGCGTCCCTCCAGCAGGCCGGCGTAGGCCAGCACATAGGTGCCGAGGCAGAGCCCCACCACCTGGGCGCCTCGGCCATGAGCGGCAACCAGGGCATCGAGCAGGGGCTGGGCCGGGCGCTCGGCGGGATCTCGCCAGAAGGGAATGATGATGATATCCGCCTCGGCCAGGGCTTCGAGCCCGTGGGTGGGATTGATGTGAAAGCCTTGGGAGGAGCCGGGCTGGCGGATGGCATCACCGGCGCAGAGCCTGAGTTCGAACAGGGGTCGACCCGGCATCATCATGTCGCCGAAGATGAGACAAGGCACGGCACAATGGAAGGGGCTGAAGTGATCGAAGGTCACCACTGCGACTATCGGGCTGGGCATGGCGGTAGGCTCCTCTGCTCGTTGCACAAGGATGATAATCTCTGGTCGCAGAAAGACGAAGGGCCATGTAGTCCCATGGCCCTCTTGCTCAGAACACCAGGGTCTCGCCATCCTCAGGCACCAGAACCCGTTCCTGTATGCCGTGTTTGCCAAGATAGTCGCGCAGCTCGTGCCGTGACAACAGGGCATGATTGACGGCCTCCAGATGGCTGGCGATCAGGGTGGCCTGCGGGGCGGCTTGGTGCACCGCCAGCACATCCTCCTTGTTCATGATGATGGCGCCGAGCCCGGGAATATGGGCATCGCCACAGTTGAGCACGACCACCTCGGGTCTGTGCTGTCGCAGGCTCTGTTCAACCATCTCGTTCCAGACGGTATCACCCGCCAGATAGAGGCGCTTCTCGCCGGGATGGGAGAAGACCACGCCGCACACCTCTCCCAGCCGTTCACCCAGCACGGCCATGATATCGTCGCTGCCGTGCTGGCCTTCGGTCCGTTGCAGCCGGATACCGGCAAACTCTGCCGACTCGCCCAGCAGACGCACATCATGGAAGCCGCTGGCGCGGATGCTGTCGGCATCCTTCTGGTGCTGCACGAACAGCGGGAGGTGTTTGGGGATCTGCTGCTGTGCGGCCAGGTCCCAGTGGTCAGGATGATCGTGGGTGACGATCACCGCATCCACATCGATGAGTTTCGCCAGGGGCAGTGGCAGCTCGACCAAGGGGTTACGAAGGTGGCTGTTGGCCGTCCCCTCAAAGCCCGGGAGGCTGTCCTTGGCAGACAACATGGGATCGATCAGAAAGCGGGTACCGGCATAGTCGATCAGCAGGGTGGCGTTACGAACCTGGGTAATGTGCATGGCATTGCATCCTTGGTGGCGACTGAGTGTGCAACCAGTATGACGAGAGATGCGGGGAGCGATGAGTGGCCCGTGGGTCGATAATCATCACAATCGGGCCAAATTGCAGCGCGAGAGTGAGCGGGGAAAAATTTTTTAAAAATCTCCCTTGAAAGAAAAAAGCTGACCCCTATATAGGTAACAAGGCCGGAACGCTCAATAGAGGTTTCGACCAGGCGCCCGTCCAAATGGAGGGCAAACAATCTGTTATCGCTCAAAAGAGGGTAATACTATGCGTTCTATCGACTTCTCTCCGCTCTATCGTTCTGCCATCGGTTTCGATCGTCTGGCCAATCTCATCGAATCTGCGGCCAGCAATGGCAATGCCGGCTATCCCCCCTACAACATCGAGCAGCTGGGGGACAACGACTACCGCATCAGCATGGCAGTGGCGGGCTTTACCCAGGAGGAGCTGGAGTTGAGCTTCCAGGAAAACCTGCTGACGGTGAAGGGCAGCAAGCAGGCCGATACCGATCGCAACTATCTCTATCAGGGCATCGCCGAGCGAGGCTTTGAGCGTCGCTTCCAGCTGGCCGACTATGTGCGGGTGAAGGGGGCCGATCTGAAAAATGGTCTGTTGCACATCGAACTGGCCCGTGAAGTGCCCGAGGCGATGAAGCCGCGCAAGATCGAGATCAACGGCTAATCGCCACGCTGACCACCATTTTTTACCTAGTTTCCCGGGTGCCTGATGGGCCTGTGGAGATGGAAACCTGTTGCTTAATAGAAGGATAGGATTATGCGTAACCTCGATTTTTCTCATCTCTCTTCCAATGCCGTTGGCTTCGAGCGGATGGCCCGTGAGCTGGAAGGCCTGTTTGAACACAAGGCTACGGCCTATCCCCCTTACAACATCGAAAAGCGGGAGCAAGACGGCTACCGTATCACCCTGGCGGTGGCTGGCTTCGAGCGTGAAGAGCTGGAGCTGGAGACCGAAAACGGCACCCTCAAGGTGAAGGGCCGCAAGGCACCCGCTACCGGGGAGCGTCGCTTCCTCCATCAGGGCATAGCCGAGCGTGACTTCGAGCTCGCCTTCAAGCTGAGCCAGCATGTCGAGGTGCGAGGCGCCAGACTGGAACACGGTCTGCTGATCATCGACCTGGCCCGCGAGCTGCCCGAGGCGCTCAAGCCCCGTGCCATTCCCATCGGTCAGGCGGAGCAGCTGGCGCTGCCGAGCTAAGCCCCGAGATCGAAAAGGCCTGCAATCGCAGGCCTTTTTTATTTTCTGAAGTTGGGCTCTCAGCTGCCGGCGTATAGGCGGTTGATCTCCTCGGCCAGGATGGCGACACCGCGGCGCACCAGCTCCTCACTCTGGGAGTAGTTGAGGCGGATGCACTCCTGGCTGTGGCGCCACTCGGGATCATCGATGCCGGGGAAGAAGTAGTGACCCGGCACTATCAACAGGTTCTTCTCCTTCAGGCGCTCATAGAGTGTCTGGCTGTGGATCGGCAAATCTTCGAACCAGAGCCAGAGGAAGAGGGCACCTTCCGGCTTGTGGATATGGAAGCGGGGATCCGGGATCGCCTCACGTAGCAGCTTTACCGCCAGCTTGGCCTTCTGCTGGTAGAAAGGCTTCACCACCTGTTCGCTCAGGGCGATGATCTCGCCGCTCTCGATCATCGGTATGGTGATGGCGGGTCCCAGGCTGCCCGGCGCCAGGTTGATGATGCCGCTCAGGTTGGTGATGGCCTGGATGATCTTCTCATCGGCGATGACGATACCACAGCGGGTACCCGGCAAGCCGAGCTTGGAGAGGCTCATGCAGAGGATGGTGTTGGCATTCCAGAACGGCTTGGCTTCGCTGAAGATGATGCCGGGGAAGGGCACTCCGTAGGCGTTGTCGATCAGCAGGGGAATGCCCTTGTCGCGGGCGATCTGATCGAGATGCTCGATTTCCTCATCGGTCAGCACGTTGCCGGTCGGGTTGGTCGGGCGGGAGACACAGATCACCCCGATGTCATCACCCACCTGCAGGCTCTCGAAGTCCACATGGTACTTGAACTGGCCGTCGGCCAGCTTCTCGATGGTGGGCTTGTAGGCCACGAAGTAATCGTCGGCCAGGGCCGAGTCGGCATAGCCGATGTATTCGGGAGCCAGGGGGAAGAGCACCTTCTTCTTGCGGCCATCGGCGAACTCGCCGGCCAGCAGGTTGAACAGATAGAAGAAGGCGTTCTGACTGCCGTTGGTCAGGGCGATGTTGCGAGCCGAGATGTCCCAGCCGAGTTCCTTGCTGAGCAGGGCGGCCAGGGCCTTGGTGAACCTGTCCTTGCCTTGTGGGCCGTCGTAGTTGGCCATGGCTTTGACCAGTTCACCGTTATCGAGCAGGCTCTGCGCCTCGGCCTGAAAGCGTTCCAGCATGGCGGGAATGGGGGCCGGGTTGCCGCCTCCCAGCATGATGGCGTCCGGATTGAGCAGCCCCTGATTGAGGTCATCCATGAGTTGGGTAATGCCGGCGTGGCGAGTGAACTTCTCGCCGAACAAGGAAAATTCCATTCGGTGGCGGATCCAGGTTGAGTAACGGGGATGTAGCACCATAGCTCAGTTCAAAAGCGGGTGTCGATCAAAAAAACCGGACGTTTCACGTGGAACAGGGCCGGCAACTCAGAGATTTGAAAATGCCTAATCCGAAATGGATATCTCTCACCCCTCATATCTGAATGATGATTAATTTAAATAAAATCATCGACTTATAAGAATTGTGAGGAGAACCCGTTGCCATCCGTCGGATGGCAACGGGGTAGAGGCATCCTGATGGCGATTATTTGCCCCGCGCGCCCAGGTAGCGCAGCGGGGTCTGCCCGGTGTGCTGCTTGAAGAAGCCGATGAAGGCGCTGTCGCTGGAGAACTCCAGCTGCGCCGCGACCCGGCTGATGGGTACGGCCTCGGCCAGCAGCTCCATGGCGCGCAACAGGCGCCACTGCTGGCGCCAGGCCTGATAGCTCATGCCGGTATCCCGCATGAAGATGCGACCTATGGTCTTGTCACTGGCACCCACCCGCTCGGCCAGCCGGTTGAGCCGAGCGGGCAGGGCGCCGTCTCGGGTCACCTCCTGCAACCAGTTGTCCAGCCGCGGATCGGCGGGCAGCGGCAGCTGCCAGGATTCCTGCGGTACCTCTGCCAGTTCCTCCATGAAGAGTGCCAGCAGTCGGCTCTGCTCCTGCTTCGGCTTGTCCCAGGGCCAGAATGCCATCCGCTCGATGACCTCCCGCAGCAGGGGGTTGACCGCGATCACCTGCACCTCGGTCGGCAATTCGGCCCGCGGTTTGAAGTAGAGGGAGCGGTAGGCCACCACCCCGCGCATCAATACCCTGTGGGGCGTACCCGCCGGTAGCCAGGCCGCCCGGCTCGGTGGCAACAGACAGATCCTGTGCGCCAGCTCTATGCTCATGCAGCCCGCCTGGGCGAACAGCAGCTGGTGACGGCCATGCCGATGCAGACCCGAGTCATGCCAACCCAGATCGGAGGCGATACCGCTCACATCGCCAGTCAGCTGATCGGGGTCGAAAGGGTGATCGGGAAGAATAAAGGCCATCTGTCTGATTCTTGATGTTTATAGTCCTGCTTATTGTAATCAGACATCCGCTTTCTCACTAGACTGGCAGCCTCTCATCAAGGAGGTTTGTCATGAACAACAAGTCGCCACCGCTCTGGCTGGTGGTCGGATTGATGATGTTTCCCCAGCTGGTGGAGACCATCTATAGCCCCGCACTGACCCATATCGCCACCGGGTTCCGGGTGAGCGAGGGGCTGGCATCCCAGACCCTGTCGGTCTATTTTCTGGCGTTCGCCCTGGGCGTGGTCTGCTGGGGGCGGCTGTGCGATCTGATCGGACGGCGTCCGGCCATGCTGGCCGGTCTGCTGACTTACGGGCTTGGCGCCTTGCTGGCGCTGCTGGCTACCGAATTTGAAACTCTGCTGGTCGCGCGGGTCATCTCGGCCTTCGGTGCCGCCGTGGGATCCGTGGTGACCCAGACCATGCTGCGTGACCGCTATCAGGGCGGGGATCTGGCGCGCGTCTTCTCGGTGATGGGGGTGGCGCTGTCCCTCAGTCCCGTGCTCGGTTTGATGAGCGGTGGCCTGCTGGTCGGATGGGCTGGTTACCTCGGCGTGTTTGGCGGTTTGCTGGTGCTGGCTTTGGGGTTGCTGCTGATCGTCGGTTGGCGGTTGCCGGAGACGCGCCCGGTGAGCACAACCCGGGTCGCACTCTGGCCGCTGGCGTGCCGGATGGTGCGGGATGCCGGGCTCTGGTGCAGCGCCCTGCTGGTCGCATTGTTCAATACCATGCTGTTTGGTTACTACAGCCTGGCGCCCTTCCTGTTTGCGAAGCTGGGATGGAGCGTCAGCGAGTTCGGCTACTCCGGTATGGGGCTGGCCCTGGCGACGCTTGCCGGCAGCCTGTTGAACAAGGGGTTGCTGGGGAAGGGGTGGATGCCGTCATCTCTTATCCGGTTGGCCGCCGGCCTGGCGCTGGGCTGTGGTGGGGCCCTGTGGGCGACGCAGAGTTCGCTCTGGTTCCTGCTGCCCATGATGGGGGTAGTGGTGGCTTTTGGTATCGCCATCCCCAACATCCTGAGCCAGGCCCTGCTGGCCTATCGGGAGGTGGCGGGCAGTGCCGGCGCCCTGTTTGGCCTCGCCTACTACCTGTTGCTCAGCCTGGGATTGGCGCTGGCGGCCACCTTGCAGGATCTGGGGTTGCTGCTCATCGGCTGCGGCTTGCTGGCAATGCTGGCCAGCAAGCGCCGTTCCACGTGAAACATCAGCTGCCGATGAAGCGGTAGCCGATGCCGGATTCGGTTTCGATCAAGCTGGGCTGCTGGGGGTTATCGGCCAGCTTTTTGCGCAGGCTGGCGATGACGATGCGCAGGTAGTGGGTGTCTTCCTTGTGGCTGGGCCCCCAGATGTCGTTGAGCAGTTGGGTCTGCATCACCAGCTTGCCGGGGTGGCACACCAGCGCCTGCAACAGGGCGAACTCCTTGCGGGACAGGGGGATCTCCTCTCCGTGCAGGCTCACCTTGTGGCTGCTGGTATCCAGGCTCAGGCCACATTGGGGAAAGTGGCGGCACTCGCCGCTGCTGGCCCCGGCCCGCTGCCGCAACAGCACGCGGATCCGCGCCATCATCTCCCCGATGCCGAACGGCTTGTTCATGTAGTCGTTGGCGCCGGCATCCAGCAGCCGCACCTTCTCCTGCTCTGAGTCCCGTGCCGACAACACCAGCACCGGGTGCTGATGATGTTCCCTGATGGCTTGCAGGATCTGGATGCCGTCTCCGTCCGGCAGCCCCAGATCCAGGATCACCAGGTCGGGGTTGAGATGGCGATACTGTGCCAGGCCGTCATTGACGCCGACCGCCTCGCTGACCTGATGGCCCTCGGCGATCAGGCTGATGCGCAGGAAGCGGCGGATGGCCACCTCATCGTCGATGACCAATATGTGCGCCATTACACCTCCGGTGAATTGAGGACGAGCGGCAGGGAGATGCGCATGCAGGTACCGTTGCCGTTGGGGCCGGCGAATGCCCAGATGCGGCCGCCGTGGGCCTCTATCATAGCGCGAGAAATGGCGAGGCCAAGCCCGGTGCCGCGACTGCCGCCATCGCCGACCGGCTGGGTGTAGAACAGATTGAAGATCTTGTCCCTGTCCGCGGTGGCGATGCCCACCCCGATGTCGATGATGTCGATGATGAGATCCGGGGTGGCCAGCATCACCTTGAACTCGATGGGGGTGCCGGCTGGCGAGTAGCGGGAGGCGTTGTCGAGTATGTTGACCAGCACCTGCTCGATCAGGGCGCCGTGCACGTAGAGCTGGGGGATCTGCTGATCGAAGTGAATGAGCAGCTTGTGCTGGCGCCAGGAGGAATCCAGCCGCTTGCGGGCGCTCTCCACCAGATCGGCCAGATCGACCCACTCCCGCTTGAGCTGGAAGTCCGGCGAGCCGATGCGGGTCATGTCCAGCAGGTTCTGCACATAGCCGTGCAGGCGGCGAGCTTCGTCCTGCACCGAATGCAGCAGCTCGTCGCGATCCTCCGGGCTGATCCGATCACCGTATTCCAGCAGCGTGCTGCCGGCACCTATGATGGTGGCGAGGGGCGTCTTCAGATCGTGAGATACCGAGGAGAGCAGGGCGGCGCGCAGCCTGTCCGTCTCGGCCTGCAGCTGGCTGTCGGCCAGCCGCTCGTTGAGATCGATCCGGGCAAGGGCGGCACGAATATCGGTGAGCAGCGCCTGCAACTGGTGTTCGGCGGAGGAGGCGAGCGGGTTGGCCAGCCTGATACCCAGCACCAGTTCATCGGTGAGGTGATGATACTGGGCTTCGGCCGCGTTGAGGGTCGCGGTGTGGGCCCCGGCGCTCTGCTTCTGGGCCAGGCACCAGTCGATGGCGGCCTTGTCGGTCTGGCCCGGTCCCCGCACCTCATCCCCGGCTCTGTACTGGTACTCCTCATCCAGGGCGAACACGGGTTGCCCCAGGGCCAGGGAGATGGCCTGGGTACCCTGCCTGAGCACCTCCACCGGGCTGCTGGCGGTGGCCAGCCCCTGGCTCAGGGACAGCAGGGCGTTGCCGAGCTGCTGGGTCTCGCGCAGGCCGATCAGCTGCTGGCGCTGGCGGGAGGCGAGCCGTCCTGCCGTCATGCCGACGATGAGCAGTACGAACAGGGTGAGCAGGTCGCTGTGGCTGGCCACGCTCAGGGAGAAGTAGGGGGCGGTGAACAGCAGATTGTGAGCGACGAATCCCAGCACGGCCGCCAGTATGGCTGGCACCAGGCTGGTGGAGAGGGCCGTGGCCAGCACCCCCAGCACGAACAGCAGTGGCAGGGAGGCGGGTGGCAGCCAGTGAGAGAAGCCCCAGGCGATGGCCGAGGTGATGCCCATGATCAGCAGGGCCAGCAGGCTCTGGCGGATCTCCCTGGGGCCCGCGGGGTGCAGTCTCAGGCTGGGTTTGCGCTTGTCCGTGTCCACCAGGGTGATCTCGAATCCCTGCGCCTGTTTCAGCAGGTGTTGCACCAGAGAGCGGCGCCAAGGCGGGCTGTGAGGCTTGCCGAGCAACAGCTGCGAGACCTGCTGCTGTTCGGCCGTCTCCAGCAGGGCATCGGCGACCGCCGGGCTGGAGAGGGTCAGCACCTTTGCGCCGAGGTGAGAGGCCAGCGCCAGTGCCTGCTCCACCTCGGCCGAGCGCCACCCCTGGCTGTCGATATGCACCACCAGCCAGGGCAGCTGGCGGCGCTGGGCGAAGCGGTGACCGTAGCGCACCAGGGAGGCGCCGTGCTGATCGCCGAGGCAGACCATCAGCTTGCCTCGCAGTGGCTGGGTGGTCTTGCCTGCCGCCTGCCACTGCAGTTGCAGATCTCCCTCCACGTGGCTGGCGGCAGTCTGCATCGCCAGCTCGCGCAGGGCGGTCAGGTTGTTGAGGGAGAAGAAGGATTGCAGGGCGGCCTTGGCCTGATGGGGCACATAGACCTTGCCCTCCTTGAGCCGGCCGAGCAGCTCCTTGGGGGGAAGGTCTATGAGGACTATGCTGTCCGCCTCCAGCAGCACCTGATCCGGCAGCGTCTCCTTGACCCTGACCCCGGTCAGTTGCCACACCAGATCGTTGAGGCTCTCCAGGTGCTGTACGTTGAGGGTGGAGTAGACATCGATGCCGGCGCCGAGCAACTCCTCCACATCCTGCCAGCGTTTCTCGTGACGGCTGCCGGGGGCGTTGCTGTGAGCCAGTTCGTCCACCACGGCGATGGCAGGCTTGCGTGCGAGCAAGCCATCCAGATCCATCTCCTCCAGTCGCTGCTGGCGGTGGTAATGCAGCTGGCGCGGCTGGATGGCGAGCTTGTCGAGCAGGGCCAGAGTCTCCTGGCGGCCGTGGGTCTCGACCACCCCGATCAGGATATCGACCCCCTCCTTGGCCTGCTCGCGCACGGCCTGCAGCATGGCGTAGGTCTTGCCTACGCCAGGGGCTGCACCGAGAAACACCTTCAGCTTGCCCTTGTGTTCCTCTTCCAGGCTGGCCAGCAAGGCATCGGCCCTTACCTCATCACGCATTCTCTTCCCTATCGAGCGGCAGGCTCGGCTCAAAAATATGAATGATTGCCAGTGAGCCAGCGCACACCACCATTATGCTGCCTTGTCTTTATCGAGCAGCAAGTTTAGCTGGAGAATGTTGACCACTTGCGGGCCAAGGATACCAGCTTGTGCCGCCGACTTGACCCGCTCCGTCAACGAGGCGGGATCCAGCCCTCGCTCCCTGGCGACTCTGGTCACCTGAGCCAGCACGGCATCCACGGGCAGGTGGGGATCCAGGCCGGAGCCGGAGCGGGTCAGCTGGGTGGGAGAGGGGTTGTCGCCCTGGGCCTTGGCCGCGGTGTTGGCAAATTCGGCGCGCAGCGGTGAGCTCATACCGAGGTTGGAGGCGCCGCTGCCGATGGTTGCGAAATCGCTGGCTGAGGGGCGGGAGTGGAAGTATTCCGCCCGCTCAAACTTCTGTGCCAGCAGGGCGCTGCCGATCAGCTGTTGTTTGTCATTGGTCAGCTGGCTGCCGTTGGCCTGCCAGGGGAACAGCACCTGGGCCAACCCGGTCACGGCCAGGGGATAGGCGACCCCCAGCAACAGGGTCAGGGTCAGCAGGGTTCTGATAGCAATCATGGTATGTCCTTACTCCGGAATGAGATGACGGGATGCGAGCCTGGCCCGCATCCCTCGGTGCTTACACCAGGCCGAGGCCGGTGATGACCAGATCGATGAGCTTGATGCCGATGAAAGGCACGATCAGGCCACCGACGCCGTAGATCAGCAGGTTGCGGCGCAGCAGGCTGGCGGCCGTTCCCTTCACATCGACCCCTCGCAGCGCCAGCGGCACCAGCGCCACTATGATCAGGGCGTTGAAGATGATGGCCGACAATATGGCGCTCTCGGGGCTACCGAGTTGCATCAGGTTCAGCACGCCGAGTTGTGGATAGGCGGCGATAAACAGGGCTGGCAGTATGGCGAAGTACTTGGCCACGTCGTTGGCAATGGAAAAGGTGGTCAGGGCGCCACGGGTGACCAGCAGCTGTTTGCCCACCAGCACCACGTCCAGCAACTTGGTGGGGTTGGAGTCGAGATCCACCAGGTTGCCCGCCTCCTTGGCGGCCTGGGTGCCCTCATTCATGGCCAGCCCTACGTCGGCCTGGGCCAGTGCCGGGGCGTCGTTGGCCCCGTCGCCGCACATGGCCACCAGCCGGCCATCGGCCTGCTCCTGGCGGATATAAGCCAGCTTCTTCTCCGGGGTGGCCTCGGCGATGAAGTCATCCACCCCGGCCTCGGCGGCGATGGCGGCCGCGGTCAGCGGGTTGTCGCCGGTGATCATCACGGTGCGGATCCCCATGTGACGCAGGATCTGGAAGCGGGCCTTGATGCCGGGCTTGATGATGTCCTTGAGGTACACCACCCCGAGCAGTTGCTCGTGGGTACAGACCAGCAGCGGGGTACCGCCTTGGCGGGCGATGTGATCGACCGCCTTCAGGATCGGCTCCGGCACCCCCTTGCGATCGAGGGAGAGGTAGTTCAGCACCGCATCCACGGCCCCCTTGCGATATTGATGACCGTTGCGGTCCAGCCCGCTCAGTCGGGTTTCTGCGCTGAAGGGGATCACCTTGTCGCTCTCCAGTTGGCTCGGCTTGGCCATGCTCTTGCCGGCCAGGGTCAGGATGGACTTGCCCTCGGGCGTGTTGTCGCCGAGGGAGGCCAGCATGGCGGCCTGGGCCAGCAGGGAGGGATCGACCCCGGGGGCCGGGATCAGCTCGTCAGCCATGCGGTTGCCGAAGGTGATGGTACCTGTCTTGTCCAGCAGCAGGGTGCGCACGTCACCGGCGGCCTCCACGGCACGGCCTGACTTGGCGATCACGTTCAGCTTCACCAGCCGGTCCATGCCGGCGATGCCGATGGCGGAGAGCAGGCCGCCTATGGTGGTCGGGATCAGGGTGATGAAGAGGGCAAGCAGGTAGAGACGCGGTACCTGGGTGCCGTTGTAGTCGAGGAACCAGGGCAGGGTGGCGACCACCAGCAGGAAGATCAGGGTCAGACCCACCAGCAGGGCATCGAGCGCCATCTCGTTGGGCGTCTTCTGGCGCTTGGCCCCCTCGACCAGAGCGATCATTCTGTCGAGCGTGCTTTCCCCGGGATTGTTGGTTACACGGACCCAGATCTCGTCGGAGACCACAGTGGTGTTGCCGGTCACGCCGCTGCGGTCGGTGCCGGACTCGCGGATGACGGGGGCGGATTCCCCGGTGATAGCGGCCTCGTTGACGGAGGCGATACCGGCAACGACTTCACCGTCGGCCGGGATCATCTCGCCGCTGCGCACCAGCACCAGATCCCCTTTTTGCAGGCTGGTGGCCGGGATCCACTCGCCCTGGCCATCTTTCGGATCCCGTACCTTGCGTGCCTGAAGCTGGCTCATGCCCGCCTTCAGGCTGTCGGCCCGCGCCTTGCCACGCCCTTCCGCCAGGGTCTCGGCGAAGTTGGCAAACCACAGCGTCAACCAGAGCCAGGCAGTCAGCTGCCAGGCCAGGCTGGGGGTAACCCCCGACAGGGGTTGCCCCATCAGGGACTCCACGGTCGCCATCACGGCGGCCAGCCAGAGGGTGAACAGGATGGGGCTGCCAAACAGCGCCTTGGGATTGAAGCGATAGAAAGCTTCAATCATGGCCTGTACGACCTGTGAATGAGGTGACTTGCCCTTGACCTTATTGGTGCCGGCTGTCACTGAAATGGACTTGCTCATTGGAAAGCTCCCTGCATCAGGGTGAGATGTTCGGCTACCGGTCCCAGCGCCAGTACGGGCAGGAAGGAGAGGCCACCTATCAGTAATACGGTGATGATCAACAGCGTCACGAACAGAGTGCCGCTGACCGGGAAGTCCCCCTCGCCAGCATCTATGCGCGATGATCTAGCGAGCTGACCGGCGATGGCCAGTACCGGGATGATGTAGCCGAAGCGGCCGAGCAGCATGGCCAGACCGATGGCGATGCATTGCCAGCTGTCGGCGGCGGCGAAGCCACCGAAGGCCGAGCCGTTGTTGCCGGCCGCCGAGGCGTAGGCATAGATCAGGCGGGACAGGCCGTGGGGGCCCTCCTGGCCGATGATGGTGCTGGCGTCCGGCATCAGCAGGGTGACCCCACCGATCACCAAAACCCCGACCGGCATCACCAGCATGCTGGCAACCACCCACTTCATCTCGGTGATGCCGAGGCGCTTGCCGAGATAGGTCGGGGTGCGTCCCACCATCAGGCCGCACAGGAACACGGTCAGCAGCACGAACAGCATCATGCCGTAGATACCGGCACCGACCCCACCAAACACCACCTCACCCAGCAGCATGTTGATCATGGCGACCATGCCACCGAGGGGGGTGAAGCTGTCGTGCATGGCGTTGACCGAGCCGTTGGAGGCGGCGGTGGTCGCCACTTCCCAGATGCTGGAGAGCACCGGGCCGAAGCGGCTCTCCTTACCTTCCCAGTTGCCTGCCTGGGTGGTGAGCTGGGCGAGCGCCGGATCCGGTTGCAACTCCTGATAGACGGAGAGGCCGAGCCCCAGCACGAACAGCAGCGTCATGGCAGAGAGGATGGCGCGGCCGTGACCCTGGTGCTTCACGTAGCGGCCCAGGGTACAGACCAGGGCGGCGGGCAGGGTCAGCAGGGTGACCATCTCCAGCCAGTTGGAGAGGGCGGTCGGGTTCTCGAACGGGTGTGCCGAGTTGATGCCAAAGAAGCCCCCGCCGTTGGAGCCGAGCTGCTTGATGGCGATCTGGGAAGCAGCGGGCCCAAGCGGCAGCAACTGCTCCTGACCTTCCAGGGCGTGGAACGGCAGGTAGGCCGACAGACTCTGGGGAACCCCTTGCCAGACCAGCAGCAGTGCCATGACGAGCGCCATCGGCAGCAGCACGTAGAGGCAGAAGCGCACCAGATCCTGCCAGAAGTTACCCAGATGGGTGGTCTGCTGGCGAGTGATGCCGCGGAACAGCGCCACGGCCACGGCGGCGCCTGTGCTGGCGGAGACGAAGTTCTGGGTGGTGAGCCCCACCATCTGGCTGAAGTAGGAGAGGCTGACCTCACCGGAATAGGCCTGCCAGTTGGTGTTGGTCATGAAGCTGACGGCGGTGTTGAAGGCCAGTTCCCAGCTCAGGCCCGGTAACTGCTGCGGGTTGAGGGGCAGCAGGCCCTGGGCCATCAGGATCAGGAACAGCAGACCGAAACCTGCGCCGTTGAAGGCCAGCAGGCTGAGGGCGTAGGACTTCCAGTTCTGCTCCCGCCCATCGGTGCCACTGCAGGCCATGGTCGCTCGTTCGATAGGGGAGAGCCAGCGGCTCTGCCCCTCGAACACCTTGTACATGTAGTTGCCGAGCAGAGGTGCCGGCAGCAGGACCAGCAGCACGAAGGCCACCGGATAGATTATTTCTTGCCACATATCTGGTCCCTCACTCGTGGTCGCGGTGCATCAGTGCACGCATTGGATAGCCCGCGAGGCCCGGCAGGCCGCAGGCCACCGGATGGATAATTACTTGCCGCATCTTCAAGTCCCTCACTCGTGGCTGCGCGTTAACGCACGCAGCAGATAGCCCAGCAGGGCGAGGACCAGCAGCAGATATAGCCAATTCATAACGACTCCGTTGAGATGATTAGCGCCGAAAATCGATGTAGAACCACATCGACCCCTTGGCTGTAATTGACGCCTCAAGGGTATAAATAAGGGGCGTAAAGGCGCCATAAAGCGCCCTATGACGGGCGTAAAATCGGCGTAAAAAGCGGGGGTTACTGAGCGGCAGGATAGAAAAAACCCGGCTGGAGCCGGGTTTTGTTCGGGCTGGGTACCGCTAGAGCATGGTCACGAATTCTTCCGCGCTGGTGGGGTGGGGAAGGGCAACGCAGTGGTGGGAGGCTGGTTACGGATATGCAGCCAGCACCACCTTTGCTTAGCGCATGGTCACAAACTCTTCCGCGCTGGTGGGGTGGGGAAGGGCAACGCAGTGGTGGGAGGCTGGTTACGGGTATGCAGCCAGCACCACCTTTGCTTAGCGCATGGTCACAAACTCTTCCGCGCTGGTGGGGTGGGGAAGGGCAACGCAGTGGTGGGAGGCTGGTTACGGATATGCAGCCAGCACCACCTTTGCTTAGCGCATGGTCACGAACTCTTCCGCGCTGGTGGGAAGGGGAACGCAGTTATTGAAGCTGGCCTGATAGTGACAGGCCAGCTTCAACCACGTTTATCGCATGGTCACAAACTCTTCCGCGCTGGTGGGATGAATGGCGATGCAGTTGTCGAAGTCCGCCTTGGTGGCCCCCATCTTCATGGCGACACCGAAGCCTTGCAGTATCTCGTCCATCGCAAAGCCGATGCCGTGCAGGCCGACCACCTTCTCCTCTGGCCCGACGCAGACCAGCTTCATGCGGGTGGGCTGGCGGTGCTGGGTCAGCGCCGAATACATGGCGGTGAACTGGCTGCGATAGACCTTGACCTGGCTCTCGCCATACTCGGCGATGGCCTCCGGCTCGGTCAGCCCTATGGTGCCTATGGGCGGGTGGCTGAATACCACTGTCGGCACCAGATCGTAGTTGAGGTGCTCGTTTGGCTTGTTGTTGAACAGCCGCTCCGACAGGCGACGGCCGGCGGCGACGGCCACCGGGGTGAGCTGGATGCGGCCGGTGTTGTCACCCACCGCATAGAGGTTGTCGACATTGGTGTTCTGGAACTTGTCGGTCGGGATATAGCCCTTGTCATCCAGCGCGATGCCGGCGGCAGAGAGGTTTAGATTGTCGGTGGCGGGGGCACGGCCTATGGCCCAGATCAGGCAATCCACGGTGAGGTGGCGGCCATCTTCCAGCTGCAGGGTCAGGCTGTCGTCGGCGTTCTTGATCACCGCTTTAGGGATGGCATGGGTATGCAGCTTGGGGCCTTCGGCAGCCATGATCTCCACCAGGGTCTCCTGGATCATGGGATCGAAGTTGCGCAGCGGACCCTGCTTGCGTACCACCAGATGGGTCTCCGAGCCCAGCGCCTGCATCACGCCGGCGATCTCGACGGCAATATAGCCGGCACCGACTACGGCGACCCGCTTCGGCTGCTCTTGCAGGGCGAAGAAGCCGTCTGAGTCGATGCCGAGCTCGGCGCCTGGGATATTGGGCACCTCGGGGTGGCCGCCGGTGGCGATCAGTATGTGATCGGCCGTGTAGTGCTCACCATCCACTTCGACTGTGTTGCCGTCGACGAAACGGGCGAACCCCCGGATGACGGTGATCTGGTTCTTGCCGAGCACGTTCTCGTAGGATTGATGAATGCGGCTGATATAGGCCTGGCGGGATTCCACCAGCTTGGCCCAGCTGAAGTGGTTGAGTGTGGTGTCGAAACCGTAGTCGGCGCCATATCTCAGGGCATCGGCGATCTGGCCGGCATACCACATGGCCTTCTTGGGGACGCAACCCACGTTGACGCAGGTGCCGCCCAGTGCCTTGGCTTCGATCAGGGCGACTTTCTTGCCATACATGGCCGCCCGGTTGGCCGAGGCGATGCCGCCGCTGCCGCCGCCGATGGCGATGTAGTCAAAATGCTGTGCCATGGTAGGTTCTCCGCTTGTGAAAAATGCTGTCACAGCATGATGGGGACAAAGGCGCCGGCCCACAAGGGCCGGCGCTCAGTTCTGCTGGATGGGCAGGCGGATATGGAACTGGGCGCCCAGGCCTGGTTCGCTGGCGCAGTGGATGCGGCCGCGCAGCAGTTGCACCACCAGGTTGTAGATGATGTGAGTGCCGAGCCCGCTGCCGCCGTGGCCCCGCTTGGAGGTGACGAAGGGATCGAAGATGCGCGGCAGTATCTCGGGGGGGATGCCGCGGCCATTGTCGCTGTAGTCGATGATGAGCTCATTGTCCTGCTGTTCCACCCGGATGCTGATCTTTTTGGGTCTGTCCCAGCCATCGAAACCGTGGTTGATGGAGTTGAGGAGCAGATTGGAGTAGATCTGGGTGAAGCTGCCGGGGAAGGAGTAGAGGGTCAGCTTGGGATCGCATTGGATGTCGACCTCACACTGGGCCTTCTTGAGCTTGTGGCCGAGGGAGACCACCACTTGGTGCAGGTTGTCGGCCAGGCTGAAGTTGTAGCGTGCCTCGGACGACTGATCCACCGCCACCTGCTTGAAGCTGGCAATCAGCTCGGAGGCGCGTCTCAGGTTGCCCTGCAGCAACTGCATGGATTCATCAAGATTGACCGTGAATTCATTCAGATAGGAGCGGGAGAGCTGCTTGGCCTCGATGTGCTGCTTGAAATCGGCCACCTGCTCCTGCAGGTAGGAGGAGGCGGTCACGCTGATGCCGATGGGCGTATTGATCTCGTGGGCCACCCCGGCGACCAGCGATCCCAGCGAAGCCATCTTCTCCGACTCCACCAGGGTTTGCTGGGCCTGTTTCAGGTCGTCGTACGCCTTGCCCAGCTGCTCGTTGGCATCGCTCAGGCGGCGGGTGCGCTCGTCTACCTTGCCTTCCAGCTGCTCGTTGAACAGGGTGATCTCCCGCTCAACTTTCTTCAGGCGGGTGATGTCATAACCGAATCCAATCAGATACTTGAGGTTCGGGCCTTCGTAGAAGGGGGCGAAGGTCCACTGCAGGACGAGTTCGTTGCCCTGCTGGTCGTGCATGATGATCTCCCTGTCTTCGAGGGAGCCCTGTTCGGCGAGCAGGGTGCCCAGCTCGGTCCGCTGCTCCTGGCTGACGAACAGATCCAGCCAGTTGTGCTGCAACAACTCTTCATGGTGATAGCCGGTGAGCAGGATGGCGGCAGGGTTGATGCTGGCGATGTTGAGGTCCGGCTCCATGCAGCAGATAACCATGTTGGCCGAGTTGATCAGGGTGGCGGAGAAGTCCCGCTCCTGCTGGAGCTGCTCGGCGGCCTGATGGCGGGCCGTGAATTCATCGTTCAGACGGGTGCGCATCTGGTTGAGGGTCGCGGCCAGCGCATCGAATTCGTCGGGGTGCTTGCGGGGCAGGGTGCGCCCCTCCAGCGTCAGCTCCACTGCGAGTCTATCCAGGTTCAGTTTCTGGGCGTAGTTGACGATGCGATTGATATGACGGATCACCAGGTAGTAGATGATGATCAGGATGCAGAAGGAGACGACCAGGGTCTTGATGGTCTGGCTGACCAGGATCAGCACGGATTTCTCGATCAGCCGCTGGTAGATCTGTTCGAGGGAGGCGGCGACAAACAGCTTGCCGACGATCTCGCCCTGATAGGTGAGGCTGAACTCCCGGGAGATGTCGTACTGCTCTTTTTCCACGCCCTGGGTCAGCAGTGGCACTTCCGAGTTGCCGAGCATCTCCTTGACCATCACGAACTGCATGTTGGGCAGGTTCATGATGCCTTCGATCTGAACCTTGACCTGTTCTTCATCCAGATTCCATAAACTGGCGGAGATGGGCTGCAGGAAGGAGGCCTCGATCTGATCGATGCTCGCCTCGATGACGGTCACATCCTTGTTGTAATCCCAGGCGAGCTGCAACACCGTAATGATCATGGCCAAGACGGTACTGCATATCAGAATGTAGGAGAGCAGACGGTAAGACAGTCCGTTAAGGCCGATGGCCTTGGAGAAGATTCCTGACATGGCATCCTTGCGGTCTGGATTGAGTGCGGTTTAGTGTAACTGCTTCATCTACCTATGTCGTGTGTCATAAAACGGATAAAAGTAAGGCCCCTTTCGGGGCCTTTTTGTTCTCTCCAGGGATTAATGATTCCCTTTCGCCTTGGCCGGAATGGATTCATCAAATTCCGGCAGCGGTTTGTGCTCGGAGGCCAGGTAGGTGTAGATCACCGGCAGCACGAACAGGGTGAACAGGGTGCCGATGGCCAGACCCGCCACTATCACGATACCGATGCTGAAGCGCTGGGCGGCGCCTGCACCCGCGGCATAGAGCAGCGGGATGAGGCCCGCAATCATGGCCGCCGTGGTCATCAGGATCGGGCGCAGTCGCACCTTGGCGGCTTGCATCACCGCCTGCATCCGGTTCAGACCGTGCAGCAGCTGCTCCTCCTTCGCCACCTCACAGATCAGGATGCCGTGCTTGGTAATCAAACCGACGAGGGTGATGAGGCCCACCTGGGAGTAGATGTTCATGGTGGCCATTCCCCAGGCCAGCGCGATCAAGGCACCGCTGATGGCGAGCGGGACCGAGACCATGATGACCAGGGGGTCACGTACCGATTCAAACTGGATCGCCAGCACCAGGAAGATGATGGCAAGGGCCAGGGCGAAGGTGGCGTACAGGGCGTTGCCTTCGGTCACGAACTGGCGGGCTTCCCCCATGAAGTCGTAGCGATAGCCTTGCGGCAGCTTCTCTTCTGCGGTGGCCTTGAACCAGTTGATCGCATCACCCATGGCGACACCCGGAGCAGGAACTGCGCCTATGGTCGCCGAGTTCAGCTGGTTGAAGTGGGGCAGGGCACGGGGCTCGCCCACCACTTCGATGCTGATCAGGCTGCCGAGCGGGATCGACTTGCCATCGGCGGCACGCACGTAATAGCCCTTCATGGATTCAGGGTTCATACGGAATTTACGCTCCACCTGCGGGATCACCTCGTAGGAGCGGCCATCCAGATCGATCCGGTTGACGTAGCCATCCGCCATCATGGTGCCCATGGTGACGCCTATGTCCTGCATGGTGATGCCGTAGGCACCCGCCTTGTCCTTGTCGATCTTGATCTTCATGGTGGCCGAGTCGTAGTTCAGATCGAGATCCGAATAGACGAACTGGCCGTTGGCCTGGGTGGCCGTCAGCATCTCACCGGCGATCAGGAACAGGCTCTCGAAGCTGTTCGGGGTGGTGATGACGAACTGGATGGGCAGGCCGCTCGAGGCACCCGGCAGCTCGGGGAACTGGAAGGTGGTGATGGCCATACCTGGGATGTCCTTCACCAGACCGGCAACCCTATCCAGCACCTCTTTCTGGCTCGCTTCACGCTCGCTCCAGGGCACCATGGAGGCGATGCCGAAGGCCTGGTTGGCGTTGAACACCCCGGAGAAGACCTGGGAATACGCGATCTCGGGCTGCTTATCCAGGATCTTGTTCACGTCCGCCATGGTGTTTTCGATGTAGTCCAGGTTGGCATTGGAGGGTGCCGTCCCCAGCACGGCCATAACGCCCTTATCCTCGGACGGGGCCAGCTCGCTCGGGATGAACTTGAACAACAGCGGCAGGCTGCCGAACACGATGACGGCGAACACAACCACCACGATGCGGTGCTGCATCACGGCGTGCAGCATGCGGTCGTAGCGATTCGTCATCCGATCCAGCAGGTGGTGCACCGTGCTCTCGAACTTGTTCGGCTGCTCATTGGCCTTGAGCATCTTGGCGCACATCATGGGCGACAGGGTCAGGGCTATGATGCCGGAGACGAATACCGCTCCCGCCAGGGTCAGCGCAAACTCCTTGAACAGGGAGCCGGTGATGCCCCCCATCAGGGCGATAGGCGCGTACACCGCGGCCAGGGTGACCGTCATGGCTATGACCGGCACAGCGATCTCGCGGGTGCCTATGATGGCCGCCCGGAACGGTTCTTCCCCTTCCTTGATGTGACGATCGACGTTCTCCAACACGACGATGGCGTCATCCACCACCAGACCGATCGCCAGCACCATGGCCAGCAGGGTCATCAGGTTGATGGAGAAACCGAACAGATCCATCATCATCACCACGCCGATGAGGCTCAGCGGTATGGTGATGATGGGGATGATGACAGCCCGGAAGGAGCCGAGGAACAGGGTGATCACCACCAGTACGATGGCGGCCGCTTCCAGTATGGTCTTGATAACCTCGTGGATGGATTCGTTGATGGCAATGGTGGAGTCATACAGCACGTTGGTCTGCAGGGTACTCGGCATGTTGCTCTTCAGGCTCGGCAGCAGCTCCATCACATCGTGGGCGATGGTGATGGGGTTGGCGGTCGGCGCCGCGTTGACCGCAAGCACCACCGCTTCCTTGCCGTTGGCGCTGGCACGGTAGATGTCGTGGCTCTTCTCCAGCGTCACCTTGGCGATGTCGGAGAGGCGGATCACCTTGCCATCCCGGGTCGCCACCACCAGCCGCTTGAGCTCACCGGTGTTGCTGACCTGGGTTTCGGCATTGCCGTTGAACAGGGTGAAGTAGCCGGTCGCCTGGCCGGTAGCAGACTGATAGTTGTTGCTGTTGAGCACCGTCATCACGTCGCTGGAGGTCAGGTCGAAGGCCGCCATCTTGGCCGGATCCAGCCACACCCGCAGGGCAAACTCGACCCCGCCGTAGATGTCGATCTTGGAGACCCCACCCACGGTGAACAGCTGGGGCTTGATGACCCGCTCCAGGTAGTCGGTGATCTGGCTGGAATTCAGCTCAGGGCTGGTGAAGCCCATGTAGAGCACCGCCGTGGTCGAACCGGTGGAGGAGGTGACCGAGGGGTCTTCCGCCTCCTTGGGCAACTGGGAGCGCACCGAGTTGACCTTGGCCAGGATATCGGCCAGGGCTGCGTTGGGGTCGGTGTTCAGCTTCATGTACGCGGTGACGGTGGAGCTGCCCAGCTGGCTGGAAGAGGTCATGAAGTCGATGTTGTCGGCTTGCGCGACCGCCTGCTCAAGGGGTTGGGTGATGAAGCCCTGGATCAGGTCAGCACTGGCACCGTAGTAGCTGGTGTTGACCGTGATCACCGTGTTGATGACTTCAGGGTATTCCCGCACCTGCATCTTGAAGATGGCCTGGAAGCCCAGCAGGGCTATCAGGAAGCTGAGCGAGATCGCCAGCACGGGCCTTTTTATGAATATGTCAGTAAATCGCATCACAGATCTCCGCGCTTACAGCATCGGGGTTTGTGCCGGAACGGCAAGGGCATCGTTTTCGACTACGCGCACCTTGGTATCGTTACTCAGGCGAACCTGACCCGACAGCACGATTTCATCGCCGGCCTTGAGGCCAGACAGCACATGGACGTCATTGCCACGACGCTCACCCGCCTTGACCACTACCTGCTTGGCACGCTTCACACCGTCCGCCTCGTGGATGACATAGACGTTCTCGCCGTACAGGGTGAAGGAGATGGCGGATTGCGGGATCACGATCTGATCCTTCACCGTGGGCAGTATGATGCTGGCACGGGCAAACATGCCGGAGCGGAGCTGGCCCTCGTTGTTCGGGATGTCAGCCTGCACCTGGATCAGGCCGCTCTGATAGTTGACGGCTGGCTCGATGGCGGTGATATGCCCGTCAAACTGGGTATTGGGATAGGCATCCACGTTGATCTTGATGGTCTGGTGCAGGGCAATCTTGGAGATGTCGGTCTGGGGCACGGTGAAGCGCAGGCGCATCACGCTGGTGTCTTCCAGTCGCACTATCTCGGTACCCGGTTCCAGGTATTGACCGAGGAAGACGTTGCGCAGGCCGACCACACCACCGAAGGGAGCACGCACTTCGCGACGGGCTATGGTGGCCTTCAGGCTCTCTATATCCGCTTCCAAGGAGCGGTAGCTGGCTTCGGCGTCATCCAGTTGATCCCGGGAGATGGAGTTCTTCTGGTACAGGTTCTGATAGCGCTCAAACTTGGCCCGCGCCGCCGGCAGTCTGGCCTGGGACGATTGCAGGTTGGCTTTTTCCACGCTGGAGTCCAGGCTCAGCAGCAGCTGATCTGCCTTGACCTGGGTGCCGGATTCGAAGCTGATCTTGTCGATGGTGCCCGCCAGTTCACTGGAGAGAGTGACCCCTTGCTTGGGCTCGATGAAGCCGATGGCATCTATGGTCGGAACCCAGTCTTGCGCCTTGGTCACCATGGCGGTGACCGGGAACTCAGGCTCTGGTCGATTGGCCATGAACTCTGCGATCTTCTTCTGTTTGAACATATTGAAGCCGATGACACTGCCAAACAAGGCGAGTGCTATCAGCAGCATGATGGCCATCCACTTTTTCATGAACAGGCTCCTGTGGTGGAAATATTAGGGTTTAAAATGGCATTCCAGCTGGCCCGGATCACCGTCTCCAACTGTTCTTGCGTCAATACAAAATCGTGAACCCGGCGTTGTTGTGCCAGGTTGGTCACGCAATCCAGACTCAGCGCCTGCAGCACCAGGACGGGTAAATCGATAAACAGTCCTTGCTGGCGTCCCCGTTCGAAGAAGCGCTCAAGTGGCGCCCAGGTTGCCATTATGACCGGATCCCGCTCCAATTCAGCCCCCAATGGAGAACTTTCGTACTGCAATTTGCATTTGAGGGCATTGGGGTGGTGGGTGAAGATGGCATCGATGTTGAGCCACAGGCGTCGAAATTGCCGATATGACACCTCTTCTATCTGCACATCCTCCATGACCAGCGGATGACACTTCAGAATGGTGTGCAGATAAAGTTGGCGGATCAGATCATCCTTGTCGCTGAAGTAGCGGTAGATGGTGCCTGCCGCCACATTGGCTTGCTTGGCGACCGCGGCAACGGAGAGACCATAGAAGCCCTGCTCGCCGAGGATCTCGTGCGCCGCCTCGAAAATGCGCTCTTTTTTATCCATGACTCTGCTGATCACAATGAATGAACGTTCATTCATTCTAGGTAGAGAAGCAAGCAAGTCAAGGATGAGAATCGATACTCTGCCAGATGAGGGCACAGAAGTGGGCCGAGTGAGGACGATTCAGGCCGAAAGCATGGAGAAGAGATACAAAACTGTACAAAGCGATGCAAAAACAATCGGTTGATTCATTGTGATAAAAAAAGAGTGGACAAGGTGGGTGCCATCATCAATAATGCGCCCCGTTCGACAGCGTAGCGCCCGTAGCTCAGCTGGATAGAGCGCTGCCCTCCGGAGGCAGAGGTCACAGGTTCGAATCCTGTCGGGCGCACCATAAAACGTGCGCCAGTTAAGCGGGCGTGTTGTGGAACGAAAACAGCTGTGGTGGCTGTAGCTCAGTTGGTAGAGTCCCGGATTGTGATTCCGGTTGTCGTGGGTTCGAGCCCCATCAGCCACCCCATTTTACAGTTGTTTTGCGGCATGTTAGGTATGCGAAGGTGGCGGAATTGGTAGACGCGCTAGCTTCAGGTGTTAGTGCCCCCCGGGTGTGAGGGTTCGAGTCCCTCTCTTCGCACCATACTTGCTGTATGACGAAGGTGACCATTGGTTATCTTGATAGTTGAAAAAGAAGTACCCCATCGGTGATTAGCGCAGCCCGGTAGCGCATCTGGTTTGGGACCAGAGGGTCAAAGGTTCGAATCCTTTATCACCGACCACATTTGAAAACCTCGCTTCGGCGGGGTTTTTGCTTTTCTGCGATTTGCTCTCCCTCTCTGTCACGTCTTTTTACACTTCTGTTGGCGCCTGTTCGCCTCGAGTTCGTTATGCTGGGTGCCAGACTCCCAAGTAGTGGGCATCATCGAACACTTTCAGGCACAAGGTCACATGTACCATCATCCTATGCTCTTTCAAGCCTGCACTCTGGCGCTGGTGGTCATGACCCTCGGCGGTTGTGCGTTGCAACCCAAGCCGGAGGCATTGCTGATGGGGGCGGCCCCCAAGTCGACAGCGTCCTCCTCGGCGGCCCTGGTGACCGATGGCGGCTTCTGCGTGGCCTTGAGCGAGAAGGGCGGTCTGCTGACTCAGCCCTGTGACCGGAGCCCCCGCCAGCAGTTCGAGTGGGATGCCGGTGCCTTGCAGCTGTCGGAGCATTGCCTGATCGCCAGGGGCAGCGACGATCTCGTCATGGCGGATTGTCAGGATAACAGCCATCAATGGCAATGGCAGGCGGATCGCCTGTTCAACCGGCAGGTCTCGCTCTGTCTGGATGTGGCCGGGCGTCGTCACCAGCCCGGCACGCCGTTGCGACTGGCGGAGTGTTACGGCGGCGCCAACCAGAGTTTCGAGTGGCAGCCCGCCACCAGCCTGCTGGATCGGCTAGCCCTGCCCAACCTCGCCTGGTGAAAAGGACGAACGCGGCAGGGCCGGCGTTCTGGATGAAGAGATGCGATGAATGGATGTGAAAAGGGTGGTCATGCGACCACCCTTTTGCATTTCTGGCGAGGAGACGAACGGGATCAGCCGACGCTGGGGGCGAACAGCTGCTCCAGATAGACGGCGACACCATCCTCGTCCGAGCTCAGGGTCTGCTCATGTTCAGGCAGAGCCAGCTTGAGGCGATCGTGGGCGTTGCCCATGACCACGCCGCGACCCACCATGCTCAGCATCTCGAAGTCATTCATGCCATCGCCGAAGGCGACTGCCTGGGACATCTCCAGTCCATTCTGGGCCAGCACAGCGCGCACGGCGTTGCCCTTGTGCACGCCACCGTGCATCACCTCGAGACAGTCCGGCAGGGAGAAGGTGACGTTGAGCCGATCACCATATTGCTGGTTGAGCCGGGTCTCGATCTCGAGCAGTTTCTCGTGATCGCCGATGTAGAACACCTTGTTGATCTTGTCCATCGGGTGAGTGGCGAGGTCGGTCAGGCGGTAGGCGAAGCCGGACTCTTCGTGGAATTGCAGCATCTTGGGCATCTCTTCCTCCACCAGCCACTCGTCGCCGTAGTAGACGTTGAGGTGGATGGAGGGATCCCGTTCCAGGGTGATCAGCTCGGCCGCCACCGAAGCGGGCAGCGCCTGATTGAAGATCAGCCGATCCTGCTTGTCGTGCACCACGGCGCCGTTGGAGGTGATGAGATAGATATCGAGTCCGAGCGCATCGCGGATGCCGCGCACGTCCACATGATGGCGACCGGTGGCCACCACGAACTTGATCCCCTGATCGACCAGGCGGTGCAGGGTGTCACGGGTGCGGGGGGAGATCTGGTGCTGCTTGTTGAGCAGGGTGCCATCGAGATCGGATACAACTACCTTGAACATCATTACCTCGGCATGAATGGAATGCCGGGGCAGTGTACCCCAGCGTCTGACCTCACCCCATTTATTTAGGGATCCAAAAAATAGCCAGTATCGGCGCTAGAAACGAGCGAAGAACGCCAGGGTCGCGGTCAGTGCGGGAAGGCGCTGGGTATCCGCCTCGATAAACAGCTCGTGCCAGCCCCCCTCGATCCGCAGCGGCTTGCCCCCTTCACAACGTGCCCTGGTGCAGAACTCGTCCTGGGCCAGGTTGTCGACGATGCCGTCATCCCCCGCCTGTATCAGCAGCAGCGGCGTCTTGATCCTGTCTGCCTCGGCGATGGCGGCATCCCCGGCCTTGATGCCCTCGCGGATCCAGTGGGCGGTGACGCCGCCCAGCTTGATCTGCGGCTGCTGTTCATAGAGCTGGCGGAATGCCTGATAGCGGGGCTCGCTGTGACTCAGACCGTTGTCGGCGAAATCGTGGGAGACATAGCCCCCCTGTCCCGGCCCGTAGGGGGGCTCGCCCCACCAGCTGCCGACCGTATCCATGGTGACCGCCAGCCCCTTGGCCAGCCACTTGGGCAGGCCGCCGAGGTTGATGCCCAGCATGGGGGAGGAGAGCACGGCCGCCTTGATGTCATCCGGCCAGCGTTCCAGATAGCGTGCCGAGATGGCACCCCCCATGGAGTGGGCCAGCAGGAACAGCTTGGCGGGTTGGTCCGCGACTATGACCTCGTCGTGGAACTGCTTCAGATCCAGCACATAGTCGTCGAAGTCGGCGACATAGCCCTTCTCCGGATCCGCCAGCATGCGGCCGGACAGCCCCTGGCCGCGATGATCGATGAGATAGAGGCTGTAGCCCTGACGCCACAGATCCCAGGCCAGCTCTTGATACTTGAGGTAGCTCTCGACCCGGCCGTTGACGATGAGGATGGCTCTGTCCACCTTGGCCTGGCGCAGGGCGGCGTAGCGGATGCTCACCCCGTCCTTGCCCTTGAACTCTCCTTCGACGGCATGATCACGCCAAAAATCGGGCAGGGTCTGCTGATGAAGAGAGGGGACCTCGGCTTCCATGGTGAGCTGATAGGGATTGTCCACGGCGAGGGCTCCGGCAGAAAACAGGGTCAGGGCCAGCAAGGGCAGGCAGTTAACTTTCATCGGATGGATACTCCATGTCCATAGGGTCTTCCTGGTGTGCGGCCCAGCCTTTGCGGGTCAGCTGCATCCGTTGCCACCAGGCCTCGTCCGCCAGGATCTCGCCCGCCGGGCCGAGCTGGGGGTAGGGCATCTCTTTTTCTTTGCAGAGCTGGGCATAGATGGGATAGCCCCCCTCGAACAAGATGCTGTTCTGCTCGTCGAGATCGAGGGGGCAACCGCGCTGGTAGCAGCCCGCCAGCTCGCGCTGGCGCTGGGCCTCGTACAGGATGGCAGCGGCGGCCACCGAGACGTTGAGGGACTGCACCATGCCCACCATGGGGATGACGATATGATGATCGGCCAGCGCCAGCGCCTCTTCCCCTATGCCGTGCTTCTCCTGGCCCACCAGGATGGCGGTGGGCTTGGTGTAGTCGATGGCACGAAAGTCCACCGAGCTCTCGGAGAGGTGGGTCGCCAGGATCTGCATGCCGGCGGCTTTCAGTTCGCCGACCGCGGTACCTATGTCCGGGTGCAGCTTCACATCCACCCAGTTCTGGCTGCCACGGGCGGTGCCCTTGCGCGGGTGGATGGAGGTCTTGGGCCAGACAGCATGCACGCGATGGATGCCGATGGCGTCGGCGGTGCGCACTATGGCGGCCAGGTTGTGAGGCTTGTGGACCTCTTCCATGCAGACGGTCAGGTCGAGCTGGCGCATGGCCAGCATGTCGGAAATCCGTTTAAAGCGTTCAGGTGTCATATCAGTTTCTATGCAGTGGGGCTCCAGCTGGCCAGAATGGTCAGCATGCCGGATAGGCGGCTTACGCGCTCGGGAGCCACGGGTTGTCTCTGTAAAAGCAACAGGCGGCTTGCGCCGCCTGTGTTCAGTTCTTCTGTCGGCTCACTCTGAGCACGTTGGGCATCACCCGGATCTTGCGCATGATGTTGGCAAGGTGGATACGGCTCTTGGTGGTGATGAGCAGGGTGACCAGATAGACCCGGCCATCCTTCTCCTCGGTACTGATGGCGTGAATGTTGGCGCCGGTGGCCGCGATCACGTTGGCCAGCTCCGCCAGCGCTCCCTGATGGTTGATGATCTCGATGCTGATGCCGGTGCGGAATTCCTGCTCCTGCTCCTTGTCCACCTCCCACTGCACCGGCAGGTACTTGTCCGGTTCGCGGCTGTAGCCCCTGATGTTGCGGCAGGACTCCTGGTGGATCACCAGGCCCTTGCCCGGGCTGATGTGGGCGATGATGGCGTCCCCCGGGATCGGGCGGCAGCAGTTGGCGAAGGTGACCAGCATGCCATCGGCCCCCTTGATCGGCATCTTCTTGCCGGTGGACTTGGGCTGCTCTTCCGGCGGCAGTTCATCCCCCAGCATGCGGCGCGCCACCATGACGCTCATGGCGTTGCCGAGGCCCACGTCGGCCAGCAGGCCCTGCAGGTTCTCGTGCTTGGTGTCGGCCAGCACCTGCTTGATGCGCGGTTCGGGGATGTCTTCGATATTCTTGGCACCGAGCGCATGGTTGAGCAGGCGGCGACCCAGCACCACCGACTCTTCGGTACGCAGGTTCTTGAGGAACTGGCGGATCTTGGAGCGCGCCTTGGTGGTCACCACGAAATTGAGCCAGGCCGCGTTCGGGCGGGCGCCGGGGGCCGTGATGATCTCCACCGTCTGACCCGAATGCAGCGGGCTGCTGAGCGGGTAGGGGTGACGGTCGACCCTTGAGCCGACACAGGCGTGACCGATGTCGGTGTGAACCGTGTAGGCGAAGTCCACCGGGGTGGCGCCGGCGGGCAGCTCCATGATGCGGCCCTCCGGGGTGAAGACGTAGATCTCGTCAGGGAAGAGGTCGGTCTTGACCCCTTCGATGAATTCGAACGAGCTGCCGGCGCTCTGTTGCAGCTCCAGCAGGCTCTGCATCCAGCGCTGAGCGCGGATCTGGGCCGTGGTGCCCGAGCTGTCGCCATCCTGCTTGTAGGCCCAGTGGGCGGCAACCCCCTTGTCGGCCATCTGATCCATGAATTCGGTGCGGATCTGCACCTCGACCGGCACCCCGTGCGGCCCCACCAGGGAGGTGTGCAGCGACTGGTAGCCGTTACTCTTGGGGATGGCGATATAGTCCTTGAAGCGGCCGGGACGTGGCTTGTAGAGGCTGTGCATCTGGCCCAGCACCCGGTAACAGGTATCTATGTCCTTTACCCTCACGCGAAAGGCGTAGATATCCATCACTTCGTGGAATTGCAGTTCTTTCTTCTCCATTTTGTTGTAAATGGAGAATAAATTCTTCTCGCGCCCGCTCACCTGAGAGTCGATGCCGGCCTCCCGCAGCCGGCCCTCAATCTCGCTCTGGATGGAGTCGATGATCTCGCGGCGATTGCCACGGGCGCGGCGCACCGATTCCCGCAGCACCCGGGAGCGCATGGGGTAGAGCGCCTCGAAGCCGAGCTCTTCCAGCTCGTTCTTCATGGTGTGGATGCCGAGACGGTTGGCGATGGGGGCGAAGATTTCCAGCGTCTCGCGGGCGATGCGGCGACGCTTGTCCGGCCGAAGTGAGCCCAGCGTGCGCATGTTGTGGGTGCGGTCGGCGAGCTTGATCAGGATGACCCGGATGTCCTGGGTCATGGCCATCATCATCTTGCGGAAGTTTTCGGCCTGGGCTTCCTTGCGATCGCGAAACTTCAGCTTGTCGAGCTTGGAGACGCCCGATACCAGCTCGGCAACGGCGTTGCCAAACAGTTCGGCCAGATCGTCTTTGGTGACCGGGGTGTCTTCGATGACGTCGTGCAGCACGGCGGCCATCAGGGTTTCGTGGTCGAGGCGCATGTCGCCCAGGATCCGGGCCACGGCAACCGGGTGGGTGATATAGGGCTCGCCGCTGGAACGCATCTGTCCCTGGTGAGCATCACGGGCCACCACATAGGCTTGCCTGAGCTTCTCGACCTGCTCGGAAGGCAGGTAGGAATTGGCTATTTCTTTAAGATTTTCAAATAAATACAAGACAGTCCCCGCAGTGGCGAAACAGCAATTCGTGGAATTGAGGGTATGTCTCCGAGTTTGCGAGGTTTTCGAGCGGTTGTAAATGGGGAGAACAGTCGGCACCCGGGCGGGTGCCAACCGGAAAAATAACTTAACCGCGGCCTTCAGCGATGGCAGCAACGGCAGCCAGCTCGGCGGCTTCCTGCTCTTGCTGCTCGTAGCGGTCCTGGGTATCCATCACTTGATTGTTCACCAGACCCATCTCGATCTCGCGCAGGGCGATCACGGTCGGCTTGTCGTTCTCTGGGTCGACCAAGGGATCTTTGCCTTGTACCGCGATTTGACGGGCGCGGCGCGCGGCGACCAGCACCAGATCAAAACGGTTACCTACCTGTTTTACAGCATCTTCTACAGTAACGCGTGCCATGAGGACTCCAGTGTTTGGGCTTTCTGTGTTGAAAAAAGCGGTGTTTAAAAATGACGCAAAAGTTTACTTGTTTTTGGACTATTCTGCCAGCAACTGTTGCAGCAAGTTTTGTTGGGCCTGCTGTTGCTGGTGCAATGCCAGCCGCTGGCACTCGATGATGGCCCTGAGCTGGAACAGCGCCTGCTCAAAGTCTTCGTTGATGATGACATAGTCATACTCGTCGTAGTGCACCATTTCGGCAATGGCTTTCTCCATCCGCCCTTTGATCACCTCGGCACTGTCCTGGCCGCGTCCGATCAGGCGTTGCTGCAGCTCGGCGCGGCTGGGGGGCAGGATGAAGATGGACTTGGTCGGCATCTGCTCGCGGATCTGGCGAGCACCCTGCCAGTCGATGTCGAGGAAGACGTCGATGCCTTGGGCCAGACAGGCCTCGATGGCGGCGCGGGAGGTGCCATAGTAGTTGCCGAAGACCTCGGCCCACTCCAGAAAGTCGCCGCGCGCGATCAGCGCCTTGAACTCTTCTACCTGCACGAAGTGGTAGTGCACCCCATTCTCTTCCCCTGGGCGCATGGCGCGGGTAGTGTGGGAGACCGACAGTTGCATCTTGCCAGCATCGTTATGCTTGGTCAGCAAGGCATTGATCAGGCTGGACTTACCCGCCCCGCTAGGGGAGGAGATGATGTAGAGAGTGCCTTGTTGCGCCATGTCTGTACCTTTAAGCGATGACAGTGTTTTGGTTGTAGCAGAGGCCGCCGTCTTGTGCCCGATAAGGGAGACAGTCGCTCGCAAAACACGGAAAAATCAGAATCAGAGGGATCTAAAGGCGGCGAATTTTAGCAGATGGTGGCGGATAAAAAAACGGCCGGAATCATATTCCAGCCGATCAAAGTATTCGTAGCTTGCTGCGGGAGCGTCACCCACAGGTCACTATTCTGCCTCTGGCGTGGGAGATGGGCCAGCAGGTTATCCCAGCCTCAGGATTCGGAATTTCCGAGTTTTTCACCGCCAGGCAGTCGATGCTGGGCGCAGATCCGATCGAAGGCGGCGATCACCCGCTCGCTCGTTATCTTGCTCATGGCGTCAGGATCCTTGAGGCGGGTGCGCCAGTCGAGCTGTGCCAGCGGCTTGCCGGTCTCCTGCTCGATGAGTTCCTGATAGACGCTGACCGCATAGTCGCGGCACAGATAGGGGCCGGTGCGCGCCGGATTGTGGTGGGCGTAGAGGCCGATGACCGGAGTCCCCACCAGGGTCGCCATGTGGGTGGGCCCCGTGTCCGGTGCCAGCACCAGGCTGGCCTCGGCGATCAGTGCCAGCAGTTGCTTGAGGTTGGTCTGGCCCACCAGATCCACCGGCCTGCTCTGGCTCAGCCGCTGGATGTCGGCGGCGAGATCCCGCTCCAGTTTGGCCGGACCGCCACAGAGATAGACCTGAAAACCCTTGCCGGCGGCGTGATCCGCCAGGGCGGCATAACCGGCGGCGGTCCAGTTCTTGAACGCCTTGCTGGCGGCGGCGCAGATGAGCAGGGTGGGCTTGCCGCCCACCTTCTGCCGGGCCCAGTCGCGCTGTTCCGTGCCTATGGGCAACTGCCAGTCCGGCGTCAGATCCCGGATGCCGAGCTCTTTGGCGAAGGCGAGAAAACCGTCGAGCACATGGGGGGAGGCGGGCGAGGGCACGCGATGGTTGGTGAATAACCACTGACCGTCGCTGGCGCGTTCTTTATCGAAGCCGAGTTTGACGCCGGCCTTGATGCCGAGAGTGGCGATGCTGGCCCGCAGGGCGGCCTGCAGGTGCAGCAGGGCGTCGAACCGGCGGCCCTTGAGGGTCTGCCACAGCGCGCGATAACCGCGCCAGCCCTTGCTCTTGTCGAAGGCAATGACCTCGACTCCGGGCAGGTCGGCAAAAAGTGTCGCTTCAATCTTGCCGGTGATCCAGGTGATGCGAGTCTCTGGCCACTCCCGCTGAATGACGCGCACCAGCGCCAGCGCATGGCAGCAATCCCCGATGGCGGAGAGCCGCAGGATGCAGATAGAAGAAGGTGGCGTTTGGAACAGCGGCATGATGTGGCGCAATGGTGGCAGAATGGATGGATGGCATTATGCAAACTCCCTTGTGGATTGTAAAATCGCACCCGCTGGCATGCCTGACCGGCACATTCTCCATGGATTGATGCATTGCGCCCAACTATCGACCGGAATCTTCAGATGTTGACACAGACCGTCCATAACCAGATCTGCTGGTATGCCGAAGGGGCCTTCCGCGACCCTTCCCCCGAATTGTTCGATCCGGCCTGGTGGCAGACCCATCGCCAGGTGGTGGGTTCCGCCATCGGTCGCGGGGTGACCTGGTTTGTGAAGGATGAGTCGCGCCACCTGGTGCTGCGCCACTACTACCGCGGTGGCATGGTGGGCAAGCTGGTGCGGGATCGTTTCTGGTTTGAAGGGGTGGAGACCAGCCGTGCCATGGTCGAGTTCAGCCTGCTGGCCAGGCTGAGCGAGCAGGGGCTGCCGGTGCCGCGCCCGTTTGCGGCGCGTATGGTCAAGCAGGGTCCCTTCTATCGCGCCGATATCCTGATCGAGCGCATCCGCGGCGCCAAGGATCTGGTGGCGCTGCTCAAGCAAGGCAGCATCGCCGGCGAGGTGTGGCACAGGGTCGGCCAGACGGTGCGCCAACTGCACGATGCCGGCGTCTATCACGCCGATCTCAATAGCCACAACCTGTTGCTCGACAAAGACGGCAAGGTCTGGGTGATCGATTTCGACAAGGGGGCCATCCGCTCCCCCGGTAGCTGGCAGCAGGCCAACCTTGAGCGGTTGCTGCGCTCCTTCACCAAGGAGTCCCAACTGCATACCAGTTTTCACTTCGTGCCGGAAAACTGGCAGGCGCTGATGGCGGGATATCAGGGCACCACGGGCGGAAAAGCAGGCTGAGCTTGTTGCTCGGCGCGAGCGCCAATGCTACTTATTTGGGCTGATATTTGGATCCGGTTTCGAGGCGTGTGATGGAAAGAGATGTAACTCCCTGGGTTGAGACCGTGACCCGGCTCGATATGTCCCTGATGGCGCAAGCCATGGAGATGCTGGAGGCCGGGATCTGGGTCTGGTCGGCGGAGCAGGGGCTGAGGCGCGATCCCTCCTGCCTGCAACTGCTGGGGCTTGAAGGCGATGAGCTGGATGATCTCGGCTGGCTGGCACGGGTGCACCCGGACGATACCGCCCGCCTGGAAGAGGCCATCAGGGCGTGCCAGAGTGGCCAGGGCAACGGGCTGCGCCTCGAGTATCGCATCTTGCACCATCAGGGCCACTACCTCCGGCTGGAGGAGCGGGTGCGCAGTGATGGGCAGGGTCAGCTGTTGGGGGTGGTACGCCACCTCGATCCGGCCGCACCCCAGCTGGACGAACGCCACAATACGGATCCCCTCACCGGGCTCGAGAGCCGCAGTTACTTCGAGTTGCTGCTGGATGAGCGGCTGGCACACGAGAGCGGCAGCTTCTGCCTGCTGCAGTTCACCGTGGATCACAGCAGCAAGATATTGCAGCTGTTCGGTGAGGTGGCCTGCGACGCCATGCTGGCGAAGCTGGCTCGCATAGTGCGCCGCGAGCTGCGCCGGGAAGATCCCTTCGCCCGCTGGGACGAGGATGGTTTCATCCTGATGCTGTCCCAGACCGATCGCCTGAGCGGCCTGGAGATCGCCGAGCGGCTGCGCCTCGAAATCGCCGATGCCAACCTGTTGCCCGAGCGGCCGGTGACCGTCAGCATCGGGTTGGTACAGAGCCAGAGCGCCGAGCAGATCGATCACTTGTTGGCCCGGCTGGCCTCTTGCCACGGCCAGGCCAAGCGGGAGCACAACACCGTCATCGGTTGATTTTTAGTCAGTACTCACTCACCCGATGACGTCGGTGGGCCAAAGAGAGTCAGCATTGACGGGCCTGGCGGTCGACCGATCGTCAGTCCGTGCTATGCGCCGGATGATGCCGGTGGGCCAAAGAGGGCCTGTATCAAGGGGCCTGGCGGTCGGCAGATCGTCAGTTCGCGCTACGCGCCGGCTGACGCTGGCAGACCCAGAGGGAGGCCAGCATCAGCAGGCCACCCAGGCTGAGCCTGATCAGGTCGGTATCCTTGCCCCAGAGCACCAGATTGACCAGCAAGCCGGCCGGGATCAGGGCGTTGTTCATGATGGCCAGCACGCCGCTGCTGACCAGGGTGGCGCCCTTGTTCCACAGGAAGTAACCCAGCCCGGATGCCCCCACCCCCAGCCAGAGCAGTATGCCCCATTGCAGGTTGGTGCTCGGGTATTGGGGCTGGCCCAGCAGTAACCAGGCGGGCAGGGCGATGGCCAGGGCCCCCAGATAGAAGCAGCCGAACACCGCGAGCTGGGGCGGCTGCTCCTTCTCGCGTGCCAGCAACACCTTGTAGCCGACCTGTCCGATGGCGAAGCAGAGGTTGGCCCCCTGCACCACCAGGAATCCCATCACATAGCTTTCGGTCAGGCCATCGAAGCGGATGACGGCCGCCCCCAGCACGGCGAGCAGGGCCCCCCACAGGTAGGCCGGCTTGAATCTGGACTCCAGCAGATCGTGGAGCAGGGTGACGTAGATGGGGGTGAAGATGGTGAACACCAGCACCTCCGGCACCGTCAGCAGCAGGAAGGAGTGGTAATAGAACAGGTACATGATGCCGAGCTGAGTGGCGCCGAGCGCCATCAGCTTGACGACCAGATCGGGTCTCAGCCAGCGGCGGCGCAGGAAGGGCAGGAACACCAGGCTGGCGAGAGCGATGCGGGTCAGCACGGAGAAGTAGGCATCCACCTGGCCGGCGAGGTAGACCCCGATCAGGCTGAAGGAGAAGGACCAGAGCAGGGTGACCCCTATCAAGTAGTTCATGTGATTGAATTGTCGTCAGTTGTCAATTTTGGAGGGCGCTATGATGGCCGAGTTGGAAGGCGCGATCCAGCGTTTATGGGCACTGTTGCCACAGATCGGAGCATTTGCCTTCGAGGCGAGCAACGGGGTGGGTTCCGCGACCGACTGGAACGGGCGGGGTGAGGGAGAGGTGCGGGTGACCGATCACCAGGGGGGTTGGCTGTTTGCCGAGGCGGGCCGCTATACCACGCCCCACGGCCGTGAGCTCGCCATGCACAACAGTTTCTGGTGGCGGCGCAGCGAGCGGGGGATCTCGCTCTCCCATCTGCGCCATGAGGCCCCGGTCCTGCTGTTTGAGCTGCGGCCCGGGTCGGACGGGCGCTGGCTGACCGCCGAGCCCCATCTGTGCGGCCAGGACCACTACAGTGCCGAGCTGACGCAGACCGACGGCGGTTTTCTGCTGGGCTGGGAGATCAGGGGCCCACGCAAGAACGAGCGATTGAGCTATTGCTATTCGGTTTGAGTGCCAAGTGGCGTTGTTGGTTTTCTTAACCAATCAGTCCAATACACTGGACTAGTTGGAATGTCATGTGCCCATAGCCTAGGTCTGATTTACCATCATCAGTCTCATATAGGAGACTGCCTCGCATGTTATGTTTTCAGTAGCCCTGCGATAGTGTTGACCAGCATTGTGATGGCAAGCGCCGCTACGGCAACGCACAGGTTTTCTAACGGACTGTTGGTCGTCAGGGTGTAAAGGGTGTGGGATAGGACTAGAGCAGTACGCATGTGAATCACCTTAATGAGTCGGCTTTAATTACCTATACCCAGTTCTTTAAGGATTCACTGTCGGTGAGAAACCACTGTTAGCTCAGCCACCACCATCAAAACAGTTGATAAAAGGTAACTGCCCCCCGCTGATTTCGAACATAAAAAAACCGGCGCAGGGCGCCGGTAGCGGGGACAAATCGGAGGTTTTTTTTAAAACGGTCCCAAAAACAGGAGAGATACACTCTCGTCACACATTCAGAGATGGCATTCAGGCATGCAGGGCATAGTTCAGCATGGCCTGCAGCTTGCTGTCGAACAGCCACGGCAGGGTCAGCATCAGCAGGCCGAGCAGTCCGGCCAGCCGGTGGCGATACTGCCAGCCGGCTATCAGCACCAGACCGCCGCAGAGGGTGGTCAGGATGCCTGACATAGGCTGGCCTCCCGACGGGCACGGCGTTGCTGAGCCCACTGGTTGAGGGCGACTGAGCCCAGGATCAGGGCCAGTGCCGCGCCTGTGGTGGACTGGATCTGCTCGCCGAGGAACAGGGCGCCCAGCATGACGCCAAACAGCGGCACCAGGTAGTTGCTGAAGGAGGCGAAGGTCGGGCCCGCCTGCTGGATCAGCGCCATGTAGAGGAAGTAGACCAGGCCGGTACAGAACACGCCCAGCACGGCGACCGCCCCCATGGCCTGCTGGCTCGGCATCGTGAGGGCGCTCAGATCGGTGACGAAGGGCGCGGCCAGCAACAGCTGGATGGCCGACGAGATCAGGATGTTGCGAGCCACCACCACGGGGTGGTCCTTGGCGAAGCGCTTGATCATCAGCAGGCCGATGGCGAAGCAGCTGGCCCCGAACAGAATGGCGACGGCGCCGAGCAGGCCCGCATCCATGCCATTCGCCAGTTTCGGCCAGAACAGCACCAGCACACCGACAAAGCCGATGACCACGGAGACAAGGCCTCCCTTGGTGATTTTTTCACCGGAAACCAACAAGGGTGCCATCAAGATGGTGACAAAGGGGATACAACCCATCACCACGGCGGCGATGGCGCTATCCACGTACTGCTGACCCCAGGCCACCATGATGAAGGGGATGGTGGCATCGAGCAGGGCGATCAGCATATAGGTGCGCCACGGCGTGTGTTCGCTCTTGAGGCGCATGAACAGGCAGAGCAGACCCAGGGTCAGGCTACCGCACAGGGCGCGCACGGAGGCCACCATGATGGGAGGCATCTCGTTGACGGCCTGATGCATGAAAATGAACTGGGAACCCCACAACAGGCCGATCGCCAGTAACAACAGATAGCTGCGCATTTTAATCTCCGATGTAATTTGCCCGCGCATTCTATGCAATCTGCTACTATGCCAAAAATGAATTGTCGTCATTCCACTATGGCCAATATCGATGGAACTCCCCCTTTCCCGCCTGGATCTCAACCTGCTCACCGTGTTCGACATGCTGATGCAGGAGCGCAACGTCACCCGTGCCGCCGAGCGGTTGCACCTCTCCCAGTCCACCGTCAGCCACGCCCTCGGGCGACTGCGCAGTGCGCTGGACGATCCGCTGTTTGTCATGAGCCGGCGGGAGATGATGCCCACCGAGCGCGCCAAGGCGCTGGCGGGGCCGGTGCGCCAGGCGCTGGCCATGCTGGAGCAGGGCTTGCGCCAGGCGAAGGGGTTCGATCCCGCCAGTGCCCAGCGGGTGTTTCGCATCGCCACCCCGGGCTCGGTGGAGCACGGCCTGGTGCCGACGCTGGTGGAGCGCATGGTCCAGCAGGCGCCCCAGTGTCGGTTGGAGGTGTGTGAGCTGGCGGACAGCGACTACGAGCGGGAGCTGGAGATGGGGGAGCTGGATCTGGTGATCGGTTTCGCCGATGCCAACAACCTGTCGCCCCGGCTGTGGCGCGAGGAGTGGTTCAGCAACCCGCTGGTGTGCCTGTCACCGCTGGGCAGCGCACTGCCGGATGCGCTGGGGCCGGCCGATCTGGTCAGCCGCCCCCATATTTACACCTCCAGCTGGGGCCACAGCCAGGCCATGGTGGATCTCTGGCTGGCCCGCTTCGAGGTGGCGCGTGAGTTGGGCGTCAGATTGCCGAGCTTTATGGCGGTGCCGCAGCTGATGGCGACCGGCCGTTATCTGGTGGTGGTGCCGGAGATGATCGGCCGCCACTTCAGTCACTACTACCCGCTGCGGCTGCATCAGCTGGACCCGGAGATCCCCATCGTCTACCTGATGGCGGGTCACCCCCTCACCGCCCATGACGAGGCGATCGGCTGGTTCAAGGGGTTGCTGCACCGGCTCGCCCTCGAGCGTTACGGCAAGGCCGCGCTGGGCACGGCGGCTCAGCGCAACCCGGCGAAGTAATCCAACCCCATCGCGCTCTTGACCTCGGCCAGCACCTCGTCGGTGAGGGTGCGAGCCTGCAGCGTTCCCTGATGCAGCAGCGCCAGCAGTTGGCCCTTGTCGGCGATGGCCGCCTGCCGCCGTTCCCGCATGGGGGCGAGCAGGGCCTGCAGGCAGTCGTTCAGCACCTGCTTGCAGCGCATGTCACCCAAGCCGCCGCGCTGGTAGTGGGCCTTCATCTCGGCCATCAGCGTCTTGTCCGGGTGGAAGGCATCCAGATAGGCAAACACCGTATTGGCCTCCACCTGACCGGGATCGCTCACCTTGAGGTGATTGGGGTCGGTGTACATGGCGAACACCGCCTGCTTGATCTCATCGCTCGACATGCCGAGCTCTATGGTGTTGCCGAGGGACTTGGACATCTTGGCCTTGCCGTCGATGCCGGGCAGGCGGCCGGTGTCGCTCAGTATGGGCTGGCACTCGGTCAGTACCTCCTTGCCCACCAGGGCATTGAAGCGGCGCACTATCTCGTTGGTCTGCTCCAGCATGGGCAGCTGATCCTCGCCGACCGGCACATGGGTGGCGCGAAAGGCGGTGATGTCGGCGGCCTGGCTGACCGGATAGACCAGGAAGCCCGCAGGCAGGCTGCGCTCGAACCCTTTTTGCTGGATCTCCGCCTTGACGGTGGGGTTGCGCTCCAGCCGGGCGACGCTGACCAGATTGAGGTAGTAGCAGGTCAGCTCGGCGAGGGCGGGCAGGGCGCTCTGCAGGCAGAAGGTGGTCTTGGCGGGATCGAGACCGGCGGCCAGATAGTCGGCCATCACCTCCAGCACGTTGTCGGTCACCTTGGCCGGGTTGTGGCCGTTGTCGGTCAGCGCCTGCAGATCGGCGATCATCACGAACTGGCGGTAATGGGACTGGGCCTCTACCCGCTGGCGCAATGAACCGACGTAGTGGCCTATGTGCAGTCTGCCGGTGGGTCTGTCGCCAGTCAGTATGATGGGGTTATGCATGTCATTCTCTCCGGTTGGGGGTGAGCCGGGAGGCGACAAAGGGATAAAAACAATGACCGCCTCTCGGCGGTCACGGTGTTTTCTGTTGAAAATTTCACATAGAAAAGCGGTGCCGCCTGTTTAGGAGCAGCACCACCAGTTGTTGTGATTGAAAGCTGTGATGTTCATGGATAAACAAGCTACGCCCGTTTGATCACTTCTGCAAGGGGACGACCAGCAGATCGCAGGGCACTGTATTCATCAGCTGACGGGCGCTGGAGGTGAGCAGGCTCCAGAAACTCTGGCGATGGCCGCACACCAGCAGGTCGATCTGGTAATCCTTGACCGCCTGATTGACCCGCTCGCTCAGATCGCCGCAGATCACCAGCTTCTTCTCGATGGGGTAGTCCACCGAGGCCAGGAAGGCTTCCAGCTTCTCCTTCGCTTCGGCGATCACCTGATCCTGCACGTTGTCGATGTCGATATCGATCATCTCGGTGTAGAGATCCTTGAGGTCCACGTCGACGTGGATCACGGACAACTTGGCGCCGTTGGAGCGGGCCCGGTCGACCGCCTTCTCGATCACCTTGCGGTTGTCTTCCGACAGGTCGATCGCGGCCAGTACGTGTTTGTAATAGGTTCCATTCATGGGAGTTCTCCTCACTGATCCTGGGTTCACTATACCAATGTCTGATGAAACTAAAACGGTGTTGTCACCACGGCCTCAGGATTGGAATGGGTTTTCTGTACGGCTATGTTGCCGCCTTCGATGAAAAATTGTGCATATATTGAGCAAGAATTTGAAGCCGATCACAGCCGGCGTATTGCCCCGCAACGGCGAGGGGAATAGGATGTGCCCGTGCTTCGCAATGAACACAAAACAACAAAAAGCATCTGAATACCGCTTTGGGGAGCCTCGTGCTCCCTCTTGTTTTTCTGCGCCCTTCCGTACCCGATTCCCCCTGACATCAAGGTAATCCGTTGCGTCATGGCTATGCTGTAGCCAGTTCAAGCGGAGATTTCTCATGATTATTCATCCTCAGATCCAGGGCTGCGTTGCCCGCAATTGTCATCCCATAGGTTGCCGGGCCGCCGTGGCTCAGCAGATCGCCGGCGTCAGGGCGGCGGGCCACTTCAACGGGCCCAGGCGGGTGCTGGTGCTGGGGGCCTCGTCCGGTTTCGGGCTGGCGTCCCGCATCGCCCTGACCTTCGGGGCGGGAGCCGACACCGTCGGTGTCTCGTTCGAGCGGGGGCCGTCCGACAAGGGGCTCGGTAGCGCGGGCTGGTACAACAACATCTGGTTTAGGCAGGCTGCGGAGCAGGAGGGGCGCATCGCCGTCAACCTGATCGGCGATGCCTTCTCGGACGCCATGCGCCAGCAGGCGGTGGAGACCATCCGCCAGCAGTTGGGGCAGGTGGATCTGGTGGTCTACTCCCTCGCGAGCGGCATCCGGGTGCTGGCGGACGGCACTCAGGTGCGATCCGTACTCAAGACTACGGGCCAGCCGTTCAGCGGCTGGGGGCTGGATCTGGAACACGACAGCCTGGTGCAGCAATCCCTGGCCCCCGCCACCCCGGAGGAGATCAAGGGCACCGTCACCGTGATGGGGGGCGAGGACTGGCAACTCTGGCTGCAGGCGCTGCAGCAGGCGGATTGTCTGGCGCCGGGCGTGCAGACGGTGGCTTACTCCTACATTGGCCCGGAATCCACCTATCCGATCTATCGAGATGGCACCATCGGCTATGCCAAGGAGCACCTGCACGCCACCGCCGAGACCATCAATCTGCAGCTGGCCGAGCTCGGCGGCCACGCCTGGGTGTCGGTGTGCAAAGCGCTGGTGACCAAGGCGAGCGCCTACATCCCTGTGCTGCCGGTCTACCTCGGCCTGCTGATGGGGGTGATGAAGGAGCGCGGGGTGCACGAGGGCTGCATCGAGCAGATGCGGCGCCTGTTTGCCGACAAGATGTACGGACCTCAAGGGGTGGTGGCCGACGGCAACCGCTTGATCAGGATGGACGACCACGAGCTGGATCCCGCCGTGCAGGCGGCGGTCTCGGCGCTCTGGTCCAAGGTGACGCCGGACAACTTCCAGGCCCTCGGGGATTTTGCCGGGCTGAAGCGGGACTTCATGCAGCTCAATGGCTTCGAGCTGGAGGAGGTCGATTACGGGGCGCCGGTGAATGAGGCGTCACTGACCGAGCTGGTGCCCTGAGGGACGGGCGCTGATGCAGCCCCCTGTCAGGCGACGCTGCTGGTCAGTTCGGACAGCAGGTTGGGGGCCGCCGCCAGTATGGTCTGGTTGCGGCCCTGGCGTTTGGCCTGATACATCGCCATGTCGGCCCTGTGGATCAGCTGATTCAGGCTGTCATCCTCGGGGCAACGCTCCGCCACCCCCGTGCTGATGGTCATGTGAGGGGAGCCAAGGCTCTCGATCCGGCTGCGCAGCTGTTCGGCCAGGTGCCAGCAGGTGGTGCCGTCCTGCGACATGGCCACCAGAAACTCCTCTCCTCCCCAGCGCCCGACCTGTTGCAGGTCGGGGGCCCAGCGTTTCAGCTCTTCGGCCAGTTTCTGGATGGCCAGATCGCCGGTCTGATGGCCGTGCCTGTCGTTGATCTGCTTGAAGTGATCGATGTCGATGATGAGCAGGGTCAGTGGCTCGTCCAGTTGCCACTGTTGTGTCAGTCGCTCCAGCAGGGCACGCCGGTTTGGCAACCCGGTCAGTTGATCGAAGGTGGCGAGCCGGTAGAGATGGCGTGAGTTGCGGTGCAGTCTGCGGGTGGTGAGTCCGAGCATGATCAGGGCGCCCGCCAGCAGCGCGACCAGCATCAGCTGATAGTAACGGGCGCTCTGCTGATACAGCAGCTGCTGCCGTTTGCGATCGTTCTCCTGCTGCAGCGCCCTGTTGTTGGCCTCGCTGCGCGCCAGCTCCATCTCGGCCTGGAAGGCGTTGGCATGTTGGCTCAGGGTCTGATTGAAGTGCTGCTTGTAATGCTGCATGTACTCGGTCATGACCCGGTACGCCTCGGGATAGCGCCCCAGATCCGCCAGCAATCTGGCCTGCAACGCCTGGCCGTCGATGGTGATGGCGTCAGGTCGGGTCGTCAGCAACTGCAATGCCAGCTGCTTCTCCCCACGGCCCTGCAGCGTCCTGGCCCGGGTCTCGGTCAGGCGGGAGGCCGCCTGTGGATAGCCGAGCCGCTGATAGATGGCCTGGGCCTCGTCCAGGCTGTGCCAGGCCGCGCGCCACTCCCCCTGTGCATTGAGGGCCATGGCCTGATAGCCGAGCACGATGGCGCGATAGTCTGGCGACAGATCGGGGTTGGTCAGCAGGGCATCGAGCAGCTTCCTCGCCTTGGCGGGGCGGGCCATGTCGATGTAGAGCCGCGCCATGTTGGCCCTGATGATGGTCTGACTGTTGGGCTCACGCAGTTGCACCATCAGCCCCAGCGCATCCTGATAATAGGTTTCGGCCTCCCGGTGGAGGCTGAGATCGGCATAGAGGTTGCCAAGGGTCATCAGCACGCGGGCGCACTGCAGGTCGGAGAGCGCACTCTTTGGCTCTTGTTGCTTGAGGTGAAAAGCGGTCTTGAGCTCGGCTATGGCCTCTTTGAGCTGCTGGGTGCGGTAGAGGGCGAGCCCGTTCAGGGCGTGCCATTCGGACTGCTGGGCCGGGTGGCCGCCGAGGGTGGGTTGCAGCTGGGCCAGCAGGCTGAGGGCCAGCTGTGGCGCTTCGGTATCCAGGGTGAGTGCCACCTGCTGCAGCTGGAAGTCCAGCAGCCGCGCGTTTTCCTGGCGGGTGATGGCCAGGGCGCGCGCCCGGGCGTTGTCGAGCAGGGCTTGTGGATAGCGCCCCAGGGCGGCCTTGGCCAGGGATCTGGCGTGGAACAGCTCCATATCCTGCTGCGGGTGGGCATCGAGGCGCCGCAGATAGCCGACGGGATCGCGCGCCGCCTGCAATTCAGCCTCTTCCGACAACGGGGGGGAGGCCTGCAACTGGGTCGTCCAGAGCAGCGCCAGTACCATCACCAATCTCATTGCATCTTCTTCCTGACCATTGGCGCCATCATAGAGGCTGAGTCCGGTTACACCATCCTTCTTTGCTTCTCTATGCCCGTATGGGGGCCAGGATGAGAGGAAGTTGCGTCACAACAATGGCCTATGACGAAAGCGGACAGTTGATTCGTGCTGCAACAGTGGCGACAATCGTGACCAAATCACAGTGGAGAATCAGCATGTTGGCCAAAGCCATGATCGAGAAGTTGAACGAGCAGATTAATCTTGAATTCTATTCCTCCAATCTCTACCTGCAGATGAGCGCCTGGTGCGAGGACAAGGGCTTCGAAGGGGCTGCCACCTTCCTGCGCAAGCACGCCGCCGAGGAGCGCCAGCACATGGAGCGCCTGTTCACCTACGTGAGCGAGACCGGCGGCATGCCGCTGCTGGGGGCCATAGAGGCGCCTCCCCATGAGTTCAACTCTTTGGGCGATATCTTCCGTACCACCCTGGAGCATGAGTACCACATCACCAAGTGCATCAACGGCCTGGCCCACGTGGCTTTCACCACCCAGGACTACTCCACCTTCAACTTCCTGCAGTGGTACGTGGCCGAGCAGCATGAAGAAGAGAAGCTGTTCAAGAGCATCGTCGATCGCCTGTCCCTGGTGGGCGAGGATGGCAAGGGCCTCTACTTCATCGACAAGGAGCTGGCCGAGCTGGCCAAGGGGGCGCCGGCCAGCATCATGGACGGCAACGCCTGATAGTCGTGGACACTTAGTGTTCAGTCAGTACAATGACGGCCCTCTTGAGGGCCGTTTCTGTTTACACCGGGACACTGAGCTATTGGTTTTTGCCCGTGATGACGGCTCTTATGAGCCGTTTTCGTTGATCGTTTGATGAGTAGGGTTGTGATGATGCAAGTGGATGTGGTGGTGATCGGGGCCGGTGCGGCCGGTTTGATGTGTGCGGCCCAGGCAGGTTATCGTGGGCGATCCGTGCTGCTGCTGGACAATGCCAAGAAGCCGGGCCGCAAGATCCTGATCAGCGGTGGCGGTCGTTGCAACTTCACCAACCATCAGGCCGGCCCCCACGCCTTCCTCTCGGGTAACCCGCACTTCTGCAAGTCGGCGCTGGCGCGCTACACCCAGCAGGATTTCATCGATCTGGTGGACAGGCACGGGGTGAATTACCACGAACGTACCCTGGGGCAGCTCTTCTGTCTCGAGAGCGCGAAAGAGATAGTCGAGGTGCTGCTCACCGAGTGCGACTGGGCCGGGGTAACCCAGCAGTACCAGACCGAGGTCCTTTCCGTCAGCAAGACGGACGACGGCTTCCTGCTCGACACCAGCAAGGGAGAGGTGCGCTGCCACTCCCTGGTGGTGGCCACCGGCGGCCTCTCCATGCCCAAGCTCGGTGCCACCCCCTATGGCTTCAAGCTGGCGGAGCAGTTTGGTCTCACCGTGCTGCCGACCCGCGCCGGGCTGGTGCCCTTCACCCTGCATCAGGAGCAGAAGGAGGCGTTCACCGATCTGGCCGGGGTCAGCCTGCCGGTGGCGGTGACCGCGGAGGACGGCACCCGCTTCAAGGAGGCCATGCTGTTCACCCACCGCGGCCTCTCCGGCCCCGCCATACTGCAAATATCCTCCTTCTGGCTGCCTGGGCAGAAGATCCACATCAATTTGCTGCCAGATCTGGATATTCCCGCTGCCCTCAGGGGCTGGGCCGAGGCCCATCCGGCTCAGGAGCTGAAAACCGTGCTGGGGCGCGAGCTGCCCAAGCGCTTCGTCGACAAGCTGGTGGAGCTGGGGCAACTCGTCAACAAGCCGATGCGCCAGTACAACGAGCGGGAGCTGGCGGCCATCGCTGCCCTGCTGGGGGATTGGCAGATCCTGCCGAACGGCACCGAGGGTTATCGCACCGCCGAGGTGACCCTGGGAGGGGTGGATACCAATGAGCTCTCCTCCAAGACCATGGAGGCGCGCACCGTGCCCGGTCTCTACTTCATCGGTGAGGTGGTGGACGTCACCGGCTGGCTCGGGGGCTACAACTTCCAGTGGGCCTGGTCCTCCGGCTGGGTAGCCGGGCAGTACTGCTGAGGCACACGCCAGGCAGTATCGAACGACCTGAGGTGCCGCCTCTGCACGCCTCAGGCCGTTCTCACACCGATGTCAGCTGCCTCTCTCCCTTCCACCTTATCCCCCTCGACTCCCATCCCGTGACGCAGATCTCCTCTCCACGCCAGTGGGCCGATCAGCCCTTCCTGAGCGTGGGCAACAACACCGTCAGCAACCCGATCAGCGGCAGGTAGGCGCAGACCTGATACACGGTTTCGATGCTGGTCGCGTCGGCCAGCTGACCCAGCAGGGCGGCGCCTATGCCCCCCATGCCGAAGGCGAAGCCGAAGAACAGGCCGGAGATGGTGCCGACCTTGCCGGGGACCAGCTCCTGGGCATAGACCAGGATGGCGGAGAAGGCCGAGGCCAGGATCAGGCCGATGATCACCGAGAGCACCGAGGTCCAGAACAGGTCGACATGGGGCAGCAGCAGGGTGAAGGGAGCGACGCCGAGGATGGAGATCCAGATCACCCGCTTGCGGCCGATGCGGTCACCGACCGGCCCGCCGAGCACGGTGCCCGCCGCGACGGCGAACAGGAAGGCAAACAGATAGAGCTGCGCGCTGTCCAGTGACAGGCTGAACTTGTCCATCAGGTAGAAGGTGTAATAGCTGCTCAGGCTGGTCATGTAGAAGAACTTGGAGAACATCAGCAGGCCGAGGATGGCCAGCGACCAGCCGATCTGGCGGCGGCTCAGGCCGTTGCCGGCATGGGCCTTCATCCGTTTATGGAAGTTGGCCCCGTGATGGCTCGACCAGCGCCCGACCAGGCTGAGCACCACGACGCCGACCAGCGCAAACAGCGAGAACCAGGCCGCGCTGCCCTGTCCCTGCGGCACTATGATGAGTGCCGCAAGCAGCGGACCTATGGCCGACCCCAGGTTGCCGCCGATCTGGAACAGGGATTGGGCCAGCCCGGGCTGACTGCCAGCCGCCATGCGGGCGACCCGCGAGGATTCCGGGTGGAAGACTGACGAGCCCATGCCGATCAGCATCGCCGACAGCAGCACGGCACCAAAGCTGCCCGCCTGTGACAGGGAGAGCAGGCCGAGCAGGGTGAAACCCATGCCGAGTGGCAGCGAATAAGGCATGGGCCTGCGGTCGGTGTAGAGGCCGATCAGCGGTTGCAACAGTGAGCCCGTGAACTGATAGGTGAGGGTGATCAGGCCTATCTGGGTGAACGACAGGTTGAGCCCGAGTTTGAGCAGCGGATAGATGGCCAGCAGCACCGACTGCATCATGTCGTTCAACAGGTGCGAGAAGCTGATCGCGGCGATCACCGGATAAGTGGTGGTATTCAGGGCGTCGGTCGCGGGGGGCGCGACGAGAGGGCTATCGGTGCTGAGGCTCTTTTCCATGAGATAGTGTGTCTGTTGTCCATGTATCGCTCTAACATGCCCGATCCTGGCCCGTCTGGACACAACAAAGTGGGCGGGAGGGGGTTTCCGATCGAGGCGGCGAGAGTGTGGGGACGAACGAAGCGCTGCTCAGATCTTGTGCTTGGCGAGAGGCGGATTAGTATAGAAAGCCTGCCGTCGTTAGTCGGCTCACCGCCATGGAGGGAACATGTTTGAAAGCCTGGGAGTCATCAACGTTTGGACCTGCCTGACCGGGCTGTTTTCCAAGTCCAGAGGGGCACGCCATGTTTGAGAGTTTGGGAGTCATCAACGTCTGGACCTATCTGGTCGGGCTGTTTTTCATCATCATAGCGCCGGGCCCCAACTCGATTTATGTGCTGCGCACCGGGGCGACCCGTGGCATAGGCCCGGGTTACAAGGCGGCCCTCGGGGTCTTCGTCGGCGACGCCATCCTGATCTTCTGCGCCTATCTGGGCATCGCCTCCCTCATTCGCACCACCCCCCTGCTGTTTACCCTGGTGCGCTACCTCGGCGCCCTCTATCTGCTCTATCTGGGGGTGAAGATCCTGCGCGCCAACTTCATCGCCAGGCGGGAAGGGGAGGCATCCGTGGTCGAGTCCGGCGAGCGCTACTTCTCCAAGGCGCTGACCCTGAGCCTCACCAACCCCAAGGCGATCCTGTTCTACGTCTCCTTCTTCGTGCAGTTCGTCGACTTCAACTATGCCCACACCTGGGTCTCCTATCTGGTGCTGGCGAGCATGCTGGAGGCCATGAGCTTCGTCTATCTGACCCTGCTGATCTTCGGCGGCACCCTGATGGCGCGCTTCTTTGCGCGCAAGCGGCGCCTGGCCCGGCTCGGCAACGGCCTGATCGGCCTCTTCTTCATGGGCTTTGCGGCCCGGCTTGCCACCCTCTCTTCCTGAATCCCTCCAGCAGGCTGGCCCTCTCCCGGCCAGCCTGCAACGCCGTTGCTCCCTTGGCGGGTCGTCTGAGGTAAACTGGGGCCCGCTCAGGGGCTGCCCATCCTGCTGTGTTCTTTTTTCCCCTCGATCTGGGTCGGCAGCCCATGACTCCATACACCTTATAGTGCGCCCCTCGTGGCCCTAGGCCGGAGGGCCCATGCTCGAAAATCAGATGATGTTGTTGGCGGTGTTTGAACGGGCGGCGCTGATGCTGATGACGCTGTTCCTGCTGACGCGCACCAGACCCTTCCAGCGATTGTTCCAGAAACGGGATCACACCCCGGCCGAGCTGACGCTGGTCGCCAGCATCTTCGGGCTGTTCGCGGTGTTCAGCACCTACACCGGCATCGCGGTGGAGGGGGCGCTCATCAACGTGCGGATCATCGCCATCATCTCCGGCGGCATCCTGTTCGGGCCCTGGGTCGGCATCCCGGCCGGGGTCATCTCGGGGCTGCACCGCTATCTCATCGACATGGATGGCCACACCTCCATTCCCTGCCTCATCGCCAGCATTATCGCCGGCCTGCTGGCGACCTGGATCCACCTCAACTGCCGCAAGTCGCGGCTCTGGCTGTACGGGATCCTGGCGGGCATGGCCTGTGAGGGGCTGACCATGCTGCTTATTTGGATCCTGACAGAACCTCATTCTGTCGGGGTCGAGATTGTTAGTCATATCGCCTACCCCATGATCGCCGGGGCGCTCTGTATCGGCCTCATCATCAAGCTGGTGCAGGATCTGGACGACGAGAAGGAGATGATTGCCGCCAAGCAGGCCAAGCTGGCGCTGGACATCGCGAACCAGACGTTGCCCTTCTTCCAGAACATCGACCGTCACTCCCTCGGCCAGGTGTGCGGGGTGATCCGGCGCGAGATCGACGCCGATGCGGTGGCCATCACCGACACCCGGGACGTGCTGGCCTATGTGGGGGTGGGCAAGGATTACTACGAGCTGGACGAGCACCACGCTATCAGCGACATGACCCAGCGGGCCGTGCTGCTGGACCAGATCATCATCAACAACGATCTGCGCCAGTACCACCTGTCGGACTTCCACTCGGTCATCATCATTCCGCTGCGGGAGAACGGCGCCGTCAGCGGCACCCTCAAGATCTATTACCGCCGCACCCACAGCATCACCAGCTCGTTGCGGGAGATGGCGGTGGGTCTCTCCCAGCTCATCTCCACCCAGATGGAGGTGTCGCGCATCGAGCAGTTGAAAGAGATGACCCGCAAGGCGGAGTTCACCGCCCTGCAGAGCAAGATCAACCCGCACTTCCTGTTCAATGCCCTCAACGCCATCTCGTCGCTGATCCGCATCCGTCCCCAGCAGGCGCGCCAGCTGATCGCCAATCTCGCGGACTACCTGCGCTACAACCTCAACAAGGGGGACGAGCTCATCGACATCCAGGAGGAGTTGCAGCAGGTGCGCGACTACGTGGCCATCGAGCAGGCCCGCTTCGGCGACAAGCTGGAGGTGGTGTTCGAGGTGGACGACGTGCACATCCAGGTGCCGAGCCTGCTGCTGCAACCCCTGGTGGAGAACGCCATACTGCACGGCATCCAGCCCCGCAGCGCGCCGGGCCGGGTCACCATAGAGGTGAAGCAGCTGGCGGGCGGCATCCGGGTGGCGGTGCGCGACACCGGTTACGGCATCAGCCAAGCGGTGATCGACGGGGTGGCCGCCGGCCGGGTGGAGAGCCGCAGCATCGGCCTGATGAACGTTCATCAACGGGTCAAGCTGCTGTACGGCGACGGGTTGCAGCTCAGGCGGCTCGAACCCGGCACCGAAGTCTGTTTCTATCTGCCGGATCCGGAGGCCATGCCGTGCTGAGCGCTATCAATATTGAGAAGGAAGATATGACTCGAGAGATGCAGCCATGTTGAAAGCCATCATTGTTGAAGACGAATATCTGGCCCGTGAGGAGCTCATCTATCTGGTGAACCAGCACAGCAGCATAGAGATAGTGGCGAGCTTCGAGGACGGTCTGGAGGCGTTCAAGTACCTGCAGGATCACGAGGTGGACGTGGTGTTTCTGGATATCCAGATCCCCTCCATCGACGGCCTGCTGCTGGCCAAGAACCTGCACAAGTCGAGCCACCCGCCCCACATCGTCTTCGTCACCGCCTACAAGGAGTTCGCGGTGGAGGCGTTCGAGCTGGAGGCGTTCGACTACATCCTCAAGCCCTACAACGAGCCGCGCCTCATCAGCCTGTTGCAAAAACTCGAGCATGCCGGCAAGTCACAGGCGGGGCAGGGGGCCGAGGTGAGCGCGCCGCAGAATCGCACCGTCAACCTGGTGAAGGGGGAGCGCATCATAGTCACCCCCTGCGAGCAGATCTATTACGCCGAGGCGGACGAGAAGCTGACCCATGTCTACACCCGCACCGATCGCTACGTGATGCCCATGACCATCAGCGAGTTCGTCAGCCGGCTGCCGGCGGAGGGATTCTTTCGCTGCCATCGATCCTACTGCGTCAACATCAACAAGATCCGAGAAATCGTGCCCTGGTTCAACAGTACCTACCTCATCCGGCTCCATGATCTGCCGTTCGAGGTGCCGGTCAGTCGCAGCAACATCAAGGCGTTCCGTCAGCTGATGCGGCTCTGATTGTCATTCATTCCCGCCGATCTGCATTTCATGCCTTAATCGGTCGGCACGAGCTGCGTCTTGCCTATAGTGGGCTCAATTTCCTTAAGGCCACCGCCCGAGACGCATCATGACCAAAGAGATGAACCGCACCCGGTACCTGACCCTGATCGGTACCATCATCACCCAGTTCGCACTGGGCTCCGTTTACACCTGGAGTCTGTTCAACGCCCAGCTCTCCGACAAGCTGGACGAGCCGGTCAGTCAGGTGGCCTTCGCCTTCGGTCTGCTCAGCCTGTCCCTGGCGGTCGCCTCCTCCCTGGCGGGCAAGCTGCAGGAGCGGTTCGGGGTGCGCAACGTCACCCTCGGCGCCGGCGTGCTGCTCGGCATCGGCTTCTTCCTCACCGCCCATGCCAGCAACCTGGCCATGCTCTATCTCTGCGCCGGCATCCTGGTGGGCTTCGCCGACGGCACCGGCTACCTGATGACGCTCTCCAACTGCGTGAAGTGGTTCCCGGAGCGCAAGGGGCTGATCTCCGCCTGCTCCATCGGCGCCTATGGTCTGGGTAGTCTGGGCTTCAAGTACATCAACCTGCTGCTGCTGTCGAACAACGGCCTGGAGGCGACCTTCCAGCTGTGGGGGCTGATCGCCATGTCCATGGTGCTGGTGGGCGGCATGTTGATGAAGGATGCGCCCAAACAGGCCGCCTCCCTGCAGCAGACCGAGAGCCGCGACTTCACCCTGGCCGAGGCGATGCGCAAGCCGCAATACTGGATGCTGGCGCTGATGTTCCTCACCGCCTGCATGAGCGGCCTCTATGTCATCGGGGTGGCCAAGGACATCGGCGAGAACATGGTCGGCCTGTCGACCGCGGTGGCGGCCAATGCGGTGGCGGTGATCGCCATGGCCAACCTGGGTGGCCGACTGGTGCTGGGTATTCTGTCTGACAAGATGTCTCGCATCCGGGTCATCACCATCGCCCAAGTCATCACCCTGTGCGGCATGGGGTTGCTGCTGTTCGTGCCCCTCAATGCGAACCTGTTCTTCGTGGCGGTGGCCTGCGTGGCCTTCAGCTTCGGCGGCACCATCACCGTCTACCCCTCCCTGGTGAGCGACTTCTTCGGCCTGAACAACCTGACCAAGAACTACGGCGTCATCTACCTGGGCTTCGGGCTGGGCAGCATCATCGGCTCCATCGTCGCGTCCCTGTTCGGCGGTTTCATGGCGACCTTCAACCTCATCCTGGTGCTGATGGTGGTGGCCCTGGTGCTCTCCCTCACCATCCGCCTGCCAGCCCCCAAGGCGCAATACGCAGACTGATAGCCGAACTTATTGATAAATCTGACAAACCGGAGCCTACGAGCTCCGGTTTTTGTTTTTATGAGCAAAAGACGTATGGATGGCTAAATAGCTATACTCTTCTGCCACCCTTTCCTATAATCCTCCCGCTTTGGCGCATCATGCTTAATAGGGAATCCGGTGAGAATCCGGAGCTGGCGCGCAGCGGTAAGGGGGAACGAAGCGACATCAGGGCACTGCCGTCAGGTGGGAAGCCGTCGCCGTAGGCCATTAGCCCCCCAGCCCGAAGACCTGCCAAAGTTCGTATTTCTGGCCGAGAGAAACCGGCCATGAAAGATGCTTACGCGAACTTAAGGATCTGTAATGTCCAAGAAATTATTGGCGGCTGCCCTGTTGCCTGCGGCGGCCTTCGCCCAATCCTCCCTTCCTGCCAATGACACCATGGTGGTGACCGCCAACCGGGTGGATCAGTCCGTCGGCTCGGTGCTGGCCCCCGTGATAGTGATCGAGCGCGCCGAGATCGAGGCCCGCCAGGTGTCGAGCCTGCCGGACCTGCTGAAGACCCTGCCAGGGGTGCAGATCACCACCCTGGGCGGGCGAGGGCACATGAGCAGTCTGTTCATCCGTGGCACCAACTCCAACCACTCTCTGGTGCTGATGAACGGCCGTCCCATCGCCGCCATGGTGGCCGGTACGCCGGATCTCAGCCAGATCCCCCTCGGCAACATAGAGCGCATCGAATATATCCGGGGCCCCCGTGCCGCCGTGTACGGCTCGGATGCCATCGGTGGCGTCATCAACCTCATCAGCAAGACCTCGGCCAAGGGCGGCAGCGAGACCCACCTGAAAGGCGGGGTGGGAAGCCATGGCTACGGAGAGGGGCAGGTGCGTACCGTGCAGGCGCTCGGTGAGCATACCGACATGAACATGCTGGTGGGCTATGAGCGCACCGACGGCTTCGACGTGGTGGCGGGTGCCCAGCAACCGGATCGGGACGGTTTTGACAGCCTGAACGGCCAGTTCGGGCTGAACCATGCCTTCAACGAGGCCTGGAGCGCGGACTTCAACGCCCAGGGTTATGACAACCAGACCGAGATGGACGATCCCTATCTGGCGACGGATCAGAGCCGGGTGCAGGCCTTCCAGTACGATGGCGGCCTCAAGTACCAGAGCGGTGCCCTGACCAGCCGGCTGGAGGCCAGCTACGGCGAGAACAAGCTGAAGAACTGGCTGGAGAGCCAGGGCGAGTCCAGCGCCGAGCCGATTCATACCGGGCTGACGCGGTTCTCCTGGATCAACAGCTGGACGGGTGTAGAAGGGTTGATGCTGACTGGGGGTGCCGACTGGCAGCAAGAGCAGCTGAAATCCGACTCGAGCAGCTATGGCCAGTCGTTCAATGCGCCGGACCGCGACAACACCGGCCTGTTCGCGGTGGGCAGCTATCGCTGGCAAGCCCTGCTGTGGGAGCTGTCCGGTCGCACCGATGACAACAAGCAATACGGTCGCCACAACACCTGGTCCGCTGCTGCGGGATTGGACATCGACGACAACCACAATGTGCACCTGAGCTACGGCACCGGCTTCAAGGCGCCGACCTTCCTCGACCTCTATTACCCAGGTTACGAGAACCCGGACCTGAAGCCGGAAGAGAGCAAGAACCTGGAACTGGACTTCTCCGGCCGTTACACCGGCTGGGATTGGTCACTGAACCTGTATCGCAACCAGATCCAGAACCTGATCGCCTGCCAGAGCGCCTTCTCCAGCTGCAAGCCGGACAACACGGATGCCGAGATCCGGGGCGTGGAAGTGGCACTTGGGCTGGAGACCGGTCCGCTGCGCCATGACTTGAGCTTCGATTACACCAAGACCGAGGACAAGAACGACGGGGATCAGCAACTGCTGCGCCGCGCCAAGCAGAAGGCCAGCTGGCTGACTCAGGCACAGCTGGGCCCGGTGGATCTGTCGACCGAGCTGCTCTACGTGGGCAAGCGGGATGACAAGGACTTCAGCAGCTTCCCCGCAGAACGGGTGGTGCTGAGCTCTTATACCCTGGTCAACCTGGGGGCCAGCTACGATGTGTTGCCTCAGCTGACCCTGGGCGGTCGCATCGACAACCTGTTCGATCGCGACTATGTGCCGGCCTATGGCTACGCCTCTCCGGGTACCGAGTTCAAGCTGACCGCCGATTACCGTCTCTGATCCCGACCTCTGCTTATATAGAGAGGAAAAAGCGAGGCCCCGCCATGTGCGGGGCCTTTTCTATGGGCCGTTGGCGGGAGTATGATCGCCGCTTCGCATCCAAGGGGGAGTTCAGGTGGCCAATATTCTAGTGTTCGACTCAGGCATGGGCGGTTTGACCGTTTATCGCGAGATCCGCCGCACCCTGCCGGCACACAACTATCTCTACTGCTTCGACAACGCCCACTTCCCCTATGGCGAGCTGAGCGAACCGGATCTGATCGCTGCCTGCTGCCGACTGGTCACGCACATGGTGGCCGAGCACGCCATCGATCTGGTGGTGATCGCCTGCAACACCGCCAGCACCATAGCCCTGCCATCCCTGCGCACGGCCCTGACCGTTCCCGTGGTGGGCGTCGTGCCGGCCATCAAGCCCGCCGCCGCCCTGACCCGCAACGGTTGCATCGGCCTGCTGGCCACGCCGGGCACCGTCAGCCGTGCCTATACCCATGAGCTCATCGCCCAGTTCGCGCCGGGCAAGCGGGTGCTGCTCAAGGGTGCGACCGAGCTGGTGATCGAGGCCGAGCAGAAGCTGGCGGGTCGACCGGTCAACATGGCGCTGCTGCGAGAGGTGCTGATGGACTGGCTGGAAGGAGAGGATGCCCCGGATACGCTGGTGCTGGGCTGCACCCACTTCCCGTTGCTGGGCGACGAGATCCGGCAGCTGATGCCGGAGTGCCAGCTGGTGGACTCCGGCAGTGCGGTGGCAAGAAGGGTGGATCACTTGTTGGCAAGCCTTCCCACCCAGCTCGCTGAGGGTGGTCAGGGCAGGGCATATTGCACTCGGCTCGATGGTGAGGCCCAAAAACTGACAGCCCCCTTGCAAGCATGGGGGCTGTCATCACTCGAAGAGGTGGTTTACTGAGGTATCAGGCGTCGACGTCGTCGCCTTCCCGCTCATCCCTGTCCCGCTTGTCGTTCGCTTCACGTACCTTGAGGGTGCGCTGTTGATACTCCTTGTCATTGAGCGCAGCAATTGCCTTGGCCGCATCGGCGGCGGGCATTTCCACAAACCCGAAGCCCCTGCGCTTGCCGGTGGCCTTGTCTTTCATCAGGCGGACAGAAATAACCTGGCCTTGTTCGGCAAACAGCTCACGCACGGCGATCTCGTTGGCGCGATAGGGCAGGTTGCCTACATATAAGGTGCAAGTCTCTTGGTTCGCAGCCTGTGCGGCCACAGTGGCGGGAGCCCGGTTAAGGAACAGCGGTACGACGAAACCGCCAATGGCCAGACCCACGGCAAAAATGACTTCGGCTTTCAGAGAAAACTGCAGGGCCTGGGCAACCAGATAACCGACCAACGCCAATACCAGCGAGAGAACGGCTGCCTGCATATAAACGGGAAACTTGGATAAATTCATCTTTAAAGACCTTTTGTAAATGAAAGCAAAAAAGGTGCAACACTCTATTCACCTCCATGGTAACCAGCTTTATGGCCGGGCGCTACCATGGACCATTATCCGCTTCAGTATGGCATTCCTTAAGCAAGGAAGAGCCAGCTAAATGCCAATAAAACAGCGCTGAAATCATCGGTTTGTGGATAACATTGTATATATACACTGGATAAGCTGTTTCTAATTGGATAATTTGAGATTTCCGTGACTTTCTTCAAAAAATCCCTTGTCATCGCACG
>NZ_JAKZFK010000013.1:0-117368 GCF_022549315.1 Aeromonas sp. MR16 | reverse complement strand
TTGAGGGTCCTAAAGGGCCGTTGGAGACCACAACGTTGATAGGTGGGGTGTGTAAGCGCGGCGACGTGTTGAGCTAACCCATACTAATTACCCGTGAGGCTTAACCATACAACACCCAAGAAGTGTTTCTGGCCTTGTAGCAAATACCAAGCGAACTACTTAAAAAATTCAGTGATAGCGACAGCCATTAAGGCCAAGTCGTTATACACGTCAGCTTTCCAGATGAAGTTTTTTGCCTGGCGGCCATAGCGCCGTGGAACCACCTGATCCCATGCCGAACTCAGAAGTGAAACGCGGTAGCGCCGATGGTAGTGTGGCATTCGCCATGCGAGAGTAGGACACTGCCAGGCACCCAATTGAAGAAGCCCGCTCAATCGAGCGGGCTTTTTTATTGGCTGGAATTCAGGGGGTTGTAGAGAGTTTGTCCATCAGCAGCCTGTTTTTTAGTCTGCCGCGTCGTAAAACTATACTTATTCAGTTAAATACACTGCCTGTTACGTCCTCTATTGCTCATCTCCTTCCTCATTTTATGCCGCGTTATGTCCGCTTCTGAGCCGCTATGCCTTTCGTTGATGCTCACTATTGCCTGAAACGGGCACGGCTAAGCAGGTAGTGACCTGTCAGGTAATCACCGCTGTCCGAAGCGGACGTGCGCAGGTCGATATAATAAAAGCTTCCTGATCAGGGTTACTCTCTTACCCGCGGTATCCAACTGTTCGATATTTCTCCGTTTATCCTTGTTTTGAATATAAAAAGTACAGAATGTGATACCCCTACCTTTCTTGGCGGGCCCGCTCTGCTTTAATTCGTCTGCCCACATTCGATGGGCCAAGGAAACACAATAATCTGAGGAATGGACACATGTTCAAAAGAACAGTAACGATGATGCTGGCGGCGGGAACCCTGGTATTAGGCGGTTGTGCAGCTAACGGTGGCGCTGAGCAGGCGGGGGCGGACAACAGCGATTTCGGCGGCAAGTCCATCTACCTGCGTGGGGAGATGAACGACTGGATGGCCACTGATGAGACCAAGGCGGTCAAGGTGGCCGATAAGCTCTACATGGCCAAGGGCACACTCAAGAAGGAGTGGGCTCCCTACAAATTCAAATTTGGTGACTCAAGCTGGAGTTGCGGCACCAACTTCGGCTACAAGAGCCCGAGCGATGGCGTCGCCGTGCTGGGCGGCGAGCCGGTGCCGGTCAACCCCTGCTCCAAGTATGAGGACATGAAGTTCTCGCCGGAAGCAGACGGGGTCTATGAGTTCTATCTGAACCTGGCTGGCGAAACCCCGACGGTCTACGTCAAGAAGCCCTGATCCTGCCCCGAGTGGTCAATCCCTCGGACAATGAAACGGTTAACAGCCCTGGCCCAGCACTCTGCTGGCCGGGGCATTTTTTTAAGCTTGGGACGGCGGCCCATGATATGAAGACTACTATATATAGTGTTTTCGTATTTCATATTCACCTATTAGTTGTGTTTTTATCCCTATCATGACGCTGATGTATTCACATAAGGTGGCTTGAAAATGGCTAAATCCAATTCGGTGCTGGAGACCGATCCCGGCACCGACCTCATCCCCATGCAGGAAACCTCCCTCGAGATCTGGGATAGCAAGTATCGTCTCAAGAGCAAGGATGGGGCCCCCATCGATAGCACCATCGACGAGACCTACCAGCGGGTGGCCCGTGCCTTGGCCGAGCAGGAGCGCGAGCCGGATGCCTGGTATGAGCCCTTCCTGTGGGCGCTGCGCAATGGCGCCATTCCGGCGGGCCGGATCACCTCCAACGCGGGGGCCTTCGAGCACAAGCCCGCCACCTCGACCATTAACTGTACCGTCTCCGGCACCATCGAAGATTCGATGGATGACATTCTCGGCAAGGTGCACGAGGCGGGGCTGACCCTGAAGGCGGGTTGTGGCATCGGCTACGACTTCTCGACCCTGCGCCCGCGCGGTGCCTTCGTCTCCGGTGCCGGGGCCTATACCTCGGGCCCGCTCTCCTTCATGGATATCTACGACAAGATGTGTTTCACCATCTCGTCGGCGGGCGGTCGCCGTGGCGCCCAGATGGGCACCATGGATATCCGGCATCCCGACGTGATCGAGTTCATCCAGGCCAAGCGGGAAGATGGTCGCCTGCGCCAGTTCAACCTCTCCCTGCTCATCACCGAAGAGTTCGTCAAGGCGGTGAAGGAGGATGCTCCCTGGCGACTCATCTTCCCCTACACCGCCAAAGAGGTGGAGCAGGATGGCATTGCGCTGGACGATCCCGAGCAGGTGCTCTGGGCCGACTGGCCGAACAAGGAAGGGGTGGTGATCAACGCGCTTGGGCAGGTGGCCTGCAAGGTCTACAAGACCCTGCCCGCGCGCAAGCTGTGGAACGTCATCATGACCTCCACTTATGACTATGCGGAGCCCGGCTTCATCCTGATCGACAAGGTCAACCAGATGAACAACAACTGGTTCTGCGAAGAGATCCGCGCCACCAACCCCTGTGGCGAGCAGCCCTTGCCCCCCTACGGCGCCTGCCTGCTGGGGTCGGTCAATCTGACCAAGTTCGTGCGTCACCCCTTCACCGAGCAGGCCAGCTTCGACTGGCAGGCGTTTCGCAAGGTAGTGGCCATCTTCACCCGCATGCTGGACAACGTGGTAGAGATCAACCAGCTGCCGTTACCCAGGCAGCGCGAGGAGATCACAGCCAAGCGCCGTCACGGCATGGGCTTCCTTGGTCTGGGCTCGGCCCTCACCATGCTGCAGATAAAATATGGCTCTGCGGCTTCTGTCGCCTTCACCGAGCAGGTCTCCCAGGAGCTGGCCATGACCGGCTGGCAGGAGTCCCTGCGTCTGGCCAAGGAGAAGGGCCCGGCTCCCATCATGGAGCAGGAGTTCGAGGTGACCGGCAAGATGCTGCGGCTGCGCCCCGAGATGGCGGCCGATGGCATCAAGCTGGGTGACAAGGTGAAGGGCAAGGTGCTGCATGCGCGCTACAGCCGCTACATGCAGCAGGTGGCCGAGGTGGATCCCGCCCTGGTGGCCGCGCTGGCCGAAACCGGTGGCCGTTTCACCCACCACAGCAGCATAGCGCCGACCGGTACCATCTCTCTGTCGCTGGCCAACAACGCCAGCAACGGCATAGAGCCGAGCTTCGCCCATCACTACAGCCGCAACGTCATCAAGGCGGGCAAGAAGAGCAAGGAGAGCGTGGATGTCTACTCCTTCGAGCTGCTGGCCTACCGGGAGCTCATCAACGCCGCTGCCATGCCTTACACCGAAGATGATGCCTGCCGTCTGCCGGATTACTTCCTCACAGCCGACGACATCAGTCCGGCCCAGCACGTGGACATCCAGGCCGCGGCCCAGCGCTGGATAGATTCGTCCATCTCCAAGACGGCCAACGTACCGACCGACTTCCCGTTCGAGCAGTTCAAGGACATCTACATGTATGCCTCGGACTCCGGGCTCAAGGGTTGTACCACCTTCCGCTTCAACCCCGAGGCCTTCCAGGGGGTGCTGGTGAAGGAGAAGGATCTGGAGAACACTCAGTACGAGTTCACTCTGGAGGATGGCTCCGTCATCACGGTGAAGGGGAACGAAGAGATCGAATACGATGGCGAGCTGCACACCGCCGCCAACCTCTATGACGCCTTGAAAGAAGGCTATTACGGTAAATTCTGAGAACAGATTATGGTCAAGAAGATCGACAGGAAAATCGTCGCCTACAAGGTGCGTACCAAGGATGAGCCGCAGGAAGATCTGGCCCCCCAGGATGACGTGGTGCACATGCACGAGACGGTGCTGCGCCCGGAGCGCTTGATGGGCACCACCTACAAGCTGAAGACGCCGGAGCATGTCTCCGAGCACTCGCTGTTCATCACCATCAACGACATCATTCTCAACGAGGGGACCGTCCACGAGACGCGCCGTCCGTTCGAGATCTTCATCAACTCCAAGAGCCTGGAACACTATCAGTGGATAGTGGCGCTGACCCGCATCATCTCGGCGGTGTTTCGCAAGGGCGGGGATGTCACCTTCCTGGTGGAGGAGCTGCGTTCCGTGTTCGATCCCAAGGGGGGCTACTGGAACAAGGGCAAGTATGTACCATCGCTTATCGCCGAGATTGGCAACGTGATCGAGACCCATCTCACCGAGATAGGCATGTTAAAGGCAACCGGGCTGGATGAGCATCAGCAGGCGTTTCTGGCCGAGAAGCAGGCACAGATGCAGGCCGAACAGGAGGCTGACGCCCATCAGGCAGGCAGCGGCTTCCCGGCCAATGCGGCGCTCTGCTACAAGTGCCACAGCAAGGCGCTGGTGCAGAAGGATGGCTGCATGACCTGCCTCAACTGCGGCGACTCGAAGTGTGGCTAGCAGGTGTGGTTAGTCCGATAAGCAGTGCGAAAAGACCGGCCTATGGGCCGGTCTTTTCTATTGATTATTTTCTGTTCAATCGGTGGCGGGAGCCAAAGGGATTTGTTGCACGCTGGTAAAATCGGGCGTAGCGTGAGGGGTAATAAAACTGTCACGGCCGTGTGGTTTCAATGACATCTGAGATTCACACACGTGGCACCTTCAGTGCCAAGGAGGATGCTTATGGACAATACGGACCGAAAGCTGTTTATCCTGGATACCAACGTTCTGCTTCACGAACCCCTCGCCATCTACTCCTTCAAAGAGCACGACGTGCTCATCCCCATGACGGTGCTGGAAGAGCTCGACAACATCAAGGATCGTCAGAAAGACGTCAGCCGTGATGCGCGGGTCGCCATCCGTGCGCTGGAAGACGTGTTCCGTGACGCCAACCCTGAGCAGATAGTGCAAGGGGTGGCGCTGGCGGGTGAGGCGAGCGGTCATATCTCCATCTTCAGTGATCACCATCTGCCCCAGGATGCCGAGGTGTTCACCGACAAGGAGGCCGACAACCGCATCATCAACGCGGCCCTCTATCTGCAAAAGCACGAGATGAAACGCCAGGTGGTACTGGTGACCAAGGACATCAACATGCGCCTCAAGGCCAAGGGGGCCGGTTTGGCGCATGTGGAAGACTATCGCAGCGACCAGCTGATCGATGACATCCGGCTGCTGGCCAAGGGCTTCCAAGTGGTGCCGGGCAGCTTCTGGGAGCGGGTCGGCGAGTGCGACAGCGAGACCCATGGCCGCGACACCGTCCACGTGATCGACTCGAACCTGCTGGAGGGGGTGCACGTCAATCAGTACCTGCTTGACGAGGAGAACTTCTTCGCCGCCAGGGTATTGAGCAACGATGGCCACAAGATCCGCCTCAAGGATCTGGGCCGCGAGCGGTTGATGTCACGCAAGGCCTGGGGCGTGCATCCCAAGAACATCTATCAGGGCATGGCACTGGATGCCCTGCTGGATCCGCACATCGATCTGGTGATCCTGACCGGCCCGGCGGGCTGCGGCAAGACCCTGCTGGCAATGGCGGCGGCCCTGGAGCTGGTGATCGAGAAGGGGATCTACGAGAAGGTGATAGTCACCCGCAACACCCCGGAGATCGCCGAGAGCATCGGCTTCCTGCCCGGCACCGAAGAAGAGAAGATGATGCCCTGGCTGGCGGCGGTGACCGACACCCTGGAGGTGCTGCACAAGCAGGACGAGAACATGAGCGGGTCCCTCAGCTACATCATGGAGAAGGCCAATATCCAGTTCAAATCCGTCAACTTCATGCGCGGGCGCAGCATCCAGAACACCTTCGTGCTGCTGGACGAGTGCCAGAACCTGACCGCGTCCCAGATCAAGACCATCATCACCCGCTGCGGCGAGGGCACCAAGATCGTCTGCTCCGGCAACCTGGCCCAGATTGACTCCAACTACCTGAGCCCTGTGACCTCGGGCCTGACCTACATCGTCGAGCGCTTCAAGGATTTCGACGGCAGTGCCAACATCTTCCTGAACGGGGTGGTGCGCAGCAAGCTCGCCTCCTTCGCCGAGGAAAACCTCTGATTTCACGCAATACCTTCATATGAAAAAGGGAGGCCACCGGCCTCCCTTTTTTGATCTCGTGACTTGGCGCTAGGTGCTTTGCGAGTGGCCCAGATAGCGCTGCAGACCCGGGTGACCGCTGTTTTGCAGAATGTCGGGCGTGCCCTGCAGGGCGATGCGCCCCTCGTCCACGAACAGCACCCGATCGGCGATCAGCTGGGCATCCTCGGGATTGTGAGACACCATCAGTACCGTGATGCCCTGCTCGCAGGCGAGGCGGGCGACTTCCGCCAGCATCTCCCGGCGCAGGGCGGGATCCAGTGCCGAGAAGGGCTCGTCCAGCAGCAGCAACGGCTTGCCACGCACCAGGGCGCGGGCCAGGCCCACCCGCTGCTGCTGACCACCGGAGAGCTGCTCCGGCAGCCGGTCCTGCATGTCGCCGAGCCCCACCTTGATGGCCGCCTCTTTCACCTGGGCGCGCTGGGCCGGGCTCAGGCGCAGGCCCGGGTGCAGGCCGATGGCGATGTTGTCGAACACCGACAGGTGCAGGAACAGGTTGTGATCCTGGAACAGGGTGGTGACCGGGCGCTCGGCGGGACCGAGCGGTAATAGATCGATGCCATCGAAGCGCAGGGCTCCCGATTCTACCGGTACGAAGCCCGCTATCATGCCGAGCAGGGTCGATTTGCCGGCCCCGCTTGGGCCGATCAGCGCCGTGATCTCCCCCCTCGGCAGAGAGGCGCTGAAGGTCACCCGCCAATCAGGGTAACTGGTTGCCAAATCATCAATTAACAGCATCTTTGACTCCTGTGATATGGCTGGGTGTACAGACCGCATGTGAAACCGTGCCATGGCAGCAAACTCGACTATCCAGCATCCAGGTTTTTCCCACCCAGACCCCGCTCCACCAGCCAGAACAAGGAGAAACAGAGGATAAGCAGCAGCAGGGCGGTGGCCGCCGCCTCGGTCAGCCGGTAGCTGCCGAGCTGCTGGTAGAGCAACCAGGGCAAGGTGGTGAGCTCCTGGCTGCCGAACATGGCGATAGCGCCGAGATCCCCCAGCGACAATATCATGGAGAGCGCCATGGCCAGCGCCAGCGGGCGGCGCAGCAGGGGCCACTCCACCAGGCGCAGGCGCTGCAGGCCGCGTACCCCCAGGCTGTCCGCCAGCCTGTCGTACTGGCGCACCACCAGTTGCATGGGGGCAGAAAGGGTGCGCAGCACATAGGGCAGCGCCATCAGGGCGTTGACCAGCACCACCAGCCAGGGCCCGAGGGCAAAGACATCGGTGAAGGGCATAAACAGGATGAAGAGCCCCGTGCTCAACACCACCGCCGGGATCATCAGGATCATGGAGCCGCTGGCCTCCCACAGGGCCGCCGCTCGCCGTTTGCGATCCCGCACCCTCAAGTGGCGGCTGGTGAGCAGCAGGCTGGCGCCGAGCAGGGTGGCGAGGCTTCCCGCCGCCAGTGCTATACCGAGGGACTGCCCCCCCGCCCGCCACAGCTGGGGCGAGCCGAGCGCCGTCAGCAGGCCGGGGTTGAAACCGGCGATGACTATGGCCAGCAGGGGCGGCAGGAAGATGGCGAGGCCGAGACTGAGGGCCACGATATCAACCCACTGAGTGCCCGGCTGCTGTCTGTCCGGGCGCAGGCAGGGGCGGCGGCTGGTGAGGCGACTGGACGGGCTGGTCTGCAACTTGTGTTGCAACAGCAAGAGACCTGCGGTCAGCAGCAGTTGCACCAGCGCCAGGCCGCCGGCGGTGGCGAGATCGAAGTCAAAGCGCAGGGCCTGATAGACCGCCACCTCCAATGTGGTGGACTTGGGGCCGCCGCCCAGCGCCAGCACTGTGGTGAAGCTGGTGAAGCAGAGCATGAAGATGAGGCTCGCCAATCCGGGCAGCAGGCCACGGATGATGGGCCACTCCAGCAGCCGGAAGATATGAGAGGAGCGCATGCCGAGCTGGCTGGCGAGGCGCCAGGAGGACTCAGGAATGCTCTCTATGCCTTGCAATATGAGGCGCGCCGCCAGCGGCATGTTGAAGAACACGTGGGCCAGCAGTATGCCGAACAGACCGTACAGGTAGTTGCCGGGAGCCAGCCCCAGGCTGCGCAGGGCATGGGGCAGCCAGCCCTGGGAGCCGTGCACCGCGACGATGCCGAAGATGGCGATGATGACCGGCAGCACCAGCGAGAGGCCGAACAATTTGAGCAGCAGCCGGCGGCCACGAAAACGGCGCCGCGCCAGGGCCCGCGCCACCGGAATGGCCAGCCCCAGGCTCAGCAAGGTGGAGAGCAGCGCCTGCCCCAGGCTGAAACCCAGCACGTGGCGCAGGTAGGGGTCTGCCAGCAGGGTGCTCGGCAGCGTGCCCGCCTGCCACAGCAGGGCGACAAGCGGGCCGAGCGAGAGCAGCAGGATAACGGCGGTGGCTGCGCTACCCGGCAGCCACCAGAGAGGACGAGCCTGTGGTTTTACAGCGTGACGGCTCACTGGGTGACGGCTTGCAGCCATTCCTTGATCCAGCCCTTGCGGTTGGCGGCCACCTCATCGGAGCTAAAGCTCAGCGGTTTGGCCACGGTGATCATCTGCTCGAAGCCCTTGGGTAGCGGGGTGTCCGTCACCGGATACATCCAGTTGCCGCCGGGGATCTCCTGCTGGAAGGCGGGGCTTATCATGAACTGCAGGAACTGGTCCGCCAGCTTGTCTTGCTTGGCACTCGCGAGCTTGGCGGCCACTTCCACCTGGCGATAGTGGCCCTCCTCGAAGGCGGCGGCCTGGTACTGGGACTTGTTCTCGGCGATCAGGTGATAAGCCGGGGAGGTGGTGTAGGAGAGCACCATGTCCGCCTCGCCGTCGAGGAACATGCCGTAGGCCTCGGACCAGCCCTTGGTGACGGTGACCGTCTTCTTGGCAAGCTGGGCCCAGGCGGCCGGTGCCTGATCACCATAGACGGATTTCATCCACAGCATCAGCCCCTGACCCGGGGTGGAGGTGCGCGGATCCTGGTAGATCACCTTGAGATCCGGGCGCTCCACCAGCTCCTTCAGGCTCTTGGGGGGAGCCTTGAGTTTGTCCTTGTCGTAGACGAAGGCGAAGTAGCCGTAGTCATAGGGGACGAAGGTGTCGTCCTGCCAGCCACCCGGCACCTTGAGGGCGGCCAGATCGGTGTGATGAGGGGCGAACAGACCGCTCTGCTTGGCCTCGCTCACCAGGGCATCGTCCAGTCCCAGCACCAGATCGGCCTGGCTGTGTTTGCCTTCCAACCGCAGCCGGTTGAGGATGGCGACCCCGTCTTCCAATGCCACCAGCTTGAGGGTGCAACCACACTCCTGCTCGAAGGCCTGCTTGATCTTGGGACCCGGTCCCCATTCGCTGGCGAAGGAGCCGTAGGTGTAGACGGTGAGGGGGTCGGCGGCGAAGGCCTGGGCACTGAGCAGGCTGGTGGCGACCAGCAGAAGGGTTTTCATCGATGGCACTCCCTGTGGGTTGCGAGCTGCCAGCGGATGAGGGCGCAAAAAACGAGCGCCATGCCTCAAATTCCTCCGCCAGCATTATCTGGATCAGGTTCACGGGTATAATCTCAGCGGTAAACCGCACCCCGTTTGAGAAACGAATCGCATTGTATTAACGTTTTTTGGGGGAGGCCAGCACAATTATTTCACCGGCCGATACGGGCGTAACGGCATAGCAGAGGAGGTCCTCGTGATCACCAGTACCAAGGAAAGGCGCGCCTTTGCGCGCATGGTCATCAATGCCCCCGTCACCCTGTTTCAGCATCAGGATGTGCTGGAGGGGATCTGTCGGGATCTCAGTGCCAACGGCATGGGGGTCGAGGTGAACGAGCACAGCTTCGATGTGCATCAGCCCATCCGGGTGAGCCTGGCCACCAGCAGCAACCTGCTGCCGCCGTTCGAGGTCCAGGCCCGCATAGTGCGGGTGCTGGAGGAAGAGAGGGGGCTCTTGCTGGCGTTGGAGTTTCAGTCTCTGGCCTGATATGGCGACAGATTTCACTGCTTTTCATCGGTCAGCATCTGCTGGCCGATGTCATTTAGGTTTTCAATAGATTGATATGCTGCCGCTTGGCTGTTCTCCATCGCTTCTCGGCCTGTCTGGAGGCGACTCATTGACTGGCCAGCACGGGCTGCAGGCTCCATTGTCTGCTGTCGACCAGCATTTTGCTGGTGGGCGCCAGCTGGCCCATGGGGAGCTGGGCCGGGCCGGTAGGCTCCATCAGCAGATAGGTCTGCCCCTCCCAATTCAGGGTCGCGTCTCCCGGCTTGGCGGGCAGGGCGACGCCGAGCAGCGCATGGCCCGGCACGAACACCATGGCCTGGGGGAGCTCGGGGAAGAGCTGGGCCAGAATGGCCGCCATCAGGGTCATCTTGCTGTCGCAATCCCCCCGGTTCTGCTCCAGCACCTGGCGCGGGGTCAGAAAGCCCTTGCCGGCCCGGCCGGACTGGCTGTCCAGCAGGCTATAGGGAATGGCTTGAACGAAATCGAGCATGAAGGCCACCGTCTGTTGGCGCGCCTCCACCTCTGTGGTCCCCTGCCGTTTGAGCTGATCCGCCAGCGGTGCCAGCTCGGTCCGGCTCTCCAGCGCGATACGCACGTGATCCTGTTTGATGGCGGGCACGCCATCGGACGGGGTGAAGCGCTGGAAGTAGTGTTGCTTGAGCCACTCCTGCTCCAGCTTTGCCTGCTCAGGCCCGACCCAAGCCTGGGCTTCCCTCGCCTTGTCGGCGTTGCGGCTCTTGATGTTGAGGGCGAGCGCGGGGCGGGAGAGGGAGAACTGCACCTCGGGAAACGCGATGACGGCCTGTTGCAACAGCTGCTGCAGCATATCCTCCTGCATTCGCGCGGGTCTATAGGCGATGAGCGGCGGCAACGTGCCCGCCTCCAGCCGGTAGCTGAGCTGCTGCGCCTTGTCCTCCCTGTCCTGCCAGCCGACGTTGAGCTGGCCGCCGTTGCTGTGAAAGTAACGCTGCCCGGCACTGGCCGGCAGGGCGAACAGCAGGGCGCAGAGCAGGAGGCCGCTCGCTTTCGTCATCATCCTCTCCTCAGGTATCGGTTGGGCCGTCTCTTGCCGTCAGCCGGAAATAGAACAGGGAGCCTGGGCTCCCTGTGGATGCTACTCGTTGTGGCTATTCGTGCCTAGATCCCGCTCGGCTGCCTTGGGTTGTCTCGAAGGCGCCGATGTGAGTCTTGAGCGTGCTTAGATCCAGCTGGGTTGCTTCGCCTCGAAGGCGTCGATGGCGGCCCCGTGCTGCAGGGTCAGGCCGATGGCGTCCAGCCCGTTAAGCAGGCAGTAGCGGCGGAACTCGTCGATCTCGAAGCTGAAACACAGATCGCCGGCGCGCACCTGGTTGGCCTCCAGATCCACCTCGATCTGCAGGCCTGGAGTGGCCGCGACCAGCTGGAACAGGGCCTCCACCTCTTCGTCCTTCAAACGCACCGGCACCAGACCGTTGTTGATGGCGTTGCCGTAGAAGATGTCGGCGAAGCTTGGGGCAATGATGGTCTTGAAGCCGTAATCCGCCAGCGCCCAGGGGGCGTGCTCGCGGCTCGAGCCGCAGCCGAAGTTCTCCCGGGCAAGCAGTATGCTGGCACCAGCAAAACGCGGCTGGTTCAGCACGAACTCGGGGTTTGCTTGCTGGCCTGCGTCATCCAGGAAGCGCCAGTCGTGGAACAGGTGCTTGCCAAAGCCGGTACGGTTCACCTTCTGCAGGAACTGCTTGGGAATGATGGCGTCGGTGTCGACGTTGACGCTGTCGAGGGGGACGGCGATCCCTTTATGTTGCTTGAAGCCTGTCATCTCGTTCTCCTCGTAATTACAGCGCGCGAATATCGGCGAAGATGATGTCGGTGACGGCGAAGGGCCGTCCGTGTTGTTTGAAACCTGTCATCATGTTCTCCCTGTCGTTACAGCGCACGAATATCGGCAAAGTGACCGGTGACGGCGGCGGCGGCGGCCATGGCCGGGCTCACCAGATGGGTGCGGCCGGCACGGCCCTGACGCCCCTCGAAGTTACGGTTGCTGGTGGAGGCGCAGCGCTCCCCCGGTTGCAGCCGGTCGTTGTTCATGGCCAGACACATGGAGCAGCCGGGCAGGCGCCACTCAAAGCCCGCCTCGAGGAAGATCTTGTCCAGCCCCTCGGCCTCGGCCTGGGCTTTCACCTGCTCGGAACCCGGCACCACCAGGGCCTGCACCCCGGCGGCGACCTTGCGGCCACGGGCGATGGCGGCGGCGGCACGCAGATCCTCGATGCGGCTGTTGGTGCAGGAGCCGATGAACACCTTGTCGATGGTGACATCACAGAGTTTCTGGCCCGGCTGCAAGTCCATGTAGGCGAGCGCCTTGCGGGCGGACTGCTGCTCCATCAGATCGCTGAAGGATTCCGGTGCCGGAATGGGTTCATTGACGGCGATCACCTGGCCCGGGTTGGTGCCCCAGGTCACCTGGGGAGCGATGTCGGCGGCGTCGAGCACCACCTCGGCATCGAAGGTGGCATCGGCATCGCTCTTGAGGGTCTGCCAGTAGGCGATGGCCTGCGCCAGCGCCTCACCCTCGGGGGCGAATACCTTGCCGCGGATGTAGTCGATGGTGGTCTGATCCGGGGCTATCATGCCCGCCTTGGCGCCGAGCTCGATGGCCATGTTGCACACCGTCATGCGCCCTTCCATGGAGAGGCCCGCGATGGCCTCGCCGGCGAACTCCACCACATAGCCGGTGCCACCTGCGTGACCGACCCGGCCTATGATGGCGAGCACCACGTCTTTGGCGCTGATCCCTTCCGCCAGCTTGCCGTTGACGCTGATGCGCATGGTCTTGGCGCGGCCCTGCTTCAGGGTCTGGGTGGCCATCACGTGCTCCACCTCGGAGGTGCCGATGCCGAACGCGAGCGAGCCGAAGGCGCCGTGGGTGGCGGTGTGGGAGTCGCCGCAGACGATGGTGGTGCCGGGCAGGGTGATGCCGAGCTCGGGGCCCATCACGTGGACTATGCCCTGATACTGGTGGTTCAAATCGTAGAGCCGAACCCCGAACTCCTTGCAGTTGGCGGCCAGGGTTTCCATCTGGATGCGGGCCATCTCGCCGGAGGCGGCGATGTCCTTGGTGGTGGTGGAGACGTTGTGATCCATGGTGGCCCAGGTGAGATCCGGGCGGCGCAGCGGGCGCTTCATGGCGCGCAGGCCGTCGAACGCCTGCGGGCTGGTCACTTCATGCACCAGATGGCGGTCTATGTAGATGAGGGGGGTTTCGCCTGCAACTTCACGCACCACATGGGCGTCGAACACTTTCTGATAGAGGGTCTTGGACATTGCTCTTTCCTTGTTATTCAAACCGTTGCCATCAGATGCGCGCGGCGATCTGGGAGCCTATGTCGGCGGTGCTCTGCACCGGATGACGGGCCGTTGCCTGGTGCAGATCGGCGGTGAAGTAACCCTCGGCCAGGGCCTGGGCTACGGCCTGCTCGATGGCCTGGGCGGCGGTTTCCTGGCCCAGGCTGTAGCGCAGCATCAGGGCGGCGGAGAGGATCTGGGCTATGGGGTTGGCGATGCCTTTGCCGGCGATGTCCGGCGCCGAGCCACCGGCCGGTTCGAACAGGCCGAAGCCGGATTCGTTCAGGCTGGCGGAGGGCAGCAGCCCCATGGAGCCGGTGATCATGGCGCACTCGTCGGAGAGGATGTCGCCGAACAAGTTGGAGCAGAGCAGCACGTCGAACTGGGACGGATCCTTGATGAGCTGCATGGTGGCGTTGTCGATGTACATATGGTTCAGGGCCACGTCCGGGTAGGACTTGGCGACTTCAGTCACCACCTCGCGCCACAGGATGGAAGAGGCGAGCACGTTGGCCTTGTCGATGGAGGTGACCTTGGCCTTGCGTACTCTGGCCGATTCAAATGCAATCTTGGCGATGCGCTCTATCTCGAAACGGTGATAGACCTCGGTATCGAACGCCTTCTCGGTCGGGCCTTCACCCTCGCGTCCCTTGGGCTGGCCGAAGTAGATGCCGCCGGTCAGCTCACGCACGCAGGCGATGTCGAAGCCGCGATCGGAGATGTCGGCACGCAGCGGCGAGAACTGCTCGAGGCCGGTGTAGATGCGGGCCGGACGCAGGTTGCAGAACAGCTTGAAGTGAGCGCGCAGGGGCAGCAGGGCGCCGCGCTCCGGCTGATCGTTGGGGGCCAGATGCTCCCACTTGGGGCCGCCGACCGAGCCGAACAGCACGGCGTCGGCTGCCTCGCAGCCCTTGATGGTGCTCTGGGGCAGGGGAGTGCCGTGGTTGTCGATGGCGATGCCGCCGACGTCGTGGCGATCATAGTCGAGGGAGAAGCCGAATTTGGTCTGTACCTTGGCCAGTACCTTGATGGCCTCGGCCATCACTTCCGGGCCAATGCCGTCACCCGGCAATACTGCGATCCGATAACTGCTCATACTGTTTCCGTCCTGATGTTGTTATTGAGCTCCAACCGCTCAGCTATTTCCGTCTAGATGTCATTTTGTGTCCCATCCGCTCAGCGACGCTGCTCAGACGGTTTCCGTTTTGATAGTGTTTTTCTGTCCCATCTGCTCGGCCACCTGATCGGCGCGCCAGATGCTGTTGATGACGTGGACCAGGGCCTGAGCCGAGGACTCGATGATGTCGGTGGCCAGCCCCATGCCGTGGAACTTGCGCCCCTTGTACTCGGCGACGATGTCGACCTGGCCGAGGGCGTTCTTGCCTTCCCCCTTGCCCTTGAGCTCGTACTTGTCGATGCGGATCTCGTAACCGGTGATGCGGTTGATGCACTGATAGACCGCATCCACAGGACCGTTGCCGGTAGCCGCTTCGCAGACGAGATCCTGACCCACCTTGAGCTTGACCGAGGCGGTGGCCAGCACCGAGCTGCCGCTCTGCACGCCGAGGTACTCCAGCTTGAAGTGCTCGGGCTCCTCGTGGATCTGGCTGAAGAAGGCGAGGGCCTCGAGGTCGTAATCGAATACCTGGCCCTTCTTGTCCGCCAAGGTGAGGAACTTGCCGTAGAGATCGTCCAGGTCGTAGCTGCTCTCGGCGTAGCCCATGGACTCCATCCGGTGCTTGATTACGTGGCGGCCGGAGCGGGAGGTCATGTTGAGGCTGTTCTGGGTCAGGCCGATGCTCTCCGGGGTGATGATCTCGTAGGTGTTCTTGGCCTTGAGCACGCCATCCTGATGGATGCCGGAGCTGTGGGAGAAGGCGTTGGCGCCGACGATGGCCTTGTTCGGCTGCACCGGCATGTTGCAGATCTGGCTGACCAGCGTGCTGGTGCGATGGATCTCGCTGTGGCGGATGTTGGTGTGCACCCCGAGCAGATCGGCGCGGGTCTTCAGGATCATCGCCACCTCTTCCAGGGAGCAGTTGCCCGCCCGTTCGCCGATGCCGTTGATGGTGCACTCGATCTGGCGGGCCCCCATCTGTACGGCGCCGATGGAGTTCGCCACCGACAGGCCGAGATCGTCGTGGCAGTGCACCGAGATGATGGCCTGATCGATGTTCGGGACCCGGTTGAACAGGGTCTGTATGATGCCGGAGAACTCGGTCGGCACCGTGTAGCCCACGGTATCCGGGATGTTGATGGTGCGGGCGCCGGCCCGGATGGCGGCTTCCACCATGCGGCACAGGTTGTCGATGGGGGTACGTCCCGCGTCCTCGCAGGAGAACTCCACGTCGTCGGTGTAGCGGCGGGCATGCTTGATGGCGCTGACCCCCATCTCCAGCACATCCTCGAAGCTCTTCTTGAGCTTGCTCTCCACGTGGATGGAGGAGGTGGAGATAAAGGTGTGGATGCGGAAGGCTTCCGCGACCCTCAAAGCCTCGCCGGCGGCGTCTATGTCCTTGGGCAGGGCACGGGCCAGGGCGCAGACCCGGCTGTTCTTGATGTGGCGGGCTATGGTCTGCACCGAGAGAAAATCACCGGGGGAGGAGACCGGGAAGCCCACTTCCATGATGTCGACACCGAGTCGCTCCAGCGCCTGGGCGACCTGCAGCTTCTCCTTGACCGTCAGGCTGGCCGACAGCGCCTGCTCACCATCACGCAAGGTGGTATCGAATATGATGACGCGATCTGACATGTGACTTCCCTCTTCCTAAGTTCGGTGCGTGCATCCGCGCGGCATAAAAAAACCCGTGCGGGGTGCACGGGTTTTTGTAAATTCCGGCTATGCCATAGCCCGGCTACAAGGATCCCGCGCGACGAGTCGCGATTAGGGAAAGCAGTAGTAGCGGAGCGGCAAAATGCATGATGACTCAATCCTTCCAGTCGATAACGCTTCTACCAATATCGAGATTCTTATGCTGTGTCAACTCGAACGGGCAGGTTCATTTCACTGTTTTATTTAATCGGATTGTAAAGGAGTGCAAATTTCCTTGTTCCATATTCGGTTCATGCCTGATTATCCGGTCATTCCTGCTGTACTCGATCACCCGCACAATCAGATCGACTTATCAGCACTTGCTGAATTATCTGAGGTATCCCATGGAAAAACGCAGACCAGGTCGTCCGGTCGGACGTTCCGACATTCGTGACAAGCTGCTTGCCGCCGCTCGCGAACGTTTTCTGAACACTCCCTACAGCAAGGTGACGACCCGCGAGATCGCCGAGCTGGCCGGTTCCAATCTGGCGATGATCCATTACTACTTCGGCAGCAAAGAGGGCCTCTACAAGGCGGTGCTGGGGGATGTGGCCGAGCCGCTGGATCAGGCCTGGCATGACGAGAGCAGCAACCGCAGCCTCACCGATCTGCTCAATACCTACTATCAGGTGATGGCGCCGAACAGTGAACTGACCTCCGCCATCTCCAGTGCCTTGTCGACCGAGAAGAGCCCGGGACGGGATTTCGTGTTGAACCGTCTGCTTGAGCGTCAGTTGCCCCAGTTCGACGCCCTGCTCGAATCCATGAAGTCCAACGGCCAGCTGGGTGACAACCTGGATCCCGAGATGCTGAAGATCTCCTTCCTCAGCATGATGTGGCAGCCGTTCGTGATGAAGGATCTCTACGAGCAGGTGTTCGGCCTGACCGTGGATGAGAGCTTCATGAGTCGTCTGGCGGCCCACAACTGCCAGCTGATGGAGAACGGGCTGCGCGGCTCCCTGAACTGAGTTCCGCCACCTGAAGAATGAAAAAAGGGCCGTTCGGCCCTTTTTTCATCGCGCCTTTCACAAATCTGTTATCTGCCCTTCAACGAACTGTCACTCCGCCGCCCTAGTCTGCACAGAGATCTCGGGGAAGGAGGGGTTATGAACAAGATCCAGCAATGGGACCTGCAGGTGTGCCGTGTCTGTCTGCTCCATCCCTACAATCGCTCGCAAGCCAGAGTCAGCCGGCTCATCTCCCGCACCGGCGACGGTCCACTCTACGCCGTGCTGGCGGCCCTGCTCTGGTGGCAGGGCGGTGCGCAGCGCGAGACGGTGCAGATTGCCGTGCTGGCCTTTGCCCTCGAACTGCCGCTCTATCTGCTGCTCAAGAACGCTCTGAAACGCCAGCGCCCGGTGGGCCTGCCGGTCTTTATCACCCCCTCCGATCGCTACAGTCTGCCCTCTGGTCATACTGCGGCGGCGTTTTTGATGGCGACCGTGCTGGCGGCCAGCTTCCCGCTCTGGGCGCCGCTGCTGTTCGCCTGGGCCGCGCTGGTGGGGGCATCCCGGCTGCTGCTCGGGGTGCACTACCTGAGCGACCTGGTGGCCGGTGCCTTGCTCGGCGGTGGTTGCGCCCTCTGGGCACTGAGCGGGAGTCAGGCATGAAGATACTGTTCGGGGTTCAGGGCACCGGCAACGGTCACATCAGTCGCAGCAGGACTCTGGCACGCGCCCTGAAGAGCAGGGGGATAGAGGTCGACTACCTGTTCAGCGGGCGCGCCGCCGACGGCTACTTCGAGATGGGGGAGTTTGGGGATTATCGCACCTTCCCCGGTATCAGCTTCGTCAGCCACGAAGGCTGCATCTCGAGCTGGCGTACCCTCAAGGGGCTCTCTCCCTGGCGTTTCTGGCGGGATATGCGGGCGCTGGATTGCCGCGACTACGACCTGGTGATCAGTGATTTCGAGCCCCTCAGCGCCCATGCCGCCCGTCGCTGGCAAAAACCCAGCCTCACCATCAGCCATCAGGCCAGCTTCGACTGGTCCATTCCGCGTTGGGGGGAGAGCGGCTTCAGCCGCCAGCTGATGCACCGTTTCGCCCCGGTCCGGCAATCCTTGGGACTGCACTGGTTTCACTTCGGCCAGCCGCTGTTGCCCCCCATCATCGACCCCATCGCGCTGGCCCCGGACAATCACCAGATCCTGGTCTATCTGCCATTCGAGCAGACCGAGCAGATAGCTGCCCTGCTGTCGCGTTTCAACCAGCAGCATTTCGTCTGCTTCCATCCCGCCATTCGGACCCCCAGCCAGTGGCGCAACATCCACTTCGAGCCCCTGGCGCGGGAAGGGTTCAAGCAGGTGCTTGCCGGTTGTCGGGGGGTCATCACCAATGCGGGTTTCGAGCTGGCCTCGGAGGCGCTATCTCTCGGCAAGAAGCTCTTGGTCAAGCCACTGGGTGGCCAGTTCGAGCAGTTGACCAACGGCAAGACTCTGGAGCTGATGGGCTTGGCCCAGCTGATGGAGGTGCTCGATGCCAATGCGGTGCGCGGCTGGCTCGAGACGGCGGCACCGGGGGCCGTTCGCTACCCGGATGTGGCGGCTGAATTGGCGGACTGGCTGGCCGCCGGGTCGGAGGAGAGCATTGAACTCTTGTCTCGCCGGCTGTGGGCCAGGACCCTCTTCCCGGAGGAGGTGTGTGATCGGCTCAGCGAGCTGGCCGAAAACCCGGCATTGACCCGCCCCTGGTTATCGCAACTCAGTGCCTTTGACTAAACTGAGATGACCCCACCCAAGGAGAGGACGGATAGCATGCGCTTTACCAATGAGAACGGCGACACCATGACCCTGGCGGACAATCTCACCCTGCATGAGCTGCTCGACATGGGGGTCAGCATCTCGGTCTGTGAAGAGACGGATCCGGATCAGCAGATCTGGCTGGTGGAGCCGGAACAGGACCAATGAGTCACCGGATAGTTGACTGGCCCACCCAAGCGGTGGGCCATTTATTTCCGTTAAGTCCAAAATTTTCAGCATGATCTGCTGGTTTATTCTCCATCCTCTTCGCTTTCTTTCCTGCCCTATAGCCAAGTCACTGAATGTTAATGGCTGTTTGAAATTTATGACTGTTCAGGCCAGACAAAGCCGTGGACAAGCGTTCACAAGCGGGTTAAGTTGGTTTTTCACCCGATTTTCGGGTGAATGATGGAAAAAATCACTTTTTCTACTATCGACCGCTCCGTACTCGCCTGGTCTGTATTCAGACAACAACAAGACACGGACTGGCGTTGCCGGGAAGCAGCGGACTGTCGATAGCTTTCGCTTAACGGAGCAAAGCCTGGAGGGCTTTATCATGGAGATGTTATCAGGCGCCCAGATGGTGGTTAGAGCGCTGGAAGATCAGGGAGTGGAGCACGTGTTCGGCTACCCTGGTGGCTCAGTGCTCGACATCTATGACGCTCTCTTCGAAAACGGCAAGATGGAGCATGTCCTGGTGCGGCACGAGCAAGCCGCGGTGCACATGGCTGACGGTTACGCCCGCTCCACCGGCAAGGTGGGCACAGTGCTGGTCACTTCGGGCCCGGGTGCCACCAACTGCATCACCGGCATCGCCACCGCCTACATGGACTCGATCCCCCTGGTGATCCTGTCCGGTCAGGTGCCGACCAGCATGATAGGGGAAGATGCGTTTCAAGAGACCGACATGATCGGTATCTCCCGCCCGGTGGTGAAGCACAGCTTTCTGTGCAAGAAGGCCAGCGAGATCCCCGACGCCATCAAGAAGGCCTACTACATTGCTGCCAGCGGCCGCCCGGGGCCGGTGGTGGTGGACTTGCCCAAGGATGTGCAGAACCCGAAGGAGAAGTTCCCCTATCAGTATCCCGAGTCCGTCTCCCTGCGCTCCTACAATCCGACCAAGGCCGGACACAAGGGCCAGATCAAGCGGGCAGCCAAGCTGTTGACCGAGGCCCAGCGTCCGGTCATGTACGTGGGCGGTGGCGCCATCAACGCCAATGCGGATCATCTGGTGACCAAGCTGGCCGAGTTGCTGAACCTGCCGGTGACCACCACCCTGATGGGACTCGGGGCCTTCCCCGGCACCCATCCGCAGTTCATCGGCATGCTCGGCATGCACGGCACCTTCGAAGCGAACAAGACCATGCACAATGCTGATCTGATCTTCGCCGTGGGTGCCCGCTTCGACGACCGCGTCACCAACAACGTGGCCAAGTTCTGCCCCAATGCGACCATAGTCCACATCGACATAGATCCCACCTCCATCTCCAAGACGGTGCAGGCCCATGTGCCCATCGTCGGCTCGGTGGAAACCGTGCTGGAGCAGATGCTGGAAGTGATCCGCGAGTGTGGCTTTGACAACGACAAGCAAGCGCTGGCGGAGTGGTGGGAGCAGATCGCCCAGTGGCGTTCCCGCAACTGCCTGGCCTACGAGACCTCGCCCATCCTGATCAAGCCGCAACAGGTTATCGAGGCGCTCTACAAGGTGACCAAGGGGGAGGCCTTCGTTGCCTCGGACGTGGGCCAGCACCAGATGTTTGCCGCGCTCTACTATCCGTTTGCCAAGCCACGCCAGTGGATCAACTCCGGTGGTCTCGGCACCATGGGCTTCGGCATTCCCGCCGCCATGGGCGCCCAGTTCGCCAACCCGGATGCGGTGGTCTGCTGCGTGACCGGTGACGGCTCGGTACAGATGAACATCCAGGAGCTCTCCACCTGTCTGCAGTACGGGGTGCCCATCAAGATCATCTCCATCAACAACCGCGCCCTCGGCATGGTCAAGCAGTGGCAGAAGATGTTCTACGGCGGCCGCCACAGCCATTCCTACATGGAATCCCTGCCGGACTTCGTCAAGCTGGCGGAGGCCTATGGCCACGTCGGCATCGCGGTGAGCGATCCGGCAGAGCTCGAGAGCGCCATGGAGAAGGCCTTCGCCATGAAGGATCGGCTGGTGTTCATGGACATCTCGGTCGATCCGGACGAGCACGTCTATCCGATGCAGATCAAGTTTGGTGCCATGGACGAGATGTGGCTGAGCAAGACGGAGAGAACCTGATGAGACATATTATTTCCGTTCTGTTGGAAAACGAATCCGGCGCCCTGAGTCGTGTGGTGGGCCTCTTCTCCCAGCGCGGCTACAACATCGAGACCCTGACGGTGGCCCCCACCGAGGATCCGACCCTGTCGCGCATGACAATCGTCACCATGGGTGACGAGCGGGTACTGGAGCAGATCCAGAAGCAGCTGCACAAGCTGGTGGACGTGCTCAAGGTGTGTGACCTGAGCGAAGGGGAACACATCGAGCGGGAGATCGCCCTGGTCAAGGCGCGCGCCGCTGGCGGTGCCCGTGACGAGCTGAAACGGCTGGCGGATATCTTCCGCGGTCAGATCGTCGACGTGACCCCGGAGCAGTACACGGTGCAGCTGGTGGGCACCAGCGAGAAGCTGGACGCCTTCATCAAGACGGCGGCCCAGACCAACGAGATCATCGAGGTGGTGCGCTCAGGGGTCTGCGGCATCTCTCGCGCCGACAAGGCACTGCGCCCCTGATACCGCTGGTTGGCTGCATCATCCAAAAGGGGCTCTTCGGAGCCCCTTTGTTATTTCGTAGGGGGGCGCGCCTCAAGCTGTCTGCAGGATTTCCCGGGCTGACAAGGCGCTGCGTCTCTGACTCATCCTGCCGGTCAATTGGTTATCCACAAAGGGCTCCTCGTAGCCCTTTTTCACGGGCGCGAGCCGGGGCAAGGGAAAGGGTGAGTCTGTCATTTTCTTTCAAATGATCGGTAAACTATCCACAAAAGCTGTGGAAAACTCTGTAGATTAGCGGTGTGTCTGGCGTTAGTTGACTGATCTTAAAAGGATATTTTGATTTGATCCTGGCTGGATCGCAATTGTGCAATCCTTGGCGAGCTGGTGAGCGTTTGCTTATCGCCGGGGCCTTGTCAGACGAGGCCCAGCACCAGGAAAGTGGATCCGCTCAGGATCCTGATTTGATCTTGCGGATCAACAGCTCGCCTGCCGGCCATAAAAAAACCCGCCTCTCGGCGGGTTTTTTAGCAGTGTCAGCATAGGGCGAACTTATGCTTCGGCTGCCTCGGCCTGGGCGGCCTGGATACCGGTCAGGGCGATGGTGTAGACGATGTCGTCCACCAGGGCGCCGCGGGACAGGTCGTTGACCGGCTTGCGCATGCCTTGCAGCATGGGGCCGATGGAGACCAGCTCGGCGGAGCGCTGTACCGCCTTGTAGGTGGTGTTGCCGGTGTTCAGGTCCGGGAACACGAACACGGTGGCTTTACCCGCGACCGGTGAGTTCGGTGCCTTGGACTTGGCCACGTTCTCCATGATGGCCGCGTCGTACTGCAGCGGGCCATCGATGATGAGATCCGGGCGCTTGGCCTTGGCCAGCTCGGTCGCTTCACGCACTTTCTCTACGTCCGCGCCGGCGCCAGAGGTACCGGTGGAGTAGGAGATCATGGCGACGCGCGGCTCAATGCCGAAGGCGGCAGCGGAGTCGGCGGACTGGATGGCGATCTCGGCCAGCTGTTCGGCGCTCGGATCCGGGTTGATCGCGCAGTCACCGTATACCAGCACCTGATCAGGCAGCAGCATGAAGAAGATGGAGGAGATGAGGGACGAACCCGGGGCAGTCTTGATGATCTGCATCGGCGGACGGATGGTGTTGGCAGTGGTGTGCACGGCGCCGGAGACCAGACCGTCCACTTCGCCACGCTCCAGCATCATGGTGCCCAGCACCACGTTGTCTTCCAGCTGTTCGCGGGCAACCACTTCGGTCATGCCCTTGTTCTTGCGCAGCTCGACCAGACGCGGCACGTAGCGCTCGCGCACTTCCAGCGGGTCGATGATCTCGACGCGATCGGTCAGCACCACACCCTGCTGTTCGGCGACGCGACGGATCTCTTCCGGGTTGCCCAGCAGCACCGGACGGGCGATGCCACGCTCGGCACAGATGGCGGCAGCCTTGATGGTCCGCGGCTCTTCCCCTTCCGGCAGCACGACGCGCTTGTTGGCCTGACGGGCCAGCTCGGTCAGCTGATAACGGAACGCCGGCGGGCTCAGACGACGGGAACGGGTGGACTTGGCAGAGAGCGACTCGATCCAGTGCTTGTCGATGTGGCCAGCCACATAGTCCTGCACCAGTTCGATCCGCTCGCGGTCATCTTCCGGGATGTCGACGTTGAAGTTCTGCAGGCTGACGGCGGTCTGCCAGGTGTTGGTGCCGGTGATCATGATCGGCAGGCCGGTGGCCATGGCCTGTTGGCACAGGGCGATGACTTGCGGCTCCGGATGATAGTTACCGGTCAGCAGCAGGGCACCCAGCTTGACGCCGTTCATGGCGGACAGGCAGGCGGAGACGATGACGTCGGAGCGATCGCCTGAGGTCACCAGCAGGCTGCCCGGACGGAAGTGCTCGATCATGTTGTGGATGGAGCGGGCACAGAAGGTCACGGTCTGCAGGCGACGGCTGTCCAGCTCACCCTTGTGCAGGATCTTGGCGGCCAGGTGCTTGGCGAGATCCTTGGCGCGCGGGGCGATCAGCTGGGTGTTCCAGGGGATGCAGCCGAGGATGCGCAGCGGGCTCTTGCCGAAGACCTGCAGCACTTCCAGGTTATGAGCGGAGTCGGAGGTGTGGTGATGAGCCTCGAACATCTCGGTCAGATCGGGGCGGGTCACGCCATGCTCGTCAACCGGTGCGCCGACCTTGTTGATCACGCAGCCCACGATGCGCGGGTTGCTGACGCCACCGAAGTTGGAGCAGGCCAGCTCGATGCGCTCTTTGAGCTTCTGGCTGGAGTCGTTGCCCGGATGGGTCACGAACACCATGTCGGCATCCAGCGCCTTGGCCACGTCGTAGTTCAGCTTGTTGGCAAACGGCTGCTTGTCGGTCGGGACCAGACCTTCGATCACCACCACTTCGGCACCGCTGCTCTTCACGTGCTCTTCGAAGCGAGCCACGATCTCTTCCAGCAGGATATCGGTGTTGCTGGAGGTGATCATGTTCTCGGCGTAGGAGAGGGCGAACGGCTCGGGCGGATTGATGTTGGCGGCGGCGCGGATCACGGCGGTGGAGCGCTCGGTACCGGTTTCACCCGGACGCGGCTGAGCCACCGGTTTGAAGAAGCTGACATTGACACCGTGACGTTCCATGGCGCGAACGACGCCAAGACTCACGGAAGTTACGCCGACACCAGTGCCGACCGGGATGAGCATAATAGTGCGTGCCACTTATTACCCCTTGTTCATTTTTTGGGATCAGGAAAAGGCCGCCCGGGGGCGGCCTTGCTCTACAGCTAAATTATGCGCCGACCAGTTCCAGCGCGTCGTGGGCGATGACCCACTCTTCGTTGGTCGGGATAACCAGGGCCTTGGTGGAGCCAGCCTTGGTGATCTCGCCACCCTTGCCGAAGCGAGCGGCCAGGTTGGCGTCGTGGTCGACGTCAAAGCCCAGCAGGCCCAGCTTGTTCAGGGTGATCTCACGGATCGGGGCGGAGTTCTCGCCGATGCCACCGGTGAAGACGACGGCATCCAGACGACCGTCCATGGCGGCGGCGTAAGCGCCGATGTACTTGGCCAGGCGGTAGCAGTACACGTCCATGGCGCGCTTGGCTTCTTCCTTGCTGTCGTAGTTGTCTTCAACGAAACGGCAGTCGGAGGTGACTTCGGTCAGACCCTGCAGGCCGGACTCTTTGGTCAGCATGGTGTTGATCTCGGCCACGCTCATGCCCAGCTTGTCGTGCAGGAAGAAGATGATGGCCGGATCCAGATCACCGGAACGGGTACCCATCACCAGGCCTTCCAGCGGAGTCAGACCCATGGAGGTGTCGACGGACTGGCCATTCTTGATGGCGCAGACGGAGCCGCCGTTACCCAGGTGGCAGTTGATGATGTTCAGCTCGGACACCGGCTTGTTCAGCTGCTTGGCGGCTTCCAGGCTGATGTAGTAGTGGCTGGTGCCGTGGGCGCCGTAGCGACGGATGCCGTTCTCTTTGTAGAGCTTGTACGGCAGGGCGTACAGGAAGGCTTCTTCCGGCATGGTCTGGTGGAACGCGGTGTCGAACACGGCGACGTTCTTCTCGGCCAGCTCAGGGAACACCTTCAGCGCGGCACGGATACCGATCAGGTGCGCCGGGTTGTGCAGCGGAGCGTAAGGAATGGCGGCTTCGATACCGGCGATCACGTCTTTGCAGATCCGCACGGAGGAAGTGAATTGCTCGCCGCCGTGAACCACGCGGTGGCCGATGGCGATCAGGTTCTTGGACAGCTCCGGGTTGAGCGGCAGGATCTTGTGGACAATGAAGTCCAGCGCTTCCTGGTGAGCGGCACCGGCACCCAGATCGGCGCTACCCTTTTCACCATTCAGTTTCCACTTGATGCGGGCGTCGTCGAGGTTGAAACACTCGGCCAGGCCGGACAGCAGATCATCACCGGTGGTTGCGTCAATGACAGCAAACTTCAGGGACGAGCTGCCACAGTTAAGAACAAGAACCAGCTTACTCATGAATAAATCCTATCGCAGATTGGGTTGGGTTGGAGGATGCGCCGGACGCGGAGCGTCCAAAAACAATCAACTTATCCTTATGAGGGTTGGCAATCTGTTGCTTGCCCCTTGTATAGTGATACAAGACCCGAAATCCAGACGTCCCTGACTGGCCAACGGCAGGCCGTTGGCGTAAAAATTAGGCGCTCAAAGGATAACCTGATTGTTGAAAAATAACAAAGTCATCCTCAACCTTTGTTATTGAACCTCAAATATTGTCGAGGTTTTGCCGTTAATACGTTCAAAAAGAGCTCGGAGGTAGTATGAGCATGAACATTTTTGGAACTAAATTACAGCAAGGCCGTCATTATATGACTCTTTGGCCGCGCCGTCCCGAGCTTAATTCCATGTTCCCGGAGAATCGGGTGATCAAGGCGACCGAGTTTGCCCTCAAGATCATTCCGGCCCTCGCCGTGCTCAGCGTCATGTTGCAGTTCCAGTTCGGCGAACAGCATTATTGGCCCTCGGTCATGGCCTCCGTGCTGTTTCTGCTCAGCCTGCCGCTGCAGGGCTACTACTGGCTCGGTCAGCGTGCCGACACCCGGTTGCCTCCCTCCCTTGCCAACTGGTATCGGGAGATCAATGGCAAGATGAACGAGCAGGGTGGTCATCGCCAGCTCGTATCTCGGCCTCGTTATGAGGAGTTGGCCGATACCCTCAACGCCGCCTTCAAGCAGCTGGACAAATCCTTCCTCTACGAATGAGCCGGTAGCACGGCCAAAAAGGCGCCCAAGGGCGCCTTTTTCATCTGTTTTTTCAGGCCGCCAGCACCTTGCTGATCTCCTGGATGGAGAGCTTGTACTGACGGGGGCACTGGCGCCAGGCCGCCAGCATGCGCTGGTACTTGTCGCGCATGGCGATGTCGCTGGAGAGCTCGTCACAGGGGCACGGCAGCTCGGGGAAGCGCTTGTCCACTTCCAGCAGGAAGCAGACATAATCCGCCAGTTCCCGCTCCTGGCTGCGGCTGTAGCCGTTGAAGCTCAGTCGGCTGGCGTTCACCTCGGCCTGGCTGGCGGCGTCCAGGTTGCCCCAGGAGATGGCCAGCGCATGGTGCAGCTCCAGAGTGTCCAGCACCTCCTGGCAGGTGGCGAGATCCAGATGACCGAAGCTCTTCTCCAGCTCGAGGATCTGCAGGCAGTAGCCGCGCTCGACAATGGTGCTGGCGCGCTGGTAGAAGGGCGCCTTTTCCGGATTGAGTTTGGCCAGGATCTCGTACTGATTGCTCAGGATCAGGCGTTCGGTGTGGCTCATGTTCATGGGCTTTCTCACTGGAAAATGAAACTGGGATAACGTTAACCCATATTCAAGATGAATTTTTTGATCTGAGCGGGGAGGTTGGCGAGAAAAGCGGAGGGAGAGCCGGTACTGATGCGTGCCAGGGGGTCTGATGAAGCGCATCAGCGAAGAGGGCCTGCAACGGCAGGCCCTCTTCGTATCGGGAGAAGAATAAGCGGGCGCTTATTGCCCCTTGATCAGGTCGAGCACCACCTGATGGTGATCGCTGGTCTTGAACTTGTCGAAGCGATGGCTGATCTTGCCCTCCTCGTCGATGAGGAAGCTCAGCCGATGGATGCCGTCGTACTCCTTGCCCATGAACTTCTTCGGGCCCCAGACGCCGAACGCATCGGCCACCGCGTGATCCTCATCCGCCAGCAGGCGGAAATTCAGGTTGTCGCGCTCTTCGAACTTTTTCAGACGCTTGGCCGGATCCGGGCTGATGCCGAGTACCACCACATTGAGGCCGGCCAGCTCGGCGTTGACGTCACGCAGGCCGCAGGCCTGGGTGGTGCAACCCGGGGTCATCGCCTTGGGGTAGAAATAGACGAGCACCTTCTTGCCGCGCAGGGAGGTCAGGCTGACTTGGTTGCCATCCTGATCGGAGAGGGAAAAATCGGGGGCCTGAGCGCCAACTTGCAGTGGTTGCATGGGGTCTCCAAACGCCGTCAGGCGTACTTGTGGTTGACGAGAAATTCGAAGGATTCGGCGCCCAGTTCACGACAGAAATCGGCGAAGGCCGTCTTCGACTCACCGGCTTCACCCTGCTTGGAGAGGTTCAGCTGAAAGCTCGCCTTGAGCAGGTTGAACGGTTGCTGTTCCAGGGTAATGGTCTGCATGGCCTGGATGTCCCAACCATGATCACTGAAGAACTGGGTGCACTGGCTGACGATGCCGGGCTGGTCCCGGATCAGCACATCGGCGCTGGCGCTGATGTCATATTGCAGTGAGTGGTGGCGCTCGGTGCGCTTCATCATGGTGATGAGATCCCACTCCTGGCTGCGCAGGGGCAGACTGATTTCGAGTTGCATCAGGCTGTTCCAGTCACCGGACAGCAGCATGATGAAGGTGAATTCATTACCAAAAATACCAAGACGGCTGTCGACAATGTTGCAACCGCAGCCACTGACGTGGCGGGTAACCTCATTGACGATGCCAGGCCTATCCGTGCCGATGGCCGTTACGACCAGGTAGTGAGTCATAAATGTCCTCGTCCATTAGTGCGAATGCGATGACTGCGAGCGCTATTCATGGGCATGGCCGCCAAGCGTTGGAGCATGTCCTGCTCTCGTGCATCATTTTTAGGGCGGATGGTATCACGGCTTGTCCCTTGCCTCCCTTGTTTTTCAAAGGGGGCAGCTTTACCATAACGCCCCTGAAAATCGGGAGAAAAATCCATGTTACGCGGTAGTATTGTTGCGCTCGTTACCCCCATGCTGGCCTCGGGTGACATCGACTGGACCAGTCTGGCAGCCCTGGTCGATTATCATGTCGACGCCGGCACCAGTGCCATCGTCGCGGTGGGCACCACGGGAGAGTCGGTCACCCTGACCGAGCAGGAACATATCGCCGTGGTGGAGAAAACCGTCGAGTTCGCCGCCGGCCGCATTCCGGTCATCGCCGGCTGTGGCTCCAACAGCACCGCTCACGCCATCGAACTCTCCAGGCGTTTCGCCAACATGGGCGTGGTGGCGGGCCTCTCGGTGACCCCCTATTACAACAAACCGACCCAGGAAGGCCTCTATCGTCACTATTGTGCGATCGCCGAGGCTAGTGGTCTGCCCCAAATTCTCTATAATGTGCCCGGTCGCACCTGCTGCGATCTCAAACCGGAGACGGTGGCCAGGCTGGCGAAGGTGCCCGGTATCATAGGTCTGAAAGAGGCCACCGGCGATTTGAGTCGAACCCCGTTGCTGCGGGAGCTGTGCGGGCCGGATTTTGCGCTATATAGTGGCGATGATGCCAGTGGATGTGATTTTATGCTGCAAGGGGGCGATGGAGTCATCTCGGTCACCACCAATATTGCGGCGGCCCAAATGGCCGACATGTGTCGTGCTGCGCTGACTGGCGATGCCGGGCGGGCGTATGATATCAACAATCGATTGATGCCGTTGCATCAGACTCTGTTCTGCGAACCGAGTCCCATCCCGGTGAAGTGGGCTTGCGCCCGACTGGGATTGATGGCGACGGCGACCTTGCGTCTGCCGCTGACTGACCTCACCCCAGAGGGAGAACAGGCGATGACGCGAGCACTGACGACTGCGGAGTTGATGGCGAGTGTTTAAAGCAAATGGAAAGGGAAATGCAGTGCGCCTGGTGCTGAGTGTCGCGACCGTTGCCGTGTTGGCAGCCTGTAGCTCACCCCAGGATCGCAAGATGGCCAACCGTGGCTTCGAGTATGAAGAGAGCCGCCTCGAAGGTCGCGCCTTCCTCGTACCCGCCGGGTTGAGTACCCCCGCCTTTAACAGCAGTTTCGACATTCCGGCCCTGCCCGAGAGCAGCCGCGAGGGTGCCCTGGGTGCCATGGTCGATGTGCGCCCGCCCGCCCAGTTGCTGACCGTGGTACCGGGCAGCCAGGTGGTGACCAAGGCCAGCGAGCCCACCCTGGCCTTCTATGCCCTGAGCACCAGCCAGAGCGTGGAGCGCGATACCTGGGCCTTCCTGATGAACTTCCTGGCCCAGCACAAGGTGACCACCGAGAAGCTGGATCAGCAGGCCGGCGTGTTGCAGACCGGCTGGTTCGACAACACGGTCGCACTCGATGGCTGGGGTGAAGAGGACGAAGACTTCAAGATCCGTCAGCGCTACCAATTCACCCTGAGCAACGATGCCCAGCGTCACGCCGTCAACATGTCGGTGCGGGTGCTGGAGCACGAAGAGACCTACGACGGTGAGACCAGCACGGCGCTGACCGCCGCCGATGCCCAGCGCTACGCGACCCGGGCCCTGAACCAGTTCTCCCTCTACTACGACAAGCAGCTCAAGGCGCGCGAACAGCACAAGTCCAGCGATGGCATGGGCATGGAGCTGGGTCTGGACAACAACGAGCTGAGCGCCTGGATCGCCGACGGCTCCTTCGAGCAGGTGTGGCGGCGCCTCAACCAGGTGCTGCCGGGTTACGGCTTCACCATCAAGGACACCCAGCAGTCCCTGGGTTGGATCGACGTCGAGTATGACGATCCGGGCAGCGACTTCTGGCAGGCCAAGGGCGCCGAACCCTTCAAGCTGGAGGAAGAGGCATATCGCTTCCAGCTCGGCGAGATGGCGGGAGGCAAGACCTCCATCACCCTGTTCGACAAGGACAAGAAGCCGGTCGCATCCGGGATCATCTCCCAGATGTACATCAGCCTGTCCGAGGCGTTTGCCAAGGGGCAGGCCGATCAGGCAGCAGCAAAAGCAGAATAGAAACAGGGGCCTGGTGCCCCTGTTTTGTTTTATGAATTCCCATACAAACAGGGAGCCTAGTACTCTTGTTTGTTAAGTGAATCCCCCAGTTTATAAAGGGGGTAGTGCTCTCGCTTCGTTATGTTTACCCCCACAAACAGGGGCCTGGAGCTCCTGTTTTATCAGTCCCACAACAGGAAGTGTTAAAAGCCATGAGTCTTGCAGATCAAGTATTGGCGGTGAATGACGATTTGCCGATCCGTACCGATAAACCTGTCCATTCCGGCAAAGTGCGCAGCGTCTACTGGTTGACCCAGGCGGACAGTGCCCGGCTCATCAGAGAGAAAGGCTATGACGTACCGGCCGATGCACCGCTCGCCCTCATGGTGATCAGCGATCGCATCTCGGCCTTCGACTGCATCTGGCAGGGCGTGGACGGACTGAACGGCGTACCGGGCAAGGGCGCCGCACTCAATGCCATCTCCAGCCACTGGTTCAAGCTGTTCAAGGAGAAAGGACTGGCCGACAGCCACATCCTGGACATCCCGCACCCCTTCGTCTGGATAGTGCAGAAAGCCCGTCCCGTGATGATCGAGGCCATCGCCCGCCAGTACATTACCGGCTCCATGTGGCGTGCCTACAAGGACGGTGAGCGCGACTTCTGCGGCATCCGCTTGCCGGAAGGGCTGAAGAAGGATCAGAAGCTGCCGGAGATCCTCATCACGCCGTCCACCAAGGGCGTGCTCAAGGGGCTGGAAGGGATACCGGAAGCCGACGACGTCAACATCTCCCGTGCCGACATCGAGCGCCACTGCCAGAGCTTCAACTTCAGCAAGCCGGCCGACATCGATCGCTACGAGGTGTTGCTCAAGGAAGGCTTCAACGTGATCAGCGATGCCCTGGCGGCGCTGGATCAGATCTTCGTCGACACCAAGTTCGAATTTGGCTACGTCCAGGATGCTGCCGGCAACGAGAAGCTCATCTACATGGATGAAGTCGGCACCCCCGACAGCTCCCGCATCTGGGATGGCCCCGCCCTGCGCGATGGCGAGATCATCGAGAAGTCGAAAGAGGGCTTCCGCCAGTGGCTGCTGAACCACTTCCCGGATCCGGACATTCTGCTCAACAAGCACCGCATGCCGGAGCGCTTCGCCCTGGCCCGTGACAACAAGCTGCCCACCGAAGTGATGATGGACATCTCCAACACCTACGTGGGGATCGCCGAGAAGATCATCGGTCAGCCGCTGGTGCGCAGTGCCAATCCGAAGCAGGAGATCATTGAGGTCTTGCGCACTCAGTACGACCTCGTTGACTGAGGCTTGCCGCCTTTTTTTGCCATCGACAAACAAACGTTTGCTGATGGTGAGAGACTGGCGGCACCGCCGAGGTGACAAACGAACGGGCCCCATTGCGGGGCCCGTTTTTATTGGGATGTCAGCTGGTTTGAGCAGGCGTTAGCCATTGACCCTGAACACCTGGCCGCTCTGCACCCCCAGCACCGACTTCTTGTAGGCCTGGGCCACCCGGGCGGCGGGCACGGGCACGAAGCCCGGGAAGAAGTCGGCGTACTTGTCCATGGACTCTTCCAGCACGGTCGGGCTGATGACGTTGATGCGCAGGCCTCGTGGCAGTTCGCAGGCGGCGGCGCGCACGAAGTGCTCGATGGCGCCGTTGATGGTGCTGGCGCTGACCCCCCAGTTGATGGGTTCCTCGCTCAGGATGCCGCCGATCAGGGTGATGGAGCCCCGATCGTTGAGGTGCGGTATGGCGGCGCGGGTCAGCCTGATCTGGCCCATCAGCTTGCTCTCGAGCCCTGTCTGCCACTGCTCGTCCGTCAGCTCGGTCAAGGCATTGAAGGCGACGTTGCCGCTGGCCACCACCAGGGCATCGAACCGGCCTATGCCTGCAAACAGGGCGGCGATGGAGGCGCCATCCGTCATGTCGACGGTGGCATCTCCCTGACGATGGCCGACCCGGATCACCTCGTGGTCTCTGGCAAGCAACTCGCTGACGGCGGATCCGACGGTGCCTGAGGCACCCACTATGACGATTTTCATCTTGGTCACTCCTGTTTGGGATATTTATCATTTTAGTCGGCATAAAAAGAAGAAAAAGCGCTTAGCATGAACGTATTGTTTCCATATTGGAGTTAATAGATGGACGTTAGTCACCTGGCTAGCTTCTATGAGGTGGTCAAAGGGGGCAGCTTCTCCGCCGCCGCTGACCTGATGGGGGTGAGCAAGGGGATGCTGAGCCGCCACGTCAGCGCGCTGGAGGCGTCCCTCAATGCCCAGCTGTTGCAGCGCACTACCCGCCGGCTCAGCCTGACGGAGGCGGGCAAGACCCTCTATCTGCAGGCGGGGCAGATCTTCGCGCTGGCCCGGCAGGCGGAGCAGGACATCCAGGCCCTGACCGAGGAGGACAGCGGCCGGCTGCGCTTCACCTGCCCGGTCAGTACCGGGGATCGCATGGTGAGCGAGCTGTTGGCGCGTTTCGCCACGCTCTGTCCCGGGGTCGAGGTCGAGCTCAACTTCACCAACGCCATGATCGACATGAGCCAGGGGGAGCACGACATCGCCCTGCGCGCCATGGAGCGGGTGCCGGACAATCTGGTGGCGCTGCCCCTTGGCCGCTTGAAGGACGTGGTGGTGGCGAGCCCGGCCCTGATCGCGCGGGAAGGGATCCCGGCCACCCCTTACGAGCTCGGCGGCCGCACCTGTCTGCGGCAGGGGAGCAACCCCGCCTGGGAGCAGTGGCACTTTCGCAAGGAGGGGGAGGAGGTGCAGATCCCGGTGCAGGGGCGAGTGCGGGCCAACCACTACAGCACCCTGCTGCAACTGGTCCACGCCGGCATGGGTTACGCCAAGTGCCCGCTGATGCTGGTGGAGGCCGGCTTGGCCAAAGGGGATCTGGTGGCCGTGCTGACGGACTGGCAGACGGGACTGCACCCGCTGCACGTGCTTCATGCCCAGCAGCGGCGGGTACCGCGCAAGATCCGCCTGTTCAAGCAGGTGCTGGCCCAGTGGTTCGCCGAGCGGCCCCATTACTTGCTCTGAAGTTGTTGTTCCGAGCTGCGTTATTTTTCTGTCATATCCGGCTGCTAGCCTGCGCCCATCACAGCGATCGGCAAAGAGGCAGGGAATGAAGCGTTATCAGGGTTGGATCGGCATGGTGCTGATGTGTGGCGGGGTGGCGCAGGCCGAAGTGCGGGTCGAGGTACCCGAAGATTTCCGGATCCTGGCGGTGAGCGACGGCAAGTTGCAGGACGAGCGGCATGCGGTGCTGGCCGATGGCGAACAACAGCTGCTGGTGCGCTATGAGGGTGTGATCCCGAGTCGCAACAGCAGCGACAACGATCGCCAGATCCGCTCCGAGCCCCAGGTGATCCGCTATGAGGCCCGGGGCCAGCAGCTGAAACTGCAGGCCGCGGTTCCCACCGATGAGAACGGGATGGAGCGCTACGCCAAGGTCCCGGCCGTGAGTCTGCAGGGGGCGGGACAGCCAGTGGCGGCGGTGCAGGATGAGCTGGTAGTCAAGGGCATGCAGATCGGCATGGACTGGCCAGCCCGGCTGGCAGAATACAATCGCGGCGCGGGCAAGGCGGTGCTGGCAACGGGGACGGTCGCGACGGCAGCCACTGCACCGAGGGCGGCTCAGACTTCCCCGGTATCCGCAAGCGAGCTGGAGGCGCAACTACAACGGCTCTTCCTGCAGGCGGATCCCGAGCTTCGCAAGCGCTTTATCGGCTGGGCCGTGCCCCGGCTTTAAGTTTGCCCCTCGTTGCAGTAACGTGGGCGCATCCAATGATGTGCCCTCCTACCGACGAGGTTCTTATGTTTGAATTGCATCCCCGCCTGCTGGCGGATACCCGGTCCCTCGGGGATCTGCCGCTGTGCCGCGTCCTGCTCGCCAAAGACAGCCAATATCCCTGGCTCATCCTGGTGCCGCGCGTCGCCAACTTGCGGGAGATCCACCATCTGGCCCCCCCCCAGCAGCAACAGCTGATGCAGGAGTCCTGCGCCGTCGCCAGCCTGATGGAGCAGGCGCTGAGTCCCGACAAGATCAACGTGGCGGCGCTGGGCAACCTGGTGCCCCAGCTGCACCTGCATCATGTCTGCCGTTTCAGCACGGATCCCGCCTGGCCTGGCCCCATCTGGGGGGCTCACCCCGCCGTCCCCTATGAGACGCAAGATTTGCAAAGAGAATCCGATAACTGGCGAGCCCGCCTGGCCACCTTGAGTGGATTCAGCCCGCTCGCCGACTGACAAAGTCGTCAAGTGGGAGCCGGCTCGCGGTTTCGACGCCAGGATAGCATTATCTGTTAGCGTGACGGCCGAGCGCGTGGTGACATGAGTGACGAGACAGACAAGCCCATTTTTTCGATCAGCAGGAAGGTTCCATGATAGTGACAAGATCCGAGGATGATGCCGTATTGACCACAGAGGACGTGCTGCTGAGCCTGTGCAATTCGGTGACGACGGTATTGAGTGCGGCGACCATGAGTCAGGTTCGTTTCTCCGGCATGGTGCAACGGATCAGCAAGACCTGCCTCAAGCCTGACATCGGCTGCTTCGTGCTGTTCGACGGCGGCTTCTCCGGCTTGGTGGTGATCAACTTCTCCGCCGCGGCGGCCATGGAGCTTTACCAGAGTTACATGCTAAGCATGGGGCTTTCCAAAGAAGATCTCGCTATTTCTCACACCTCTGACGAGGTGAGCAACGTCATGGGCGAGCTGATGAACCAGATTGTCGGCAGCTTCACCGGCAAGGTCGGGCGCGAGCTGCAGACCCACATCACCCAGAACCAGCCCAAGATGCTGGCCCTGAACAAGCAGGTGATGCTGAGTGTCGACACCAACCTCGACAACCCCGAGACCCGCCGGGTCACCTTCTTCACCGCCACCAACAACATCTTCTATCTGGAGCTGGCGATGGACAGGACCGAGTTTATCCGGATCCACGATGGCGGCGTGGAGGAGGAAGTCGATCCGGACGAGCTGATCGCCCAGGCCAAGCTGGCGGCGGCCAAGCCGGCCCCCGCACCGGCGGCACCCGCCAGCAACGATCACGACGATCTGCTGAACTCCCTCGGTCTGTAAGCGACTCGCGGATACCACAAGGCCACCCCAGGGGTGGCCTTGTTTTTTTTGCGTCGGCAGCGACTCAGAAGTTGTAGAGCAGGCCTGTGCTGAGGCTGCTGGTCTGGGTGTCGTAGAAGGCGATGTCGGCGTCGGCCTGGGAGTAGGCGATGGTGACGGTGCCGGAGAGATCCTTGACCCCCAGCAGACGGTGCCAGAAGAAGGTGCCGGTGAGGGCCAGCTCGTCGGCGTCGGCGCGCTGGCCGAACAGGGGATTCGCCTCGTCATAGTCGCGTTTGCCGAAGTAGGCGTTGCTGACGAAGGACCACTGGGGGCCGCGCTTGGCATAGGTCAGCTGCAGCCCCTTGCTGTCGAAACTCTCGGCGCTGCCGTCGAGTTTGGCCTGTTTGTAGAGAATGGCGGGCTCCAGCAGTTGGCCATCGCCGAAGTGCCACTGGTAGGAGAGCTCCATGTCGTGGACCTTGCCGCTGCGATCCAGCATGGAGGCATAGTGAGTGCCGTGGCTCAGGTCGTACTGCTGGCCGCTGCGCTCCTCGTCCAGATCCACTTCACGGCTGGTGATACTGCCGTTGAAGTTGCTGCCCCAGATCTTGTCCCAGGCGAAGCGCACCCCCTTCGATTTGGCATCGGTGGAGCTGCGATCCACGCCGGTGGCGAAAGGATCGCTCCACAGCTCGACCGGCATGACGTTGAACACCACTGAACCGGCCACTATGCCCTTGTCCCCCATGGCCTGGCGGATCCCGAGCTGCTGGGTAAAGTCGAAGCGCAGCGCATCCTGGATGAGGTTGCCGAGGAACACCTGGGTGCGGGTATCGGCGAAGGTGTAGCGGATGTCGGCGTTGACGAGTGCCGAGAAGGCACTCTCGCTCTGGGGGGAGCCGAGGTTGTCGATGCGGCTGTGGCTGTCACCACCGGCATAGAAATTGGATTCATGGCTGCTGGCGCTGACGCCCCCCAGCAGAAAACCGGACCAGCCCGATTCTGTAGGAATGGCACCAAGATCGGCGTGGGCGGCATTGGCGACCAGCAGGCCGAGACTCAGCAGGATGGAATTGCGCATCGGTAGGGGCTCCTGAGGTTGGGGATGATGGCGGTGGCAGTCTGGCTCGGATTCGTTTGCTGAACTGGAGCTGACTGAGTGCAGGGGGCATGCTACCCCAGCAGGAGTGTGACGTTAATCAATAATTTAAGATGCAACGGGCAAGAGTTCGGGACGCCGTACTGGTATTCTGTTTGCGCAATAGCGGGAGAAAATAACGAGATGAAGCAAATCAAATCCTGGGCGCAATACTATGTCGACCTGATGACCAAGCTGGGGCTGGTGCGTTTCAGCATGCTGCTGGCGGCCTGTATCATAGTGCTGGCGGTCTCCATCCAGATGGGGGTGACCCTGTTTCTGCGCGGCACGGTGGACATTGTCGATCTGGTGCGCTCGGTCTTCTTCGGCCTGCTGGTGACCCCCTGGGCCGTCTATTTTCTCTCCATCGTCGTGGATCAACTGGAAGATTCCCGTCAGCGCCTGAGCCGCCTGGTGGCGAAGCTGCAAGACATGCGCGAGCGGGATCTCGAACTCAACAGCCAACTGCAGGAGAACATCCACCGCCTCAACGCCCAGATAGCCGAGACCAACAGGGCCGAGACCCTGCGTCAGCAGGCGATCGAGGATCTGGAGAACGAGGTGTTCCAGCGTGAGAAGGCCCAGTTGCACCTGGGTGAGCGCACCGCCCTGTTACGCTCTTTCATCGACTGCTCCCCCGATCTGGTCTATTACCGCAACGAGGAGCAGCAGTTCTCCGGTTGCAACCGCGCCATGGAGGAGCTGACCGGCAAGGTCGAGGCCGAGCTCATCGGGCTGACCCCGTTCGACGTCTACAAGCAGGACATCGCCAGCAAGGTGGTGGAGACCGACAAGCAGGTCTTCACCAGCAACGAGCCGCTCACCTATGAGCAGTGGCTGGAGTACCCGGATGGCCGCAAGGCCTACTTCGAGCTGCGCAAGGTGCCCTTCTTCGACCGTTTCGGCAAGCGGCTCGGCCTGCTCGGCTTTGGTCGGGACATCACGGAGCGCAAGCAGTACCAGGACAAGCTGGAGAAGGCGAGTCGCGACAAGACCACCTTCATCTCCACCATCAGCCACGAGTTGCGCACCCCCCTCAACGGCATCGTGGGCCTGAGCCGGATGCTGATGGACACGCCGCTCGACCCCGTTCGTCATCAGCAGCTCAAGACCATTCACCTGAGCGCCGTGACGCTCGGCAACATCTTTAACGACATCATCGATCTGGACAAACTCGATCGTCGCCGGTTGGAAATTGCGCCGACCCGCATCGATCTGCCCGCCTTCCTCGACGAGCTGGAGACCCTGTCGCGCATCCAGGCGGAGCAGAAAGGGCTCTACCTGCACTTCGATCGGGATGGCGACATGCCACAGTTCGTGATGGCCGATGGCACCCGGTTGCGCCAGGTGTTGTGGAACCTGGTGGGCAATGCGGTCAAGTTTACCGACGAGGGGGGGGTGACGGTGCGCTGCCTCTCCCACGCGTCCGATGTGCCGGGCAAGCTGGCGCTGCACTTCGAGGTGGAAGACACCGGGGTCGGCATACCGCGTGCCCAGCAGGAGAAGATCTTCGCCATGTACTATCAGGTGCAGGGCAAGAAGCACGCCACCGGCACCGGCATCGGCCTCGCGGTCTCCCGCCAGCTGGTGCAGGCCATGGGCGGTCAGCTCTATGTGGACAGCGATCCGGGGGAGGGCTCCTGCTTCACCGCCGAGCTGGAGGTGGACTGCGTCGAACCTCAGGCCATCGAGCCGGAACAGGAGCTGCCGGCCCTCGACATCCTGCTGGTGGAGGACGTGGAGCTGAACGTGACCGTGGCCTGCGCTCTGCTGAGCAAGCTGGGCCACGAGGTCAAGGTGGCGCGGGATGGCACCCAGGCGCTGGCCATGGCCAACCCGGATGACTTCGACCTCATTCTGCTCGATATCCAGCTGCCGGACATGACCGGCTTCGATGTGGCGGCCCAGTTGCTGGCGCGCTACGGCGACAGCCTGCCGCCCATGGTGGCGCTCACCGCCAATACCACCGGCGATCGCCAGTACTATCGGGATCGCGGCATGCAGGATGTGATCAACAAGCCGCTGGGATCCAAGGCGGTGCGGGAGGTGATAGGCCACCTGTTCGCGGATCTGGCCGACGATGAGGCCGATGAGCAGGAGGATGCGGGCAATCAGGATGAGCTGCTGGACTTGCCCTTCCTCACCGATTACGCCAGCACGGTCGGCAAGCCAGTGCTGCTCTCCAGCGTCGACCTGTTCGAGAAGATGCTGCCTGACTACATGGCGGTGCTCGACACCAACATGATCGCCAGGGATCAGGCCGGGGTGGTGGAGGAGGCGCACAAGATCAAGGGGGCGGCCGGCTCCATTGGCCTGCGCCGCCTGCAGCAGACGGCCCAGCTGATCCAGAGCCCGGAGCACCCCGCCTGGTGGGAGAACGTGGAAGACTGGATTGAGACGCTGCGCCGGGAATACCCGGGTGACATAGCCCGGCTGCGCCGCTGGCTGCTCTCCTGAGTCGAGCACCGGATATCATCACAGCCAAGGAGAGAGAGCCCATGTATCAGCGCCTGATCCCGTCACTGCGAATTCACAGCTGGGGCGAGGAGCCCCTGCTGGAGGCGACCGAGCAGGATCGCGCCCGCATCGTGCAGGCGGCGCCGGTACGCCGCCTGCAGCAGAAGACCCAGGTCTTCCCGCTGGATGTGAAGGCCTCGGTGCGCAGCCGCCTCACCCATTCCCTGGAGGTGCAGGAGACGGGTCGCCAGATCAGCCGCCGCATCCTGGCCCTGCTGCCCGCCGGCACCGTGTGCGAAGGGGCCTTCATCAACCTGGTGGAGATGTCCTGCCTGCTGCACGACGTCGGCAACCCGCCGTTCGGCCACTTCGGCGAGCAGGTGATGAGCCAGTGGCTGGCACAGGAGCTGGATGATCTCTTTGCCAGCGCCCATGACCAGCTGCCCAGCCCGCAGTGGGCCGAGCTGCGCCAGGACTTGCTGGTGTTCGATGGCAATGCCCAGAGCCTGCGATTGGTGCACAACCTGCACGAGCTGAACCTGACCCTGGGCCAGCTGGCGGCCCTGTGCAAATACCCGCAGCAGCCTCAGCCCGGCCTGCATTATGGTCAGCACCACGGCTGGACCAGCAAGCGCGGCATCTTCTTCAGCGAGCAGCCGCTCTACAGCGCCCTCGGCCAGAGCCTGGGGCTGGCTCCGGGTTGTCGTCATCCGCTGGTCTACATCATGGAGGCGGCGGACGACATCTCCTACTGCATCGCCGATCTGGAGGATGCGGTGGACAGGCGCATCCTCAGCCTTGGCGAGCTGCTGCAGGCCCTGCACGGCGCCGATCAAGGGAACTATATGGACAGGTTGCTGGCGGATGCCGGCGCCTCCGAGCGGGGCTTCTTCCCCCATTTTCGTCAGCAGCTCACCCGGGATCTGGTGACGCTGGCGGCCGATACCTATGTGGGCGAACACCAGAGCATACTGAGTGGCGTCTACCCCCAGGCGTTGCTGCACGGTCAGGCGCCGGCGGCGCGGGTGCTCGATACCCTCAAGCAGGTGGCCCGCGAGCTGGTGTTCATGCGCCCCGAGGTCGAAGCGCTGGAGCTGGAGGGCTATGCCGCCCTGCGCGGGGTGCTGTCGACTTACGCCTGCCTGCTGGCGCTGCCGGCCTCCCAGTTCGAACGGCTGCTGGCCGGCAACGGCGGGAGCGAGCTGTTCTTCGCCCGCCGTCTGTTTCACCGGCTCTCGGCCCGCCACCTCAAGGCATACCGGCTGGCGGTGGCGACCGCCGATCCCCGCTTTGAATCCGGGGCCGAGCAGGAGTGGTACTACCGCGTCCGGCTGCTGCTCGATTACGTCAGCGGCATGACGGATACCTATGCGCTGGAGGAGTTCCGGCTGTTGTCAGGGATTTGATCGGGGCCTGAGTTGGCCGCATTCCACCCATATGGGTGGGGGAGATATTGCGTAAAATTCGGTGTTTTTTTAGACTGTGGCAACTTGTTCAACTTTCACCCGGTAAGGAGACGACCATGCAACATTCCATGTTCAACGTTGCGTTCGATCGCTGCATTGGCAGCGCGAAGACTCGTGCTCTTTATTTACCGCGTGGAGGAAACAGGTAACCCCTGCTTTTTCATCACCCGCGGTTATCCCGCAGGGTGATGTCCTCTCTCCGGGAGAACCGCATGTTCAACTGGAGAATCATATGTCTATCGAACTCACTCTGCTGCGCACCGTCGAATCCCTGGTTCAGAAACGGATCACCCGACTGGAACGGCGCGTCAGCTATCTGCACCTCTCCCCGGCCATGTTGAAGGATATCGGCCTGGAAGGAATGAATGTGCAGGTCTCCCATGTGCGTGAGCGGGAGTTTCAAACCGGCTTCCGGCTTGGGAATCGAATAACCTGAGGTGAGGGGCCTGGCCCCGAACTCCTCGATGGCAGGCCTCGGCCTGCCATTTTTATATCCAGATGAAGGCGACACGCATTTATTAGTCGCACATTTAACCAAAAACTCTATGATCACCCCCCTGTTCGTATGGGAGTTCATTATGTTGCGCCGTTGCTATCGTCTCATCTTGTTGTGCTGGCTCGCCTGCTGGAGCCTGGTGACGGCTGCTGCCACCGCATTGAGTCACGACAACCTGGCCCGGGCGGAACAAGCCTGGCTCGAGTCGCGCAGCGAGTTGGTGGTGGGCATGCCGACGGTGGATTGGCCCCCCTATGTCTATACCAATGGCCGGGGTGGGTTCAGCGGTCCCCTTGACGATTTTGCCGAGCTGGTGGCGAGCCAGCTGGGATTGACGCTGAAGTACCGGGGTTATCCCGATTATGCCCGCGCCCAGCAGGCGCTGATCGATGGTGAGACCGATCTGCTGCTGGGGGTGGTACCGGAGCAGAAACCGCAGCAACAGGCGTTGAAGACGCTGGATATCATGGGGGTGCCGCGGGGGGTACTGCTTGCGCGCACCCAGACCGAGACCGCCCTGGACGATGCGCGGCGCTGGCGTTGGGTGTGCATACGGGGCTTTGGGGCCTGCAATGAGCTGATCCGGCTCGGAGTGAAGGATCACAGCGAGGCCGACAGCGTCGACGAGGCGGCCTTCATGGTGAAGCGCGGGCTGGCGGATGCCTATCTGGCAGACCTGCCGACCCTGATCCGCCTGCAGCATTTACGTCAGCATGCCCAGTTGCAGGTGATCACCCCATCCTGGGTGCCACCCACCCGGCTGACCATGGTGATGACCGCTAACAACCTGGGATTGCACAGCCTGTTGCAACGGGTGCTGGACTCCATCCCGGACAGCGAACGCAGGCAAGTGCTGGAGGCGGGCGGTGGCATCGATTATGGCCAGGTGCATGGCCCACGCCAGAACCTCTTCAACCAGGAGGAGTTGAATTGGTTGGCGCAGCACCCTGTGCTGAAGTATGGGGTGGCGCCCAACTGGCCGGCGATGAGCAATATCGACAAGCAGGGTCAGTTGGTGGGCTTTGTGGCCGATCTGCTGGACTTGATGAGCGCTCGCTCCGGCCTGCAGTTCAGCCTGGTGCCGACGCCGAGCTGGGGCGACACCCTGGCGCAGTTCGAGGCAAACAAGCTGGATTTCGTGCCCGCCATGACTCCGACCGACGAGCGTCGTCGATCCATGCGGTTTACCCCTAATTATGCCTTCATCAATAGGGTCATCGTAGGGAGGAAGGGGACGGATGAACTCTCCAGCCCAGTGGATCTGAAGGGACGCCGGGTGGGGATGGTGCGGGGCTCGGTGGAGCAACTTCTGCTGGAGCGGGTCGGGGCCGTGATGATCACCGCCGACAGCGACACTCAGCTGTTGCCGCTGCTAGACAGCCATCAGGTGGATTACACGCTGATCAGCATGAACACCCTGGGGCAGTCATTGCAGAAGGGGTTCAGCGATCACTATCAGGTGGTCTTCTCGGGTGATGAGCTCAGGGTCCCCGTTGCCATGGCGATACAGCAGCAGGATCCCATGTTGCAGCAGATCCTGAGCAAGGTGCTGCTCTCCATCCGGCCGGATGAGCTGGCCAGACTGGATCACAAGTGGCTTTCCCTGACCATACAGACGGGGCTGGATCCGAGCAAGGTGCTGCTCTGGTCTTCCCTCGGAGGCGGTGTCTTCCTGCTCTGTGTCCTGTTGTCCGTGGGCTGGAACCGGACCCTGCGTCGCCAGATAAGCCAGCGACGAGAGGCGGAACAACGGCTGGAGGAACAACTGGCATTCGTGCAGATGATGCTCGATGCACTGCCCAATCAGGTGGTGTTGACCAATGAGCGCCATGAAATAGCGATGACGAACTGGGCGTACCGACAGTTGTTCTTGCAGGGGGAGAATCTGAACGGCTCCTGCTATCTGTTGCTTCAGGATCGGCTACCCGAAGCCATTCGGGCCAGGGTTATCGAGGAGGATACCAGGGTCTGGGAGAGCGGCGAGGAGCTCAATGGCAGCGGTGAGATCCAGCTGCCGGATGGTGCGCTGCATCAGATGCTCTACACCAAGCGGCTGTTTGTCGGCCCCGATAACAAGCGGCTCGGGATCCTGACCGTGCTGACCGATGTCACCGAGCTGAAGCAGGCGCGCTCCGCTGCGCAGGAGGCGGAGACCCGGCTCACCCAGATCACCGACAGCATGCCGGGCCTCGTCTATCAGTATCACTGGATTGGGCCGGGGAACGGACGCTTCCTCTATACCTCCCAGGGGCTCAAGGAGATAGTGGGTTATGACGAAGATCCGGTGCATAGCGGCGTCGTCGGCAGCACCATTTTGGGGCTGACAGGCCCCGCCCTGCATGACTTCGTTGCGACCGTTGAACGGCATGCCAGAACCATGCAACCCCTCGATCTTGAGGTGGATATCATGCGTCACGGAACCCCCTGCTACCTGCAGATACGGGGCCATTTCGTGCATCAGGAGGGGCTCGAGGGGGTCATCCTGAACGGGGTGGTGCAGGACATCACCAGCCTGAAGCGACAGGCGCTGGAGCTGCGTCAGGCCAGAACGGTGGCGGAGGAGGCGATGCAGGCCCGTAGCCGCTTCCTCGCGACCATGAGCCATGAATTGCGTACCCCCATCTCCGGCATGCACGGCATGCTGGAACTGCTGCAGATGAGCGATCTGGACGACGATCAACGCTATATGCTGCGCAACGTCTCGACCTCCACCAATCACCTGCTCTACCTGGTCAACGACATCCTGGACTTCTCCAAGATGGAGGCGGGCCAGTTGCAACTGCATTATCAAGTGGGCAGGCTCACCACCGTCATCTGCGATGTCATCCGTGGCCACGCCACCCTGGCCCATGGCAAGGGGCTCGGCGTGACCCTGGCCTGGGCCGCCGAGGTGCCGGATCAGGCCAGCATCGACGCCATTCGGGTCGGGCAGGTGATCTCGAATCTGCTCAACAACGCGGTGAAATTTACCGAGTCGGGGCAGATAGACATCCGGGTCGGTTATGACGACCATCGGCTGGTGTTTATCGTTCAGGACTCGGGGATCGGCATCCCCCTGGAGAAGCAGGCGAATCTGTTCATCCCGTTCAAGCAGGTCGAGTCCGACATCACCCGGCGTTTCGGCGGAACCGGGCTCGGGCTTGCCATCTGTCATCAGCTGGCCCAGAAGATGGGGGGCAGCCTGACGCTGGAGAGTCAGCCCGGGGTGGGGACCAGGATGACCTTCAGGATCCCCCTGAGCGAGTGCCAGTGGGATGTGCCGCCGCTGGCAGGGCAGGATTGGTGGTGGTTTGGCGAGGATGCTGTGCTGCAGTCGGTGATGGAACGGCTCGGCGCCAGGCTCCATCGACTGGAGCCCGCCCAGTGGCAGCCGTCGCTCGGCGGACGCCTGCTGGCACAAGAGAGTCACCTGGAGCAAGCCCTCGGCGGTGACTGGTTGCAGCATTTGCAGCAGTCCTCGCTCAAGGGCATAGTGCTCTCTTCACAGGAGGCGCTGCGTGGCCGGATGGGCTCGGATGCCTGGTGGCGACTGGGTCAGTCCCCGCTCTATCCCGACCTGTTGCTGGAGACCTGTCGCCAGCTGTCGGGGGAACGGGCGGCTCAACCGGTGCAGGCCTTGGGGGACAAGTTGCAGGGCCGGGTGCTGGTGGCCGACGATCACCCCGTCAACCGTGCCCTGCTGGCCCGCCAGCTCGCCATTCTCGGTATCGATGCCGAACTGGTGGATGATGGGGAGAAGGCGCTGCGCGCCTGGCAGGGACAGGGCTTTGCCCTGCTGCTGACCGATTGCCACATGCCGGTGATGGACGGCTATACCCTGACGCGCACCCTGCGAGCGGCAGGCGAGGAGGCGCCCATCATCGGGGTCACCGCCGATGCCTCGGAGGAGGCCAGCCTGCAGATGCAGGCCGCTGGCATGAACGACATGTTGTTCAAGCCTTATAGCCTGGAAACCCTGCGTCAGACGCTGGAGCGCTGGCTACCGACCGCCAGCTTGCCGTCGGGGGAGCCCGAGCCGCTCGTGCAGGCCAGGGTTCAGGAGCAGGGGTTGAACTGGTTATCCTTGTTTGGTGATGAGGGGCTGGCGCGTAGCATGGCGATGGAATATCTGGACTCCAATCGCCAGGATAGCGAGGACATGATGCGGGCGCTGGCACGCCAAGACGCCCAGGCACTGGTGGAGACGGCGCACCGCATCAAAGGGGCGGCCCGCATGGTCGGGCAGCTCGCGCTGGCAGAAGAGGCGGCCCGGCTGGAGACGGCGGCCCGCCTGAAGCAGCTGGACAGGCTCACCGAGTTGAGCCAGACGGTACAGGCATTGATGGATTCTATTACAGGCGAAATTGGATTATGGCTCGATGAATAGCACAGGGAATAATTTGGCAATCATGGTGGTGGAAGATCACAACTTCCAGCGCAAGGCCCTGATGCACCAGATCCGCGGACTCGGCTACGGCAATCTGCTGGAGGCGCAGGATGGGGAGGAGGCGCTGGCGCTGTGTCAGTATCACCAGGTTGATATTCTGTTTTGCGATCTGCGCATGCCCGGCATGGATGGCATGGCCCTGTTGCGCCGGCTTTCGCTTGGGGGATTTCGTGGTGGCATCATCTTGTGCAGTGCGCTGGAAGACGACGTGGTCGATGCCGTGCTGCGCATGAGCAGCGCCTACGGCCTGCAGGTGCTGGGGCGCATAGACAAACCCGCGAGCCATCAGCAGATCAAGCAGATGATCGGTGCCTGGCGGCCCCAGTTGGTACACAGTCAGAAGGAAGATGGCCACAGCCTGACGCTGGATGAGCTCAGCCAGGCGCTGGAGCAGGATCAACTGCTGCCCTGGTATCAACCCAAGGTGAGCTTTGGTACCGGTCAGTGGGTCGGCATGGAGGCGCTCGCCCGCTGGCAGCACCCGAAATACGGGCTCATCTCCCCGGCCCGCTTCATTCCGCTGGCAGAGCACCACGGGCTCATCGATCCGCTGACCGAGCTCATCATCAGCAAGTCTCTGCGCGATGGCCATCTGTGGGAACAGACCGGGCTTTCCCTCAACCTGTCGATGAACCTCTCCACCACCTCGCTGATCGAAGGGGATCTGTGCAACACCCTGCTCAACCACTGTCAGCGCTGGAGCATCAACCCTGAGCTGATTACCCTGGAGGTGACCGAGAGCGCCTTCGTCAAGGATCTGGGGAAGTCGCTCGAGGTGCTGACGCGGCTGCGCATGCACGGTTTTGGCCTTTCCATCGACGACTTCGGCACAGGTTACTCCTCCATGCAGCAGCTGGCCCTGTTGCCTTTCACCGAGTTGAAGCTTGACAGATCCTTCGTGGATCGCTGCTATGAAGATCCCTCCCGGCTCGCCATCATAGAGTCGAGCATCGAGCTGGCCCGCAAGCTGGGGCTCAAGTCGGTGGCCGAGGGGGTCGAGGATGAACCCACCTGGCAGCTGCTGGCCAGGCTGGGATGTGATCAGTGCCAAGGCTTCTTCTCCGCCCGGCCCATGCCGCGCGATCAACTGCTGGAGTGGCATCGCACCTGGCTGGATCGATTACCGGCGCTGATCAAGCATTAAACCCTGGGCAGGATGCCCGCAGTGGAACAAGGACGTTTATGAAAATATCAAGCAAGCTGTTGTTGAGCTTCTGTTTTATCAACCTGCTCATCATTCTCTCCTCCACCCTCGTCTACCATCAGCTCGGCCAGATCGAGCAGTCGCAAGATGCCCTGCTGGAGCAGGCGTTGCCCGCCCTGCAACGGGATGAAGCGAGTCAGAAGGCACTGATCGCCACCGTTTCCTCCCTGCGTGCCTACCTCATCCTCGGCAAGGACCAGGCCCAGGCTAGCCGTCTCAAGCAGGAGTGGGATGGCGCCTGGCATGCCATTGAACAGCAAGCCTTCACCCCCGCGCTGACCCAGTCTCTCAAGGCGTTCAAGGGGGCCCAGGAGAAGGTGTGGGCCATCGCCCATACCGAGGAGAATCTGCCGGCCCACAGCCTGATGCTGCTGGAGGCGGGCCCGCTGGCGGAGGCGGCGCTCGATCAGCTGCAATCCTTTGCCAATGAAGAGGTGGCCACTTCGCAAGCCGAGCTGCCGGGGGATCGTCGGCTGCTGCTCAAGCAGGTGGGGGATGCCTACAACGGCCTCGCCAATGCGCTCTCCGCCCTGCGGGATTTCCTCATCTCGGGGGACAAGGAATATCGGGACAAGTACCAGGATTACTACCAGTTTCACCTGCAGCGGGTGGCCGAGCTGAGGCAGCAAGAGGCCAACTTCACCGAGGCACAGAAGGGGCTGTGGGCGCTGTTCGAGCAGATGTCGGCCCCCTTTGCCGAGTTGGTGGGCCAGGTGATCAGCAAGCGCCAGGCACCGGACTGGGATCAGGCGAACCACCTGATGGCGACCGATATCGAACCGGCGCTGACCCGGCTCGCCGACCAGCTGGCGTCTCAGGTGACCCACACTCGGGCCGAGGTGGACGGAATGGCGCACAGGATGGCAGGCGCCAGCCAGACCATTCACAGCACCCTGCTGCTGGCCACTCTCAGCGTCATTCTGCTCGGCACCCTGGTGGCCTTGCTGTTCAGTCGCAGCTTGACCCGGGACATCGCCAGCCTGGTGACGCGTGCCGGCCTGGTGGCGGATGGCCGTCTGCCGGCCGAGCCCTTGCCGATCCTGCGTCAAGACGAGCTGGGCGGTCTGACCGGCTCCATCAACCGGATGTCGGCCCAATTGCGCCAGCTGGTCGGTGAGATCCAGGGGGCCGTGGGTCAGGTGGAGGGGGCCGGCCGCGAGGTGGCTCAGACCACCAATGCCATCGTCGAGGATCTGGCAAGCCAGAATCAACGGGTCGATATGGTCGCCGCCGCCATCGAGCAGATGTCGGTCAGCGCCCGTGATGTGGCGGGCAACACCGCCGGGGCGGCCGAGGCGGCGCGTCAAACCGAGCAGCAGGCCCGCCAGGGGAGTGACACGCTGGAACGCATGGTGAACACCATGAAGCAGGTCGCCGTCATGATCACCCAGGCCAATCAGGCCATGGGGCAGCTCAGCAGCCAGAGCGAGCAGGTGGGGCGCGTCACCGAGGTCATCGCCACCATCGCCGAGCAGACCAACCTGCTGGCGCTCAATGCCGCCATCGAGGCAGCCCGTGCCGGAGAGCAGGGGCGTGGCTTTGCCGTGGTGGCGGACGAGGTGCGTCAACTTGCCAACCGCACCAGCCAGTCGACGGCGGAGATCAACCAGACCATCGCCAGCATCCAGCAGCAGACCCGACAGACAGCCGCGACCGTGGGTGGCGGGACCCAGCTGGTGGAGCAGGGGCGTACCGTCATGTTCGCACTGGCCGAGACGTTTGAGACGGTGATGCGACTGGTGCAGGATCTCTCTGGTCAACTGGAAGCCATTACTGCTGTGACCGAACAGCAGTCCAGAGTGGCGCAGGAGGTGGCCGGGACTGTCGAGGAGATCGCCGGGCTCGGCCGCCAATCCAGCGAGCGCGGTCAACAGGGGGAGCGGATTGCCGCCAGATTGATCCGGGAGACGGGCCGCTTGACCTCGGTCATCAGCCGGTTCGAACTGGGGTGATAAGCGGGCGGGCAGATGCCCGCCCGTTGTTTAGTCCAGGCGGCGAAAGGCCTGGTTGTCGAAGCTGCCGCTGGTCTCCTGATTGAGCAGGGTGACCAGCAAGATGGCGCGCTTCTCGCCATCCGGTTCCAGATAAATGGCCTCGAATCCGGCGAGAGGGCCCGCCTCGATGAGCACCTTGTCCCCCTGCGTCGGCAGGCTGGCGTAGCTGGCCCTCGCCTCGTCGCTGTCGTCACGACTCATCAATCGATAGATCAGCTGACTGCTGATGGAGGTCCATTCCTTGCCGAAATGGACGATGCGGCTGATGCCGCGGGTCGATTTCAGGGTGACGGGGGTGACCTCGTCGAGATCCACATAGATGAACAGATAGTTGGGAAACATGGGCTCGCGTACGGGGACCCGCTTGCCGCGGCGCAGTTTCTCGACTTCGACCATGGGGTAATAGGATTCGACACCCTGGGCTGCCAGATGGGCGCGGGCGCGGGCTTCTTCCTTAGGCTTGCAATAGGCCAGATACCATTTTTTCATTGTTCTGTTTTGTGTTTGTTACCGTGCTGACGCCCATGATAACGGGGGCAAAAAAAAAGGCCACGCTTGGCGCGGCCTTTTTTGCAGAGTGAGTGGTTACCAACCTTTCACCAGACCGCCCTTGAACAGTTCGGTCCCTTTCTTGTAGACCTCGTCGGTCTGGAAGGACTGGACGAACTGCTTGACCTTCTCTTCGTCCTTGTTGTTTTCACGGGCGACGATCAGGTTCACGTAGGGGGAGTTCTTGTCTTCGACGAAGAGGCCGTTCTCGGTCGGGGTCAGGCCGATCTGACCGGCGAAGGTGTTGTTGATGATGGAGAGATCAACATCTTCCAGGGAGCGGGGCAGCTGAGCGGCTTCCAGCTCGACGATCTTGAAGTTGCGCGGGTTGCTGGCGATGTCCAGTACGGTGGCTTCCAGGCCAGCACCTTCTTTCAGCTTCAGCAGACCTTGCTTCTCCAGCAGGATCAGGGAGCGACCCAGGTTGGTCGGATCGTTCGGCACCGCGATCTGGGCGCCGTCTTTCAGTTCACTCAGCGCCTTGATCTTCTTGGAGTAACCGGCGATCGGGTAGACGAAGGTGTTGCCAACCGGTACCAGCTTGAAGCCACGATCACGGATCTGGGCATCCAGATAGGGCTTGTGCTGGAAGGCGTTGACGTCGACGCTGCCGTCGTTCAATGCCACGTTCGGGGTGACATAGTCGGAGAAGGTGACGATCTCGACGTTCAGACCGTATTTCTCTTTTGCCACCTTGGCGGCAGTCTCGACCAGCTCGGTCTCCGGGCCGGCGATGGCGCCGACTTTCAGGGTCTTGTTCTCTTCCTTCTGGCCGCAGCCGACCAGAACCAGTGTAGCCAGCAGTGCAGCCGCAGCGGATTTAATGCCCAATTTCATAAAAACCTCCTGTCAGAAACCGACGATTAACGATGATCACATTGTTGAACCAGGCGCTCACCTGCGCTCTGGATGAGTTGAACCAGCACTACCAGAATGACCACGGTGACCAGCATGACGGTGGGATCGAAGCGCTGGTAGCCGTAGCGAATACCCACATCTCCCAGACCACCCCCTCCGATGGCACCGGCCATGGCGGAGTAGTTCACGAGCGTGACTAACGTGATGATGACGCTGTTGAGGATCCCGGGCAGGGCCTCGGGCAGCAGCACCTTGGCGATGATTTGCAAGGGTTTGGCACCCATGGCCTTGGCCGCCTCGAGCAGGCCGTCCGGCACCTCCATCAGGGCCCCTTCCACCAGGCGAGCGATGAAGGGCACGGCGCCTATGGTCAGCGGTACTATGGCGGCGATAGTGCCGATGCTGGTCCCGACGATGAAGCGGGTCAGCGGAATGATGGCCACCAGCAAGATGATGAAGGGCACCGAGCGGCCGACGTTGACTATGATGCCGAGGGTCCGGTTCAGCAGCGGGTTGGCCAGGATCTGGCCGGCTTTGGTCACGTGCAGCGCCACGCCGAGCGGCAGGCCGAGCAGGCAGCCAAACAAGGCGGAGGCAAACACCATGATCAGGGTGTCGCCGAGGGCTGAGATCAGCAGATTAATCATTGCTTCGGACATAGCCCATCACCTCTAGCTGAATATGGTTGTCTATCAGGAACTGCTGGGTGGCCTCGCACTGGGCCTCATCCCCGAACAGCTCGGCCAGCAGGAAGCCGAACTTGACCCCGCCGGCGTACTCGATATCCGCACTCAGGATGCTGATATCGATGTTGAAACGGCGGCTCACCTCGGAGATGAGCGGGCTGTCGACCGTGCTGCCGGTGAAACCGAGTTTGACCAGCGGGTAGCTGTTCGCCACGCGCTCCGCACTCATCCGCTCCTGGTACTCCTGCGGCACCTCCAGATGGATGGTGGAGTGGATGAAGTCACGGGCCAGCTGGGTCTTGGCGTTGCTGAAGAACCAGGCCACTTCGCCCTGCTCGATCAGGCGGCCGTCGCTGATGATGGCGACCTCGTCGCAGATCCCCTTCACCACGTCCATTTCGTGGGTGATGAGCAGTATGGTGAGCCCCAGCTTGACGTTGATCTCTTTCAGCAGGCTCAGGATGGAGCGGGTGGTCTGGGGATCCAGGGCCGAGGTGGCCTCGTCACACAGCAACACCTTGGGGGCCGGGGCCAGGGCGCGGGCGATGGCGACGCGCTGCTTCTGACCACCGGACAGCTCGGACGGATAGGCATGGGCACGCGCTTCCAACCCGACCAGGGCGAGCAGCTCCTCGACCCTTGTCTGGATCTGGGCCTTGCTCCAGCCTGCCAGCTCCAGCGGGAACGCGATGTTGGCGAACACGGTGCGCGAAGACAGCAGGTTGAAGTGCTGGAAGATCATGCCGATCTGGCGGCGTGCCTGGGTCAGATCCCGCTCCGGCAGGGCCACGAGATCCTGGCCATCGACGATGACCTGGCCGTCGGTAGGACGCTCCAGCAGGTTGACGCAACGAATGAGGGTACTCTTGCCGGCACCGGAGGCGCCGATCACGCCGAAGATCTTGCCTTGTGGCACATGCAGGCTCACGTCACGCAGGGCGTGCACGGCGTCAGTGCCCTTGCCGTAGACTTTGTTGAGACCGTTCAACTTAATCATGAATTCTTCCGTGCTAACAGCCTTAAAGCACAGGGCGCTACAGGCGGGTGAATTGGGCAGAGGTTTCACTGGGTTAGTCTGCCATCATGGAGGATGATGCTAAGATGTCCGGATGGCTGTGTCAACGCATGTTTCTACGTCTAGACGGCTAAAAAATGGATAAGGATTTCTGCTGATTGACTATAGATTGGCGGGAAACGGATCGATTCAATATTAGATTCTTATTTATAGCCTAATGTCCGAATATAACCCGGCTGATGGACCTCAGGTCGCTGATTCATCAGTGCCGCCGCTTATCGTTACCTGCTCTTCTGGGCAGCCGTTGCCAAGATGACACGGACCTTCTGCCTTGTCCCGCTCTCTTTCTCTTTTCCATCCTATTGATAAAGCACAATAAACAACCAGTTCTGGTGAGAGGCAGGGTCGACTGTCGTTTGAGCCTGCCAGGAGGTGCACGCCAAGCGGGGAAACCGGTGGCTAAAAGCTAAAAGAAGGAGGGCTGCACTCGCCGAGGCGGCACTGTCTTGGCGCTGGCCGGATTCTCTCACCCTGATGATCGAAGAGGCCCGACATATGCCGGGCCTTTCTGATCATCTTGCGAGACAACGGCTCACTTTCCTTGCTGGGACTCGGCGTAGAGGGCGGCACCTATGATACCTGCCTGATTGAGGCTGGCCGCCGCTACCAGCGGGGCCCGGGTCTCTATCTTGTCGATGAACTTGTCGAGTTTGGCGGCGCTGCCGCCCCCCAGGATGAAGAGATCGGGGGAGAACAGGAATTCCAGCCTGGCCAGGTATTTGTTGAAACGCTTGCCCCAGCGGCTCCAGGAGAGATCCTCGCGCTTGCGGGCGGCGTCCGAACAGTAGTGCTCGGCGATCATGCCTTCCAGCATCAGGTGACCCAGCTCGGTGTTGGGCAGTAGCTGACCGTTAACGAACACGGCGGTGCCGATGCCGGTGCCGACCGTGATGAGGATGATGACCCCCTTGCGATCCTGACCAGTGCCAAAGCGCATCTCGGCAAGCCCGGCTGCATCGGCATCGTTGATCACGTGGCAGGGCAGGCCGGTCACGTCCGTAAACAGGTGGGCCGCATCGGTCTCGACCCAGCTCTTGTCGATGTTGGCGGCGCTCTTGGCGATGCCGTTGTGAATGATGGCGGGGAAGCCGCAGCCCACCGGGCCCTTCCATTCGAAGTGCTCGACCAGCGCCTTGAGGGTATGGGCAATGGCGGCCGGGGTGGCCGGCTGCGGGGTGGTCAGACGCAGGCGTTCGCCAATCAACTCGCCGGTCTTGGTATCGATCAGGCAACCCTTGATCCCGGACCCACCTATATCAACTCCCAACATCTGCATCAGAATGTTCCTTTTATTGCGCCTATGGTCAATGGTCGGCAGAGCATGAAAAAAGTGCTGTCATCCGGCAAGGGCCAGATCACTTATGCGTGATCCGGCAGGCCTTTTTCGATGCAGCGGATCAGCAAACGGGTCTTCTTGTTCTCTTTCTCCTGGCGCGCGGCCAGGGTCGCCAGTGCCCACTCTATGTGTTCGGCCACCATGGGCTCGGCCTCGGCCAGCGCCTGCTGCAGGGCTGCGATCGCCTCGGGGCTGGCCGGACCGTTGCCGAGCGCCACCGCCAGGTTGCGGCGCCAACGTTGATAACCGATGCGGCGAATGGGGCTGCCCTCGGTGTGCTTGAGAAAATCGCTCTCCTGCCAGCGCCACAGGGTGAGCAGGGGCGGGCGGTGCAGGTTGGGCCTTGGACTGAAGTCAGGCTCGGGGCTTACGTCCGCATAGCGATTCCAGGGGCAGATGAGTTGGCAGTCGTCACAACCATAGATGCGATTGCCCATGAGCGGGCGCAGCTCCAGCGGAATGGGCTCGTCGCTCTCAATGGTGAGATAGGAGATGCAGCGCCGGCCATCCACCACGTAGGGCGCTATGATGGCACCGGTCGGGCAGATGTTGATGCAGGCCACGCATTTGCCGCACTGTTCTTTCTCCACCGGCGCATCCATGGGCAGTGGCAGGCTGACGAGCAGCTCCCCGAGGAAGAAGAAGGAGCCGGCGGACTCGTTGAGCAGCAGCGAGTGCTTGCCCACCCAGCCGAGCCCGGCCTTGGCGGCGAGCGGCCGCTCCAGTATGGGGGCCGAGTCGACGAAGGGGCGCCACTCTCCCGTGGCCTGAAACAATGACTGGCAGCGTTGCTCTATGCGATCCCCCAGCTGTTTGAGCCGGTTGCGCATGACTTTGTGGTAGTCGCGGCCGAGGGCATAGCGGCTGATGTAACCCAGGGTGGGATCGCGCAGGGTGGCGGCAAAACCCGCCTCGAAAGGCAGGTAATTCATGCGTACCGACAGCACTCGCTGGGTGCCGGGCAACAACTCATGGGGGCGCGCGCGCATCATGCCGTGACGGGCCATGTAGTCCATGTTGCCGTGATGGTTCGCATCCAGCCAGGCCTGCAATCTGGGCTCTTCGATACGCAGATCGGTGTCGGTGATCCCGACCTGGTCAAATCCTAGCTCGCGTGCCCAGAGCTTGATATCTTGAGCCAGTTGCTGGAGTTCGGTTGCTGTCATGCTGCGCGGTCGGACCCGAGCCTCGAAGGCGGGATCTTGGGGAGCGGGCATGGGGCTGAGCAGGTGTCGTCATGCCACGGTATATGCCCGGCGCCGGAAGGTCGGATCACTGGATGATGAAGGTCGGGAGCCGTCATGGTACAGGTTATCGAGGATGCTATCTGCGGGGAAGAAGGCAACAGTCTAGCACAGCCCCTGTGGCGGACCGAACAGATCCGTCGCCTGGAGCAACACTGGGCCAGGCTCGAGGGGCGTGAATGTTATGACCTGATGGAGCGGGCTGGTGCCGCCCTGTGCAGCTATGCCTGTCACCACTGGCCCAAGAGCCGCCACTGGTGGATCTTCGTCGGCCCCGGCAACAACGGCGGCGATGGTTATGTGCTGGCGCGCCTCGCCAGACGGATCGGGCTCGATCCCCTGGTGATCGCCACTCGGGCCCCCGCGTTGCTCCAGGGCGACGCCAGACGAGCCGCCGATGGATGGCTCGCCGCGGGAGGGAGCGTGATGATGGCCGAGACGGCCGAGCTCGACTCACTGATGCCACCGGATCTGGTAATAGACGCCTTGCTCGGCACCGGTGTCCATATTTCCCTCTCCCCTTCAATGACAAGGCTTGTCGCAACAATCAATGCCTTGCAGGTCCCCGTGCTGGCGGTGGACCTGCCCTCCGGGCTCAATGCCGACACCGGTCGCGCCATGGGCGCCCTGGTGCGCGCCACCCGTACCCTCACCTTCATTGGCATCAAGCAGGGCATGTTGACCGGTGACGGGGTGGACGGGGTCGGTCGGCTCGACTGCGATAGCCTCGGTGTGATGCCACCGGATGGCGTTATTCCTGCCTCTCTGCGGATCGACTACCCCGGCCTCAGGGCACTGTTGATCCCGCGCCTCCGCTCGGCCCACAAGGGGAGCAACGGCAAGGTGCTGGTGGTGGGGGGCAATCTCGGCATGCAAGGCGCTATCCTGTTGGCGGGGATGGCCTGCCTGCGGACGGGGGCTGGTCTGGTGCGCCTCTGGCAGCATCCGGACTCGCCTCCCGTCAGCCTGGTGCAGCCGGAACTGATGGGCTGGTCCGGCGGAATAGACGATGGCTGGGCCAAGGTCAGGGTGCTGGGACCCGGCCTCGGTCGGGACGAGTGGGCAAGGAGCCGGTTCGAGCAGCTGATCACGACCGAGGGGCCGCTGGTATTGGATGCCGATGGATTGAATTGGCTGGCGCAGGGGCCCCGTCATCAGGATAATTGGGTGCTCACTCCCCACCCGGGGGAGGCGGCCCGCCTGCTGGATTGTTCCATCGCCGAGATAGAAGCGGATCGCTTCGCCGCAGTGCGGCAACTGCAACGGCGCTACGGCGGCGTCGTGCTGCTCAAGGGGGCGGGTACGCTCATCTGCGACGGGCACAGCATCACCCTGTGCGACGAAGGCAACCCCGGCATGGCCAGTGGCGGCATGGGCGACCTGTTATCTGGTATAATCGCCGCCCTCCTGGCTCAGGGCTGGTCTGCCTCCATGGCAACCCGGCTGGGGGCCGTGATCCACGGTGAGGCGGCCGATTGCGCCGCCGCCGAGGGAGAGAGGGGCATGCTGGCATCGGATCTGCTGCCCTGGATCCGCCGTCTGGTCAATCCGACACAGTAACAAGTTAAAAGAAGAACATGGCAAAACAGTTGATGATGACACTGCCGGATGAGGCAGCAACAGTGGCACTGGGCGGACGGCTGGCGCAGGCGTGCCAGCAGGCGACCACGGTATTCCTGCACGGCGCCCTCGGGGCCGGCAAGACCACCCTGACCCGGGGTTGGGTGCAAGGGCTCGGCCATCAAGGCAAGGTTAAGAGTCCGACCTATACCCTTGTTGAGCCCTATGAATTGGCCAACTGGCAGGTCTATCACTTCGATCTCTATCGACTGGCGGATCCGGAAGAGCTGGAATTCATGGGCATTCGGGACTACTTCGCGGCCGATACCCTCTGCCTGGTGGAGTGGCCAGAGAAGGGGGAGGGCTGGCTGCCCGCCCCCGATCTCGAGATTACCCTGACGTATGTAAACGAGCAGCGTGAGGCCCTGATAGCGGCCCGCACTGCTATTGGCGAAGCCATTCTGGAACGGTTGTCATCTCAGTGCGCTTGATCCTTGTCGTTGTATTTTCCCTGCTGGCCCTGCCCTCCTACGCGAATCAGCTCAAGAGTGTGCGGGTCTGGCCATCGCCGGATAACACCCGGGTCGTGCTCGACATGAGCAGTGCCCCCAATTTCAACTATTTCACCCTGACCGGCCCGAGCCGCTTGGTGATCGATCTGAAGGGGGCGAGCAACGCCGCCAACCTGACCCGCATCGAGAACAAGAGCGAGCTGGTGCGCAAGATCCGCGAGAGCACGCCGCTCGAGAAGGGCAGCATGCGGCTGGTGCTGGACCTCAGCTCCAATATCAAACCGGTGGTGTTCCCGCTGGCACCGGCAGGCCCCTATGGTCACCGGCTGGTGATTGATCTGCCCTATGAGGAGAAGGGGGCCAGCGCCGCGCAGTCCACCCCCGTTGGCGGGCAGGGCAAGGCCATCGTCATCGCCATCGATCCCGGCCATGGCGGGGAAGATCCCGGCTCCATAGGCCCGCGCCGCACCTACGAGAAACGGGTGACCCTGGCGGTATCCCAGAAGCTGGCGGCGCTGATCGACCGTGAGCCCGGCATGCGCGCCGTGATGACCCGTCGTGGCGACTACTTCGTCGACCTGAACAAGCGCTCCGAAATTGCCCGCAAGGCCAAGGCCGATCTGCTGGTGTCGGTGCATGCGGACAGTTTCCACAACTCCACGCCGCGCGGCGCCTCGGTCTGGGTGCTGTCGACCAACCGCGCCAACCGCGAGATGGGCAGCTGGCTGGAGAAGCAGGAGAAACAGGGCGAACTGCTGGGCGGGGTAGGCAAGGTATTGGCCGAATCCGACCCCAACCCCTATCTGGCGCAGACCTTCCTCGATCTTTCCATGGACAAGTCCAGGGCCGAGGGCTATGACGTCAGCCGCCAGATCCTGCGCTCCATGGGCAAGGTCGCCCGGCTGCACAAGAAGGCGCCGGAGCACGCCAGCCTGGCGGTGCTCAAGGCACCGGACATCCCCTCGGTGCTGGTGGAGACCGGTTTCATCTCCAACCACGGGGAAGAGAAGCTGCTGGCCACCGCCAGTTATCAGGATCAGCTGGCGCGCGCCATCTTCGAGGGGATCCGCAACTACTACCGCAGCCACCCGACCAAGGGCCCCATGATGACCGGCAAGGGCCAGCAGGTGGCCAGGAACAGTCAACCGGCGGCGAAAAAGGCGGTGGTCGCCCCCGCACCCCAGCAGCAGGTGACCAACCGCATGCCGGCGACGGTACCGACCAGCAGCAATGATGGCGGCGCACCGGTCAGCAGCGTCAGCGGCGGCTCCGGCGCCGGGGTGATCAAGCCCTACTCGGTGGCGGCCAAGGAGCCGAGCGTGCCGGTCGCAAGCAGCCAGAGCAACGACAAGTCCAAGATGATCCGCCATGTGGTCACCCGTGGCCAGAGCCTCTCCCGTCTCGCCGAGAAGCACGGAGTGAGTCAGGCGAAGCTGGTCGAGATCAACAAACTCAAGTCGCGGGACATCCAGATTGGGCAGGTGATCTATATCCCCCAAGGATAAGAATCGGGAGCCAGCGATGCCGATCCGTATATTGCCACCGATCCTGGCGCACCAGATCGCCGCTGGCATGGATGAGGTGGAGCGGCCCGCCGCCGTGGTGAAGGTGCCTGGATCCCGCAAAATGAAACGTCAGGAGTAAGCGATGCCGATCCGTATATTGCCACCGATCCTGGCCAACCAGATCGCCGCCGGCGAGGTGGTTGAGCGGCCCTCCTCCGTGGTGAAGGAGCTGGTGGAGAACAGCCTGGACGCGGGGGCGGATCGGATCGAGGTCGACATCGACAAGGGAGGCGCCAAGCTCATCCGCATCCGTGACAACGGCGGCGGTGTCGCCAAAGACGAGCTGGTGCTGGCGCTGTCGCGCCACGCCACCTCCAAGGTGGCGACCCTCGACGATCTGGAGGGGATCAACAGCCTGGGCTTCAGAGGGGAGGCGCTCGCTTCCATCAGCTCGGTCTCCCGCCTCACCTTTACCTCCCGCACGGCGGAGCAAACCGAGGCCTGGCAGGCCGAGGCGCAGGGGCGCGAGATGAGCGTCACCGTCAAGCCGGCGGCCCACCCGGTGGGCACCACGGTGGAGGTGGTGGATCTCTTCTTCAACACCCCGGCCAGGCGCAAGTTCATGCGCAGCGAGAAGACCGAGTTCGCCCACATCGACGAGCTGGTGCGCCGCATCGCACTCTCCCGCTTCGACTGCACCCTGATCCTGCGCCACAACGGCAAGGTGGTGCGCCAGTACAAGTCTGCCAATACGGTGGCGGAGCAGGAGCGTCGCCTCGCCGCCGTCTGCGGCACGCCCTTCATGCACCACGCCCTGGCGGTGGAGAGCGAGCACAGCGACGTGCGGCTCTGGGGTTGGCTGGCTGCCCCCGCCGGTGCCCGGCCGCAGAACGATCTGCAATACACCTACGTCAACGGCCGCATGATGCGCGACAAGCTCATCAATCACGCCATTCGCCAGGCCTATGACGAGTTGCTGCCGGCTGACCGCTTCGCCGCCTATGTGCTCTACATCGAGCTGGATCCGCGCCAGGTGGACGTGAACGTGCATCCGGCCAAGCACGAGGTGCGCTTTCATCAGGCCCGTCTCATCCACGACTTCATCTTCCAGGCCCTGTTCAGTGCACTGCATCGCGAGGTCAGGGTAGAGAATGCTATGGAAGAACCCTTGGCTGGTAGTCAGATTGAACTGCCATCCGCGTCAAAAATAGAATATCCCGGTCAGGCGCCGCGCCCGGAGTGGTATGGCGCCGAGCACAGCTATCGCTCCCCGGCCCAGGTCAGGGAGACCGTGGAGGCGCGGGAGGGCGGCGCGACTCGCAGTGGCCACTATCAGCCCCCTGAGCCCCCCAGCCGGGAGGCGATGCGCGGCATGGGCGCCTTGCTGACCACCCTGCCCATCGCCGAGGCCGGATCCGCGGCCATCGCCGCGCCGGTTGGTGCCGCCACGGCAGCCCAGCCGCAGCAGGCCTATCGTGCCCTGACTCTGGTGGAGCAATCCTATCTGCTGCTGGAGCGGGATGGTCAGCTGGCGCTGCTCTCTCTGGTGCGGGCCGAGCGGGTGCTGCTGCGTCACTGGCTGCTGGAAGCCTGGGGCCAAGGGCTGGCGGCGCAGCCCTTGCTGCTGCCGGTCTCCTTCAAGCTGCCCAAGACCTTGGTTGCGTTGGTAGAAGAACAGGAACGTTTGCTCAAACGCATGGGGCTGGAGTTGAAAAGCGGTGGGCGCGACACCATGATCCTGACTCGGGTGCCCGCCTTGCTGCGCCAGACCGATCTGGTGCGGCTCTTACCCGAATTGCTGCAGTTAATCGAGAGCGGATCTGACAGTGATGGGAACCAGCTGGCTGAAGTAGTATGCCAATGGCTGGTGGAACAGGGTATAAGCACCGAAAAAGTATATGATTTTTCAACGGCCAGTCGTTTGCTGACGGAACTTGTGAGCAATTTCAGTGACCAACTGGCAGATATTCGCATGGTGCGCCCCTTGTCGTTGGCGGCTGTGCTGGAAGAATTTACGCATGGCGGCCAAGCGCAATGACCCCCCTCCGGGTGGGTTCCTTGCCTCTGATTCGCCGTGTGAGAGGAAAGTGAACGTGGCTGAGTTGCCGAATGCAATTTTTCTGATGGGGCCGACGGCCTCCGGCAAGACGGATCTCGCCATCAATCTGTGTCAGGCCCTGCCCTGCGACATCATCAGCGTGGACTCCGCGCTCATCTATCGCGGCATGGATATCGGCACCGCCAAGCCGGGCGCCGCCGAGCTGGCGCAGGCGCCGCACCGACTGATCGACATCCTGGATCCGGCCATGAGTTATTCGGCGGCGGATTTTTGCCGCGATGCCTTGCGCGAGATGGACGAGATCGCCGCCCGTGGCCGCATCCCGCTGCTGGTGGGGGGCACCATGCTCTATTTCAAGGCGTTGCTGGAGGGGCTCTCTCCCCTGCCACCGGCGGATCCGGTCATTCGGGCCGGGCTGGAGGAAGAGGCAGCTCGCCTCGGTTGGCAGGCGCTGCACGATGAGCTGGTACGCATCGACCCTGTGGCCGGCGCGCGCATTCACCCCAACGACCCGCAGCGGCTGAGCCGGGCGCTGGAGGTGTATCGCATCAGCGGCAAGACGCTCACTGAGCTGACCCAGGTGCAGGGGGAAGGATTGCCATATCGGGTACACCAGTTTGCCATCGCGCCGAGCGATCGGGCCGTGCTGCACCAACGCATCGAGCAACGCTTCGATCTGATGCTGCAAAACGGCTTCGAGCAAGAGGTGCGAGCCTTGTTTGAACGGGGGGATCTCCACCCCGACCTGCCTGCAATTCGTTGCGTTGGCTACCGCCAAATGTGGGACTATCTGGCAGGGGAAGTGGGATATGATGAGATGCGTTATCGTGGCATCGTTGCCACCCGTCAGCTGGCCAAGCGCCAGATGACCTGGTTACGTGGCTGGTCCGATCTGACCTGGTTGGAATCTGGTGAGTCTGGCAATCTGGCAAGGGTTGTTGCCCGTGCTGGTGCGGCTTGACACTCCCTGTATAATCAGGTTGTTATAGCAATATCCGGTGTTTAAAAACAACAAACTATAAGGAAAAGAAAGATGGCTAAGGGGCAATCTCTCCAAGACCCGTTTTTGAATGCGCTGCGCCGTGAGCGTATTCCAGTTTCTATCTATTTGGTCAACGGCATCAAACTGCAGGGTCAGATCGAATCGTTTGACCAGTTTGTCATCTTGCTGAAGAACACCGTGAGCCAGATGGTTTACAAGCACGCCATTTCTACCGTGGTGCCGGCCCGTGCCGTCAATCATCACCAGCCCGCCCCGGGCGCGGCCGGTGAAGAGCAGGGTGAAGCCGAGGCGTGATATGCCGCGGCGAGCCGGCTCGCCAACCCGGATTCATCATGAGATCTGTTAAGGAGCAAGCGCTTGTTTGACCGTTACGAAGCTGGTGAACAGGCCGTTCTGGTACATGTCAACTTCAGCGATGAGGGTGAGCGGGAGGATCTGGAAGAGCTCAAGATGCTGGTGAGCTCGGCCGGGGTCAATGCGCTGGGGGTGGTCACCACCAGTCGCAGTGCTCCCAGCGCCAAGTTTTTTGTCGGTAGCGGCAAGGCGGAGGAGATCGCGTCCCAGGTTCAGATGCTGAATGCTGACGTGGTCATCTTCAACCATGCCCTGACCCCTGCCCAGGAGCGCAACCTGGAGCGTCTGTTCCAGTGCCGGGTGGTGGACAGAACCGGCCTGATCCTGGATATCTTCGCCCAGCGCGCCCGTACCCACGAAGGCAAGTTGCAGGTCGAACTGGCCCAATTGCGTCATCTTTCTACTCGCCTGGTGCGAGGCTGGACCCACCTCGAGCGTCAGAAGGGCGGGATCGGTCTGCGCGGCCCGGGTGAAACTCAGCTTGAAACCGACCGACGCCTGTTGCGGGAACGCATCAAGGCGATCCTGCGTCGGCTCGACAAGGTGGCGAAGCAGCGGGAGCAGGGCCGTCGCGCCCGCAATCGCAACGAAGTGCCAACCGTTTCTCTGGTGGGCTATACCAACGCCGGAAAGTCCACTTTGTTCAACCAACTTACAGATGCCAGCGTGTATGCTGCCGACCAACTGTTCGCAACTCTGGATCCCACCCTGCGTAAATTGGTGATCCAGGATGTGGGTGATGTGATCCTGGCGGATACAGTTGGATTTATTCGGCACTTGCCCCATGATCTGGTCGCGGCCTTCAAGGCGACGCTGCAGGAGACCCGCGAAGCGGACCTGCTGCTGCACGTCGTGGACTGTGCCGATGAGCAGATGCAGGAGAATGTCGATTCGGTGCAGACAGTCCTGGCCGAGATCGAGGCGGACGACCGTCCCCAGCTGATGATCTGTAACAAGATAGACAAGCTGACCGATCGTCCGGCCGGCCTGGAGCGGGATGACGAGGGTCGTCCACTGCGGGTCTGGCTGTCGGCCCAGACCGGTGAGGGGAGCGAATACCTGTTCGCGGCCCTGACCGAATTGCTGGCCGGATCCATGGTCCATCACACCCTGCAGTTGCCGCCCTCGGCCGCGAGATTGCGCAGTGCGCTCTATCGGCTGAAAGGCATCGAGCAGGAAGGTTTCAGTGAGGAGGGGGATTTTGTCCTGGAGGTGCGCTTGCAAGTGGCCGACTGGAACCGCCTCATGAAACAAGAAGGTGAGAGTTTACAACGCTTTATCAGGCATTGATGGTCGATGAAGATGAAGGCTTAGCGGCTTCGTCAACGATCGATGGCCCGGTAGAGATGATATCCATCCGCATGTATTAATGGAGACGCTGATGGCTTGGAATGAGCCTGGAAACAACGGCAAAGACCGTGACCCTTGGGGGAATAACGGCAAGAATCAGGGACCCCCTGATCTGGATGAAATGCTGCGTAAGGTGAGCCGCCGTTTCGGTGGCCTGTTCGGCGGTGGCAAATCCGGTGGTGGTGATGTAGGCAAGTTTGGCCTCTCCATCGCGCTGGTGGTGGCCGTGGTGGTGTGGGTCGTCAGCGGCTTCTACACCATCCGTGAAGCCGAACGCGGCGTGGTACTGCGCTTTGGGGAGTATTCCCATAACGTGGATCCCGGCCTGCGCTGGAAGCCGACCTTCATCGATCGGGTGATCCCGGTGGACGTCGAGTCTGTGCGCTCCCTGCCGGCCTCCGGCTTCATGTTGACCCAGGACGAGAACGTGGTCCGGGTCGAGATGGACGTGCAGTATCGCGTGGTCGACCCGGAGCAGTACCTGTTCAGCGTCACCAATGCCGACGAGAGTCTGAGCCAGGCCACCGACAGCGCCCTGCGCTACGTGGTGGGTCACACCAAGATGGATGATGTCCTGACCACGGGTCGGGAAAAAGTCCGTCAGGAGACCTGGCAGGTGATCGATGGCATCATCGAGCCCTACCAGATGGGCCTGCAGATCGTCGACGTCAACTTCCTGCCGGCGCGTCCGCCGGAAGAAGTGAAAGACGCCTTCGATGACGCCATCTCCGCTCAGGAAGATGAACAGCGTTTCATTCGTGAAGCGGAAGCCTATGCCCGTGAAGTGGAGCCGAAGGCCCGCGGCTCGGTCAAGCGTCTGGAACAGGAAGCCGAAGGCTACAAGTCCCAGATCGTGCTGAAGGCCAAGGGTGAAGTCGCTCGCTTCAACGAGCTGCTGCCCCAGTATCAGGCCGCCCCCGAGCTGACTCGCGAGCGTATCTACCTGGAAACCATGGAAGAGCTCTATCAGCAAGCCAACAAGGTGCTGGTCGACATGCCTGCTGGCAACAACAGCATGATCTACCTGCCATTGGACAAGCTGTCTGGCAAGGCGAATGCGGTGCAACCGGCACGTCCGGCGGGCACACCTGCGGTGGAGCCGGCCCAGCCGTCCAACGAAGGGGCCAATTCCACACCGACGCCGCTGCGTGGCGGTGACCGTTTCAGCACAGGGAGAAACTAATAGATGAAGAAAATAGCTATTGGTGTCATCGCTGTGGCCGCCATGGTCTGCTTCTCCTCCGTCTTCATCGTCGATGAAGGTCAGAAGGGCATAGTCGTGCAATTCGGCAAGGTGAAGCGGGTTGACTCCGGCGAACCCCGTCTCTACGAGCCGGGCCTGCACTTCAAGGTGCCGGTGATTGACCAGGTTCGCAAGATGGATGCCCGCATCCAGACTCTGGAAGGTCAGGCGGATCGCTTCGTCACCTCAGAGAAGAAAGACCTCATCATCGACTCCTACGTGAAGTGGAAGATCGAGGACTTCTCCAAGTACTACCTGGCAACCGGTGGTGGCAACAAGATCCAGGCCGAAGACCTGCTCAAGCGCAAGATCAACAACGGTCTGCGTTCCGAGATCGGTAACCGCACCATCAAGGACATCGTCTCCGGTGAGCGCAGTACCGTGATGGAAGATGCCCTGATGAAGATGGCGCGCTCCTCCGAGCTCGGCATCAAGGTGGTGGATGTGCGGATCAAGCAGATCAACCTGCCGGTAGAAGTCTCCAGCTCCATCTATCAGCGGATGCGTGCCGAGCGGACCGCCGTGGCCCGTGAGCACCGCTCCCAGGGTCGCGAGCAGGCCGAAATCCTGCGTGCCGACATCGACCGCAAGGTCACCGTCATGATCGCCGACGCCGAGAGTAATGCGCGTCAGCTGCGTGGTGAAGGGGATGCCGAAGCCGCCAGGATCTATGCCGACAGCTACAAGAAAGACCCCGAGTTTTTCAGCTTCGTGCGTAGCATGGAGGCCTATCGCAAGAGCTTCGCCGGTGGCAACGACCTCATGGTCCTGAAGCCGGACAGCGAGTTCTTCCGTTACCTCAAGTCTCCTCACGGCGACAAGCAGTAACAAGCCAAGCGGTAAGAGCGAAGGGCCTGAATATTCAGGCCCTTCTTGCATGAGGACAGAGAGCCACCTGCCGAGGCGGGTGGCTTTTTTCATGGGAGGAGACAGGATGCTGACATCCATCCTGATGGGATTGGGGCTGCTGTTGCTGTTTGAAGGCTTAGGGCCGCTGCTGATGCCGAGAGCCTGGCAGCAGATGCTGCGGCTGATGAGCGATCAGCCACCCGAGTCGTTGCGCCGTATCGGTGGCTGCCTGGTGGTGGCGGGCGCCGTTATCCTCTGGGCGTTGGCTCACTGAGCGGTGTGGGTACTGTCTGGCGATAGTGCCGCTTGGTGCAGATCAAAGGCGCAGATCAAAAAAGAGGCCCTAGGGCCTCTTTTTCATGGATGCAGATGGCCCGATCAGGCGCTGCGTTGTACCGCCATCTCGGCCAGGGTGGCCAGCGCCTGCTTGTGTTCGGAGTCGGGCAGGATGGCGAGGGCGGCAATCGCCTTGTCGGCCTCTTCCCGGGCGCGCTGGCGGGAGTACTCGAGGGCACCGGTGCGATCCAGGATGCTCAGGATCCGGTCGAGGTGGTCCATGCCGTTGCGATGCTCGATGGCATCGCGGATGAGTTGACGCTCTTCGGCTGAGCCCACCGCCATGGCCCGCAGCAGCGGCAGGGTCGGCTTGCCCTCGGCCAGATCGTCGCCGACGTTCTTGCCCATCTCATCGCTCTGGGAGCAGTAGTCCATGACGTCGTCGATGATCTGGAAGGCGGTGCCCAGATACTTGCCGTAATTCGTCATGGCCTGCTCGACGGACGCGGGCTGATGGGTCAGCACGGCGGCGAGGCGGGTGGCGGCTTCGAACAGCTTGGCGGTCTTGCAGTAGATGACCGTCATGTAGCTCTCTTCCGTGGTGTCCGGATCGTTGCAGTTCATCAGCTGCAACACTTCCCCCTCGGCGATGGTGTTGGTGGCATCCGACAGGATTTCCATCACCTTCAGGTTGGAGAGCTCGCTCATCATCTGGAAGGAGCGGCTGTAGAGGTAGTCACCGACCAGCACGCTGGCGGCATTGCCAAACAGCGCATTGGCGGTCTCCCGGCCGCGGCGCAGGTCGGATTCGTCGACAACGTCGTCGTGCAGCAGGGTGGAGGTGTGGATAAATTCGATGATGGCGGCCAGTTTCAGGTGATCTTCACCTTCATAACCCAGTGCGCGGGCGGCCATGACTGTCAGCATGGGGCGCATCCGTTTTCCGCCTGCACTGACAATGTAGAAACCCAGCTGGTTGATCAGGCTGACATCGGACTGGAGTCTCGCCAGGATCAGTTCATTGACCGCCGTCATGTCGGCGGCACAGAGCGCACGGATAGTCTGTTGGTCCATAAGTCTCGTAACGTGACGGCAGCAATTACTGCGTTTTTAGCAATGGCGGGGATTCTACACGATTTCACAATGGGTTACAGTTAAGCGTTTATTCACGGCGGCGGATATGCGCACAAAGTAAACTTTTTGCTAATTTGGCCTTGCCTGAGCAGATCGATTTGCGTAGAATGCCGGCCCATTGTTATAGGTTTTTGCGCGTGTCTAGCCTTGAGCAAAAGACACGCCTTTACGGAGTTAATCAAATGTACGCGGTATTCCAAAGCGGCGGAAAACAACACCGTGTGGCCGAAGGTCAAATCGTTCGTCTGGAAAAGCTGAACGTTGAGACTGGCGCTACTATCGACTTCAACGAAGTTCTGATGGTTGCTGCAGGCGACACTTTTAAAGTAGGTGCTCCTTTCGTTGAAGGTGGCAAGGTTATTGCTGAAGTTGTGGCTCACGGCCGTGGCGAGAAAGTGACTATCGTCAAGTTCCGTCGTCGTAAGCACCATCGCAAGCAAGCTGGCCACCGTCAGTGGTTCACTGAAGTCAAAATCACTGGCATCAGCGCTTAATTCGAGAGGAATCTGAAAAATGGCACATAAGAAAGCTGGCGGTTCATCCCGCAACGGTCGCGACTCAGAAGCCAAACGCCTCGGCGTCAAGCGCTTCGGCGGCGAAACTGTACTGGCAGGCAGCATCATCGTTCGTCAGCGTGGCACCAAGTTCCACCCTGGCACCAACGTTGGCCTGGGTACCGACCACACTCTGTTCGCTACCGCGACCGGTAAAGTGTTGTTCGAAGTTAAAGGTCCGCAGAATCGTAAGTACGTCAGCATCGTTGCTGAGTAATTACGGACCGCAAGGATCCGAAGCCCCGCCAACCTGGCGGGGCTTTTGTTTTTCTGATGAGTTTGACGAAAAAACGGCACGCGGATGAGCCGGCGTAGACGGGCCCATCGGCCAGATGCGTCTCGCCCGCAGGGGTCTGTACCACTATAATTGCGTATCGGTTTTTCGAATTAAGGTGACGGTTACCTATGAAGTTTGTTGATGAAGTCCAGATTCGAGTCGATGCCGGTGACGGTGGTAACGGTTGTGTGAGCTTCCGTCGGGAATTGTATATTCCCAACGGTGGCCCGGACGGTGGTGACGGTGGCGACGGCGGCGATGTGTACCTGCTTGCCGACGAGAACCTGAACACCCTGATCGATTACCGTTTCGAACGTTTTCACGCCGCCGAGCGTGGTGAGAATGGCAGAAGTGCCAACTGTACCGGTCGTCGCGGCAAGGATCGCGTCCTGCGTGTGCCCGTCGGTACTCGTGCCAGCGATGAAGATACCGGCGAATTGCTGGGGGATCTGACCAGCCACGGTCAGAAGCTGCTGGTCGCCAAAGGTGGCTTCCATGGCCTCGGAAACACCCGTTTCAAGAGTTCGGTCAACCGTACCCCCTATCAGAAGAGTAACGGCACGCCGGGTGAAGTGCGCACCCTGAAGCTGGAGCTGCTGTTGCTGGCGGACGTCGGCATGCTGGGTCTGCCCAATGCGGGCAAGTCCACCTTCATTCGCGCCGTATCCGCAGCCCGTCCGAAAGTGGCCGATTATCCCTTCACCACTCTGGTGCCGAACCTTGGTGTGGTGCGTGGTGAGAACTCCCGCTCCTTCGTCATCGCCGATATTCCGGGTCTGATCGAAGGCGCCGCCGAAGGGGCTGGTCTCGGCATCCGCTTCCTGAAGCACCTCGAGCGTTGCCGCGTGCTGCTCCACCTGGTGGACATCTGCCCGGTTGACGGTTCCGATCCGGCTGAGAATGCCGTGACCATAGTCCGGGAGCTGGAGAAGTACAGCCCCGAGCTGGCAGGCAAACCGCGCTGGTTGGTGTTCAACAAGATGGATCTCATCCTGGAAGAGGAAGCGGGTGAGGTGATGGATCGCGTCAAGGCCGCGCTGGCCTACGAAGGTCCCGTCTATCAGATCACCGCCATCAGCAAGGAAGGCACCAAGAAGGTCTGCTACGACATCCTGGATCTGCTGGACACCATGCCCCGTCAGCTGGAAGCCGATGCCAAGGCCGCCATCGAGAAGGTGGAGTTCAAGTGGGATGATTACCACAAGAACCAGCTGGCCCAGGCGGAAGCCGAGGCGCTGGCGGCGTCCAGAGCCTTCGATGACGCACTGGATGATGACGACGACTTCGATGACGACGATGATGATGGTGTCGAAGTCATCTACGTTCGCGACTGATAGTCCTGCCTGAGCGGTGCGGCTTTCGAGCCCATCCCTGAGAGAAACCGGAGCCTGGCAACAGGCTCCGGTTTTTTTATGGCGACTTAGTGGTTAAATCTGCCGGAAGCGCCAGCTGTGGATGGTTTCACCGCCTGGCTAGGGGATGGCAGCGTCGGCATCCTGCTCAGCAAGCAATATGCAGGCATCCATACCCCCAGTGGGAAGTGGCTGCCAGAGTCAGCCCATCCCAAACAGCCAATCAAGCCACAACACTGCTAGCCTGCCTTGTGAGCCGCCTTGCTGCCGCGCAGTTCCTCTTCATCGACCTTGTCCAGCTGCTCCGGCGCCAGGAAACGCAGGGCATAATCCCGCCAGACTCCGCTGGTGACGAACAGGTCAAACAGCGCCGGATCCAGGTGCTGTTCCTGCACCATGTGCCGCATGATGGTCAGGGATTGGGAGACCGTCTTGCCCGACTTGTAGGGGCGATCGCTCGCGGTCAGCGCCTCGAAGATGTCGGCGATGGCCATGATGCGGGCGGGAATGCTCATCTGCTCACCCAGCAGCTGGCGTGGATAGCCCTTGCCATCCATCCGCTCGTGATGGCCCCCTGCGATCTCGGGCACCTTGCGCAGGTGGCGGGGGAAGGGGAGCCGCTCCAGCATGCGGATGGTCTGGATGATGTGATCGTTGATCTTGTAGCGCTCCTCCTCGGTGAGGGTGCCACGGCCGATGGCGAGGTTGTAATGCTCCCCCCGGTTGTAGAGATGGGTGGGGACCTTGACCTTGAAGCCCCAGGGATTGTGGTCGGTCAGGTTGTCGTGGTCTGGCCGGGGGACCAGGTGCTGCGGCTTGTCGGCCAGCAGCGGCTCGCGGCAGGGCAGCGGAGCCGCCTCGCCGGGATGGCGCCTGAGCTCCTCCGGGCTGACGCCGAGGCGATCATCCAGGGTGCGCAGCCAGGTGCGGCTGGCGATGACATCGAGCCGCGCCAGTTTTTCCGGTGCCATCCACTCGCCCCCCAGGTTGCACTCGGCGACGAAGGCGAACTCCTGATCCAGCATCTGCCAGGTCGGGGCCACGGCCTCGAGGGCTGCCTGCTGCTCGGAGGCGGGCTGCCGGGCCGCCAGCGCCTCTATATGGGCATCGCGCTTGAGCACCTCGAAGCGGGTGCGGATCTCGTGGATCCTGTCGTAGATGGTCTCCAGCTTGGTGGCCTTGTCCACCACGAACTCAGGTGTGGTGACCTTGCCGCAGTCGTGCAGCCAGCTCGCGATATGGATAGCCTCCCACTCCTCGTCGCTGAGGGTGAAGTCGCCAAAGGGGCCCTGCTGCTGGGCGCAGGCCGCCTCCGTCAGCATACGGGTCAGTTCGGGCACGCGCTGGCAGTGACCTCCGGTGTAGGGGCTCTTGGCGTCGATGGCGCCGGCGATGAGCTCGATGAAGGCCTCCAGCAACTGCTTTTGCTCCTCCAGCAGGCGCTGATTCTCGATGGCGGAGGCGGACATGCCCGCCAGCGCCTCTATGAGGCTGATACGCGATGCCAGCTCTCGTGGTGCGCAGTCCGGCAGGATTAGCAACAGGCAGCCGATCAACTCCTGGCGGTGGTTGTAGAGGGGCTCGGCCAGCAACTGGCGGGGACCGGGGAAGGGGCCCCAGTCGGCGAGGTAGTGCGACCACTGCTCGGTATTGAGGGGCAGGCTGAGCCGCTCGGAATGATAGAGGCCGCCGAGCAGGGACTCCTGCCAGTGCACCCGCTCACAATCCAGGGGCTGCCGTTGCCAGATGGCCTGAACCGCCTTCATCTGCTTGTCCTGAGCCAGATAGAGGCAGCCGCCCTCCGCCTGGGCCGCCGCCACCGTCTCGTGCAGTATGCGGCTGAGCAGGGAATCGAAGCGGTGCTCCGCCGCCAGCGCCAGACCCATGCTCATGAAGTTGCCCAGGGTCAGCCGCATGCTGGACATGGCGCGGGCGAGATCGTCTATCTCGCGGATCGCCGAGTCCGGCCGCTCGCTCTCGCCGAAGTCGAAGTGCTGGATCCGCTCGGCCTCTTGCGTCAGTGCCAGCAAGGGGGCGGCGGTGCGCCTCGCCACCAGCCAGATGACGGGCAGCAGCAGCAGCAGGCCGGCCAGGGCCCAGGCCAGGTTGCGCAGGGCGTCGTGGCGGGCCGGTGCGGTGAGCACGTCCGCCGGCACCAGCAGGGCCAGGTAGAAGGGGGAACCCTCGTCAAGGGAGGAGAGGTTGACCAGCCAGTCGCTGCCATCCTTGGCGGCCAGGGTCAGCTCGGTCGGCGCGTGCAGCAGGGTGGGTCTGGATGCCATCTCCTGCTGCAGCTTGGCCAGTATGGGGTGCTTGAGCGCCGACAGCATGGGCAGGCGACTCAGCTGTTCGAAGCTGGGCAGCCGCTTGGGATCCGTCGCCAGCAGGGTACCGAACTCGTCGAACAGCACCAGCTGGCAGTGGCTGGGCAGGGGCAGCTCGCCGATGAGGGAGGAGAGCCCCTCCACGCCGGCATCCAGCCCTATCACCGCCCGGCGATCGTCGCTCTCCACCGCCAGCGTCATGCCCGGCTCCTTGGTGGTGAAGAAGAGATAGGGGTGGGTCACTATGATGCCCGTACCCCAGCGAGCCTCCTTGTACCAGCCGCGGTCGCGGGGATCGAACTGGTAGTCCGGCATGGGCCGCCGCTCCAGCAGTCGCAGGCGCTGGTTGAAATAGAGGAACTCTCCCCGGCCCTGACTCAGGCTCTGCACCAGCAGATAACTGGTGGGAGGAGCCTGCTCCAGCCGCTCCTTGGCCCGCTCGGTCAACTTGCGTACCAGGAAGAAGTCGCCGTTCTCGTAACCGGCATAGATGGCGCCATAGCTGGCGCTGTTGGCCAGCACCTCAGCCAGCTGGGGTAGATAGCCGAGGCGGGACTCCAGGCTGGTCATGGCGGCCAGCTGACCACTGCGCAGCAGGCTCAGGGACATGCGGGCCGGGCGCTGGTTCAGCTTGATGGCGAGCGCCAGCTGTTCCCTGTACTGCTGGAAGTTTTGCCGTTCGTGCTCCAGCCCCTGCTGCATGCCCTGTTGAAACTGCAGCATGATGAGGGCGCCCCCCAGCACGGAGAACAGCAGTATGAAGAGGGTGGCAATGTGTACGTAAAAGGGCTTGCTGCCGAGGCTTGTTTTTGTCATGGACCTATCCTTGTCCTACGGGCGCTCCCCGCGATGATCAGCTAACAGTGTGCTCGCAAGATGACAAAAAACACAGCCATCTGGCGGGAATATCAGAGAAAAAGCAGACCCTTTCGAGGATCTTCAAGATTTAAGCTGGCGGTGGCCGGATTCGTTTCTCCGGGAGCCGGTGACGCCAGTATCTCAGCGTGATTCATTCAGATATCTCGTGCTACAGTGCCCGCTGATGAGTTGCCCGTGAATCAATGGAGTGTCCCATGTCCGCCATCCCCTATTCCGTCCTCGATCTTGTACCTGTTCCCGAAGGCTCGGTCCCCGCCGAATCATTTCGCCACTCGCTGGATCTGGCCCGGCATGCCGAGCAGTGGGGCTATCACCGCTACTGGTTGGCGGAGCACCACAACATGCCGGGGATCGCCAGCGCCGCCACCTCGGTGCTCATCGGCCATCTGGCCGGTGCCACCAGCACACTGCGGCTGGGGGCCGGCGGCATCATGCTGCCGAACCACTCCCCCCTGGTGATCGCCGAGCAGTTCGGCACTCTCGCCTCTTTATACCCGGATCGCATCGATCTCGGTCTCGGTCGTGCGCCCGGCACGGATCAACGCACCATGCAGGCGCTGCGCCGCCAGCGCAGCGGCGAGGTGGATGACTTTCCTGCGGACGTGCGCGAGCTGATGGGCTACTTCGGTGACGAAGTCGGCGCCGTGCAGGCGGTGCCCGGTCAGGGGCTGCACGTGCCGATCTGGCTGTTGGGATCCAGCCTCTACAGCGCTCAGCTGGCGGCTGCCATGGGGTTGCCGTTCGGCTTTGCCTCCCACTTCGCGCCCGGTTTGTTACTGCAGGCGCTGGCGCTCTACCGCAGCCAGTATCAGCCTTCCCCCCGCTGGCCCAAGCCCTATGCGGTGGTGTGCATCAACATGGTGGCGGCCGACACCGAGCGGGAGGCCCGCTTCCTGTTTAGCACGGTGCAGCAGCAGTTCCTGCGACTCTATCGGGGGGATGCGGGCAAGTTGCCGCTGCCGGTGCAGGAGCTGGGGGAGGAGTGGTCGGCGCGGGAGCTGATGGCGATGGAGCAGACCCTGGCCCGCTCCCTGGTGGGAGACAGGGACAGGGTCCGTCACGGTTTGCAGGCATTGCTGGCGGAAACCGGCGCCGATGAGCTGATGTTCAACGGCCCCATCGTTTCTCATGAGGCCAGGCTGCGCTCGTTCGAGATCGCCGCCGAGCTGATGCAGAGCCTCTGAATCATGGGGCGAATGAGATTTAACGTGTTGATTTAACACGACAGTCAGGTTGATGTCAGGCCTTTGTCGTGTCGCCGAGCATCCGTCCGGCCCTATGCTGGTCCTGTCCAAAATCACAAGGAGCCGATGATGATAGTCAGGAAATTGAGATTGCAGCGGGGTTGGTCACAGGAGCAGTTGGCGACCCTGTCCGGTCTGAGTGTGCGCACCATACAGCGGATCGAGCAGGGGCAACCACCCGGACTGGAATCCCTCAAGGCCCTGGCCTCCGTCTTTGAACTCGATGTGACTCAACTGCAGGAGAGCGAGATGAAAGGGAACGAGACAGATAGTCAGGGGACAGTGCATGTGGCCAGGGATGAGCGGGAGGCGATGAAGTTTGTCGAGGGGCTCAAGGGCTTCTATGGTCACCTCACCAGCTATGTGCTGGTGATGACGGGCCTGTTTGTCATCAACTACCTGAGCAACCCGGATTACATCTGGGCCTGGTGGCCCATGCTGGGTTGGGGATTGGGTCTGATGTCCCACGCCATCAATCTGTTCCAGCCGTTCAAGTTGTTCGGGCCGGAATGGGAGCGACGTCAGGTCGAGAAACGGCTGGGGCGCAAGCTGTAGGCCAGGAGTGCATCCATAAGAAACGGGCCCGGCATTGCCGGGCCCGTTTTATTGTCCGCCTCTCCCTTCACCTGCACGGGTAGGACCAGGTCATCATCCGTCACCAAAGGGTGAGGTTGCTTGTCCTGCACCGGCTGCCGCGACGGCTTATTTGGCGTAAGCGGGGCAGGGGGTCGCTATCATGGCGTCGTCTTCATACCGCCACAGAGTGAGGCTATTGCCCCAGACGCAACCGGTATCCAGTCCCTTGATGTCGTCCTTGCCGGTGGCGCCCATCAGCGCCGCCCAGTGGCCGAACACCAGAATGGGGTCATCCACATGGTGCTCCCGCTGCTCGAACCAGGGGCGCAGGCCAGGGGTGGACTCCGTGGGGCCTTTCTTGCACTTGAAGTCGAGTCGGCCATCGAAGTAGCAGAAGCGCATCCGGGTGAAACTGTTGATGATGTAGCGGTAGCGCTCTATCCCCAGCAGATTTTCGTCCCAGCTATCGGGCTGGTCGCCATACATGTTGTGCAGCAGCCAGTTGTACTGATCGCCGCGCAGCAGCGTCTCCACCTCGCGGGCGCAGCTGCGTGCCGTGTGGGCATCCCAGGCCGGAGAGAGACCGGCGTGGATCATCATGATGGGCAGCTCAGGGTGCTCCGCCAGCAGGGGGCGGTGACGCAGCCACTCCAGCAGTTCGTCCCGATCCGGGGCCTCCATCAGGGCCTGCAGCTTGTCTTTCTTCTTGAGCGGTGCCACGCCGTGAGCCACCGCCAGCAGGTGCAGATCGTGGTTGCCGAGCACGCTGACGGCCCGCTGTCCCAGGGATTTGACGAAACGCAGGGTATTGAGAGAGTCCGGACCGCGGGCGACGAGATCGCCACACAGCCAGAGCGTGTCGTTATCGAAGTCGAACTCGGCGAGATCCAGCAGGCGGCGCAAGTCGTCGTAGCAGCCCTGGATATCACCGACGAAACAGTTCGCCATGAAACCTCAGTTGATAATGTTGGGAATGGCCAGCGTGAAGGGCGCTATGGGGGCTTCAAATTGCCGCCCCGACTCATCTTGCAGGATGTAGCTGCCTTCCATCACGCCGAACGGAGTGGCGAGGGGAACGCCACTCTGGTAGCTGAAGGTCTCACCGGGGGCGATGAATGGCTGCTCGCCCACGACCCCTGGACCTTCCACTTCCAGCATCTTGCCATTGGCATCGGTGATGAGCCAGCGCCGATGCAGCAGCTGTACCGTCCCCGGTCCCAGATTCTCTATCTCGATGAGATAGAGAAAATGGTAAGGATCCTCGGTGCCTGCCACATAACTGGGATGGGGGCGGATCAGTATCCGGGGATGTGCCATGGGATCAGGCCTGTTGCTGATCGGCCAGCCAGTTGGCGATCAGGACGAACTGCTCGAGGGAGAGGTTCTCCGGACGCAGGCTGCCATCGATGCCAAGCTCGGTCAGCTGAGCCTCGGTGATGAAGTTGGCGAAGCTGTTGCGAATGGTCTTGCGGCGCTGGCCAAAACCTTCGGTACAGACGCGGCTCAGGCAGCGCATGTCTTTCGCGACTATGGTCGGGTTCTTGTGCGGCATCAGGCGCACCACGGCAGAATCGACCTTGGGAGCCGGTTTGAAGGCGCCTGGGCCCACTTCCAGCACCGGGATCACCTGGCAGTAGTACTGGACCATGACGCTCAGGCGACCATAGGCCTTGCTGCCAGGGCCGGCGCACATCCGCAATACCACTTCCTTTTGCAGCATGAAGTGCATGTCCTCCACCCGATCCGCGAACTCGCACAGGTGGAAGATGAGCGGGGTGGAGATGTTGTAGGGCAGGTTACCGAAGATGCGCAGCGGCCCCTTGCCTTCGCCCATCAGGGTGCCGAAGTCGAAGCGCATGGCATCGGCCTCGATCACGGTGAGCTTGTCCTTGAGGATGGGGTGCTCGCGCAGGCGCGCGGCCAGATCCCGATCCAGCTCGACGACGGTCATCTTGTCCATCTGGGAGGCGACCGGCTCGGTCAGCGCGGCCAGACCCGGACCTATCTCCACCAGATTCTGACCCGGTTGCGGGTTGATGGCGGCGACTATCTGGTCGATCACATAACGGTCGTGCAAGAAGTTCTGACCGAAACGCTTACGGGCCGTGTGACCCATGTGCACTTTATTGTTCTGCACCTTACTGCTCATATCTTTTTTTCTCTACCATCTGGATGGCGTGGTTAATCGCGGTGGTGAGGCTGCCCGGATCGGCCAGGCCCTTGCCTGCCAGATCCAGCGCGGTGCCGTGATCCACCGAAGTGCGGATGAATGGGAGTCCGAGGGTGATATTGACCGAGTTGCCAAAGCCCTTGTACTTGAGCACGGGCAGCCCCTGGTCGTGGTACATGGCGAGTACCGCATCCGCATCCTTGAGGTATTTGTCCTGGAACAGGGTGTCGGCCGGCAGCGGGCCGACCAGATCGATGCCTTCCTGGCGCAAGCCAGCCAGGGCGGGTTCGATCACCTCGATCTCTTCCCGGCCGAGGTGCCCCCCTTCCCCGGCATGGGGATTGAGGCCACAGACGTAAATCCGGGGCCTGGCGATGCCGAACTTGGCCCTGAGATCCGCATCCAGGATGCGGATCACCTTGCCGAGGCGATCTTCGGTGATGGCCATGGCCACGTAGGCGAGGGGAATATGGGTGGTCGCCAGCGCCACCCGCAAGCCTTCGGTCGCCAGCAGCATCACCACATCGGCGGTGCCGGACTGCTGGGCGAAGAACTCGGTGTGGCCGCTGAACGAGACGCCGGCCTGATTGATGATCCCCTTGTGTACCGGCCCGGTCACCACGGCGGCAAACTCGCCGTTCATGTTGCCGTCACAGGCACGCTGCAGGGTCGCCAGCACGTAGGCGCCGTTAGCCTCATCGAGCTCACCCGGTGTCACTGGTGCGCCGAGCGGGATGGGGCAGATCGTGAGCGTCCCCGCCCGCTGGGGGCGGGCAGGGACGCTGGCGTCATAGGGTTCCAGTGCGATGGACAGCCCCAGCAGGGCCGCCCTGTCTTGCAGCAGGGCGGGATCGGCGATCACCACCAGCTGATGGGGCCAGCCCTGCTGGGCTATCTGCAGCACCAGGTCCGGGCCTATGCCCGCCGGTTCACCCGGCGTGATGGCGAGACGTTGGCAGCTCATCAGCTTATCTTCCATCAGTTCGGTTCGATCTGGATGTAGGCCTCATCGCGCAGCTCGTCCAGCCAGGCTTGGGACTCTTCGGTGAAGCGGCGGTTGAAGATCAGCTGATAGGCGCGCTGCTCCTGTGCCTTGCCGGTGGCGTCCTGACTGCGGCGGTCTTCCAACTGCACTATGTGCCAGCCGTGGCTGGTGCGGAACGGCTCGCTGATCTGGCCCGGTTGTAGACGATTGACCATGTCACGGAACTCCGGCACATAGACGCCGGGATCGGACCAGCCCAGTTCACCACCCTGCACCGCAGAGCCCGGATCCTCGGAATATTTCTCCGCCATGCTGGCGAAGCTGGCCTTGCCGCTCTTGATGTCGTGCAAGATACCGTCCAGGGTCCCCTTGGCCTTCTCCTCACTCAGGATGATGGAGGGCTTGATCAGGATGTGGCGGGCCTTGACCTCGGTCTGCATGACTTGCTGCTGACCCTTGGTGTCGAAGACCTTGATGATGTGCAGACCGGCGCCGGAACGCAGCGGGCCGACGATGTCACCCTTGCTGGCGCCTTGCACCGCCTCCGCCATCAGGGTTGGCATCTCCTGCGGGCTCATCCAGCCCCAGTCTCCCCCTTCCAGAGCCTTGGGACCATTACTCTCGGCGATGGCCAGCTTGCGGAAATCGGCGCCATCCTTCAGGGCGGCCAGGATGCGTTCGATCTTGGCCTTGGCGGCATTGAGCTGCTCGGCGTTCGGATTGTCCGGCAGGGCAACCTGAATGTGGCCGACGTGGTATTCGGTCTGCTGCTGACCCTGCTTGCCCAGCGCCTCGACCACCTGCTTCACCTCCTGCTCGGAGATGTTGATGCGGCGGCGAACCTGGCTGCGACGCACCTCGTTCATCAGGATCTCGCGGCGGACCTCTTCCCGGTACTGGGCATAGGTCAGGCCTTCACGCTCCAGCTGGGCACGCAGCTGCTCCAGGGTCATCTTGTTGTCGGCGGCGATACTCTGGATAGCCTGTTCCAGCTGGGTGTCGCTGATCTTCAGGCCCTGGCGATCCGCCAGCTGCAATTGCAGGCTCTCCTGGATCAGGCGATCCAGCGCCTGCTTGCGCAGGGTGACGTCATCGGGCAAGGATTGTCCGCTCTCCCGAGCGGAGGCCTTCACCTTCTGTACCAGCGCTTCCTGCTGGCTGACCAGCACCACGTCCTTGTTGACCACGGCAAGCACCTTGTCCATCAGCTCGGGGGCGGCGAAGGCACTCTGGCTCATGACTCCAAACAGGCCTGCGGTCAGCAGGGAAATCAACGTCTTCTTCATATCCATCTCTCAAGGCGTTCGCCAGACCCGTTATTGGTCTCGCAGGTTAAACGGACGAATGTAAGGCAGGGCTTCGGTATCCAGAGACGTCCCCTTTGGACCCGTCCCCACGCTACCCAATCCTTTCATTTCAAATTGAATGCCCAGGCTGCGCTCTGCGCTGGGCTGGTAATTGACGTTATCCGGGTCGTTGACCCACTCCATGTTGAAGTTGATGCTCCAGCAGCAGGAGTCATATTTCAGGCCCACCTTGCGGTCAACCTTGACCCCTTGATCCAGCTCGTAATAGTAACCGCCATAGAGGTGCCACTGATCGTTGAGCGGGGTGGTCAGCAACATGCCGATCTGGTTGAGATCGGTGACCTGGCCTTTGTTGTTCAGGTCGTAGTTGGCGTCCCGGATGAAGCGGTAGTTCAACTGGCTGATCAGCTTCTCGTGGCGGTATTCCAGGGCGCTGTTGGCCGAGCTGATACGGTTCTGCTCCATGTCATATTGCGCGCCCGCATGGGCGAACCACTGTTCGTTGATCTTGGCATCCCCCTCGAACGAGAGCGGGGAGCGGGTGTTGTTGGTCAGCTCGTCGTTGGGGTAGAGGGTGACTCTGGGGGCGACGAAGTCGAATGCTTGGGCAACGGCCAGCCGAATTCGTTCATCCCCGGCCGGATCATAGACGCGACTGGTGAGGCCGAGGGTCAGGCGGTTGGAGTCGCTGATGCGGTCGAGACCGGCATAACGCTGATCGCTGAACAGGCTGTAGTAGTCCTGACGCATGGTGGTGGAGTCATAGATCCCGATGTTGTCCTGATCCTTGTAGGGCACATAGAGGTACTGGAACTCCGGCTCCAGGGTCTGGTTGGCCCCCTCGCCGAACCACTGTTGCTGGCGATCGAAGGTGAGACCACCCTTGAGGCGGAACGACGGCAGTACCCGGGTGACGTTCTCATCGAGCTCGGTCAAGCCCCGGTCACGGTAGTAGGCGGTGAGCTTGCTGGCATCCGGCACGTCCTGATTGTACTGGGTGTACATCAGCTTGTACTGGCTATCGAGGTAGTAAGCCGCAGAGGTCACGATCGGCACCGTCAGGGTGGGCGCGCTGTGCAGACGGGTGCCGGTGTAGACCTCGCCTATGGTGGATTCGTCGTTGTCGTAGCCGAACTTGGTCAGTTCGCTGTTCCAGGCGAGATCGTACCAACTGCCCTGATGATAGTAGTTGTGGTCGATGCGCGGCAGCATGGAGTGAGGCTGTTGGGCGCCAGCCAGCAGGATCTGGTAGGTACGCACCTCGGTCTTGAGGTTCCAGTTCTGCTGGAAGTAGCCGGCCGTCAGGGATTGCTGCAACTGGTTGTCGACCTGGGTGCCCACCTTGGGGTCGAAGTCGTTGAAGTAGTTGAAGTCATTGTCCCGCACCTTGGTGTAGTCCAACGATACCTGCAGCGCGTTGTCCATGAACAGAGAGGTATGGCGGGCATTGATCAGGTAGCGGTGGCCATCGGCCAGATAGTCTTTGAGACTGGCCGTCTCGTCGTACTGCTTGTCATCCGCCAGGTTCTCGAAGTAAAGGCTGCCGACGTGGGCCGGATCCGGCATGTAGCGGAACTCGACCTGGTTCATCAGGCCGCGTCTGTCCATGAAGCGGGGAGTGATGGTGGCGTCGTAGTTCGGGGCTATGTTCCAGTAAAATGGCTGGGTGATCTCCATGCCATTGTCGGAGCTTTGCTTGTAGTAGGGATAGAGCAGGCCCGTCTTGCGCTCATCCTTGATCGGGAAGTTGATATAAGGGGTGTAGAACACCGGGTAATCGTAGAGCCAGAGGGTGGCGTTATAAGCTTCCCCGAACACCTCGGCCTGATCGATGTCGATGCTGCCTGCCTTCAGGGTCCAGGCCTCCTGGCCCGGTGGGCAGGTGGTGTACTGAGCCCCTTCCAGGGTGATGTTCTGGTTGTTGTTGGTCATGGTCACCTTCTCGGCGAAGCCGCGCACCGGTGAGCCGTGAACCTGGTACTTGCCCTCTTCCAGCTCGGAATCCTTGGTATCCAGGTTGGATTTGAGGGTCTTGTCGCTGGTGACAGTGATCTGGCCATCGTTGTAATAGATGTTGCCGATGGCGATGACATCCCGGCTCTGCTGATCGACCTGAGCGTAGTCGGAGTCGAATTTGCGCACCCCCTGACGAACCTTGACGTCACCCTCATAGACGGCGGTCTCACCCTGCTTGGCCTCGAGGCGATCCGCATCGACCTCGACGGGCAGCGCGTTGGCGTCCTGATCCGCTTTGGGTTTTTCTACCTTGGGGACATAGTCATAGCAGAGACTGTCCAGGATCCCGGTAGCCGGTGGCGCGTTGAATGGCGCGGCCTGGACCGTGATCGGACTCAAGGCTGGGACAAGGCTGATGGTCAGGGCGATGGGAGCAGAGGCTCCCAGTGTCCATTTTGTCATGTGAAAGGCTCGCGCAATCCGTGGTAAAAACGGTTGATTCAGGGCATGCATTTTATGTCAGGATCCATCGAGTTGACATTGCATGTCATTGCTTTATGTTAGCCGGCAATGATAAAGCATTATTGCGGCCAGGGCTAACAGCCAAGTGCTGCTTTCCAATTTGGTCCCTGACTCATGCACGATCGCGATTCCCTGTTACAGCAATGGGCGCGCCGGATCTCCGGTGATGCCAACCTTCAATTGACCCTGATCTCCGGTGACGCCAGTTTTCGCCGCTACTTCCGTGGCGGTGGTCTGGTGTGGGTGGATGCTAATCCGAAAACCGAAAAAAATCATGAATTTGTTCGTAATGCCGCGGCGCTGAATGCCATGGGGCTGCTGGCACCCGAGGTCAGGGCCGTGGACTATGAACAGGGCCTGCTGGCGGTGACGGATCTCGGCGATACCCAGCTGATAAGCTGCCTGGACTCGCACAACGTGCTGGCCTGGTATGGCAAGGCCATCGCACTGTTGCCGAGGCTGGGGGCAGTTGCGCTGACGCTCGAGCCGTTCGATGCCACTTTCATGGCCCGTGAAGATGCCATCTGCCCCGAGTGGTTGCTGGGCCATCACCTGCAACTTGCCCTGAACGAGGCCGAGCAACAGTTGCTGGACGACACCTTCGCTTGCCTCACCGCCAACAACCTGGCTCAGCCCCAGGGCGTGATGCACCGTGACTTCCACAGCCGCAACCTGATGGTGTGCGGTGGTGATACGCCCGACAGCAGCGAGCTTGCCATCATCGATTTCCAGGACATGGTCATAGGACCTTTGAGCTATGACCTGGTCTCGCTGCTCAAGGATTGCTACGTGCGCTGGCCGGATGAGGTGATCGAGCAGGGCATGCGCCAGGGTTATGACATCCTGAGCCAGGCCAGGCTGCTCGGCGGGCTCGATTATGCCAGTTTCCGCCGTCACGCCGATCTCACCGGCATGCAGCGTCATCTGAAGGCGGCGGGGCTCTTCACCCGACTCTACCATCGGGATGGCAAGTCAGGTTACCTCAAGGATATCCCCCGTACCCTGGGCTATGTGGTGGATGTGTGTCGCCTGCACGGGGAGGAATACCCTGTGTTGTCTCGTTTCGGTGTCTGGTTGGAGCAGAATATTCTGCCAGCTCTGGCGCGGGTGGGAGAGTCGGCATGAAGGCGATGATCCTGGCGGCCGGGCGCGGCGAGCGGATGCGCCCGCTGACCGATCTGCTGCCCAAGCCGCTGCTGGCGGTGGGCGGCAAGCCGCTCATCGTGCACCATATCGAGAAGCTCGCGGCGGCCGGGGTGACCGAACTGGTCATCAACCACGCCTGGCTTGGCCACAAGCTGGTGGAGGCGCTCGGTGACGGCAGCCGGTTCGGCGTCAGCATCCAGTGGTCGGCGGAGGAGAGCGCCCTCGAGACCGGCGGTGGCATAGTGCAGGCGCTGCCGCTGCTGGGGGACGCGCCTTTCCTGGTGATCAACGGCGATACCTGGATTGACATGGACTATGGCGTCTTGATGCAGCAACCACTGGGGGACGATCTGGCCCGCCTCTGGCTGGTGCCCAACCCGCCCCAGCACCCGCAGGGGGATTTTGCCCTGCAGGCCGGACGGGTGCTGGATGTGCCAGCCCAGGCCCTCGACGGCGAGACCGAACACCCTGGCCTCGCCGTCTTTACCTTTAGCGGTGTCGGCATCTATCATCCCGCCGCCTTTGCCTACTTGTCGCCCGGGGCGCGCAAACTGGCGCCCCTGCTGCGCGACTGGATGGCGCAAGGCCGGGTCGGTGGTACCTTGCTGGCCGGTGAATGGCGGGACATCGGCACCGTCGATCGGTTGCGCGAGCTGGACGATCAGTTGCAAGGACGTACTCATTAATTTCACGAGGTCTTGAACCATGCGTATTTGGGGTAAGGTGCTTGGCGCCTTCTTCGGTTTTCTGCTCGGCAACATCTTCGGTGCCCTGCTCGGCCTCTGGATAGGCCATCGTTTCGATCGGGGCATGGGCATGTCCTTCCGGCGTGCGCCCACCCAGCAACAACAGGCTGTCTTCTTCCACGCCACCTTCGCCGTCATGGGCCACATCGCCAAGGCGAGCGGCCAGGTCACCGAGCAGGAGATCCGGGTCGCCTCCAACCTGATGGACAGGATGCACCTCTCCGGCGCGCAGCGGGTACGGGCCCAGGAGTCGTTCCGCCAGGGCAAGGAGAGCGGCTTCCCGCTGCGTGAGACCCTGGCCGAGTTTCGCCGCGCGAGCCTGGGCCAGCGCGATATCTTGCGTTTCTTCCTGGAAGTCCAGCTGCAGGCCGCCTTCGCCGATGGCAGGGTCGAGGCCGATGAGCGCGCCATCCTGCAGACCATCGCCGATGAGCTGGGGATCAGCCGCATCGAGCTGGCTCGGATCCTGGCCATGGCCGAGGCCCAGATGAACTTCTTCCATCGCCAGCAGCAGGGCGGTGGTCAGCAGCAATACCGGCAGGAGGCCCCCTCGGCGGATCGCCTCAAGGATGCCTATCAACTGCTCGGGGTGAGCGAGAGTGACAGCGATCAGGACATCAAGCGTGCCTATCGCAAGGAGATGAGCAAGCACCACCCCGACAAGCTGGCCGCCAAGGGCCTGCCGCCGGAGATGATGGAGATGGCCAAGGAGAAGACCCAGGAGATCCTGCAGGCCTGGGAGTGGATCCGCGAGGCGCGCGGCATCCGCTGAGCCTCAGATTGCCGTGGAACATCCATAAAAAATGCCCGTCGATGACGGGCATTTTTGTGTGCGAAAGTCAGGCTTAGTGGCTGTCGACCCAGACGAACTTGAGCACGAACAGCAGGGCGACCACCAGTACGCAGGGGTTGATCTCGCGCCAGCGGCCGGTGCCCGCCTTCATCACGCAGTAGGAGATGAAACCCACGGCGATCCCCTCGGTGATGGAGAAGCTGAACGGCATCATGACAGCGGTCATGAAGGCCGGCACCGCCTCGGTCAAGTCTTCCCACTTCACCTTGGTCAGCTCGGAGCACATCAGCACGCCCACGTAGATGAGGGCGCCGGCGGCGGCATAGGCCGGCACCATGGCGGCGACGGGGGAGAAGAAGATCGCCAGCAGGAACAAGACGCCGACGACGATGGCGGTCAGGCCGGTGCGACCACCGACCGCGACGCCCGAGCTGCTCTCGATATAGGCGGTGACTGAGGAGGTGCCCATGAAGGCGCCACCCACCGAGCTGATGCTGTCGACCACCAGCGCCTGCTTCATGCGCGGGAAGCGGCCTTGGTCATCCGCCAGCTTGGCGCGGGTGGTGACCCCGATCAGGGTGCCTGAGGAGTCGAACAGGTTGACCAGCATGAAGGAGAAGATGATCCCCGCGAGACTGATATCCAGCGACCCCATCAAGTCCAGCTGACCGAATACAGGCGTGATGCTCGGCGGCATGGAGATGAAGCCCTTGAAGGTCACGTCCCCAAACAGCCAGCCCAGTGTGGTGGTGACGACTATGGCGATCAGCACGGCGGAGTGCACGCCGCGGGCGGAGAAGATGCAGATCAGGAAGAAACCGAGGAAGCCCAGCAGGCAGGGCAGGGAGGTGAGGTTGCCCACCGTCACCATGGTGGCCGGGCTCGCGACGACTATGCCGGCATTGTGCAGGCCGAGCAGGGCGATGAGCAGGCCGATGCCGGCGGTGATGCCAACCCGCAGGGTGAGCGGGATGTTGGCGATCAGCCAATAGCGTACCCGCAACAGGGTGAGGATCAGCAGCCCCAGGGCACCCCAGAAGATGGTGCCCATGCCGACCTGCCAGGAGTAGCCCATGCCGGCTACGACCACGAAGGCGAAGAAGGCGTTCAGGCCCATGGCGGGGGCCAGGGCGATGGGCAGGTTGGCCAGCAACCCCATCAAAATGCTGCCGATGCCGGCGATGAGGCAGGTGGTGACGAACACGGCCTGGGTGTCCATGCCCGCAGCAGAGAGGATCTGCGGATTGACGAACACGATGTAGACCATGGTCAGGAAGGTGGTGATGCCGGCGATGACCTCGGTGCGGGCCGTGGTGCCGTGGCCTTTCAGGGCAAACAGACGCTCGAGCAATCCTTGCCCGGCGGCCTGGCTGGCAGCTTGATGTGGTTGATTCATGTTGGATTCCAATGGGTGACGTGAAATAAGCAGCAGGCGAACGGCCAATCCCATCCATGCGGGGTAAATGGCCCTGTGTCTGGCGACCAAATGACCAGACTCGTCCTGATACCGTGACAGCGCGCACATTTTTACACAGGCGGCGGCGTTTACAAACCCCGGATCTGCGAAGCGGATCAATGAATAGAGCAAAAATTCAAACGTTTGCTATCGAGGCGGGAAAAACGAGCCTCGATAGGGGCTTTTTATCAGGGAGATGACCTCAGAGAGTCTTGAAGTAACGCTCGACCAGCTGGGCCAGCACGGCATCGCTGCGCTCCTGCAATGGGGCGAGCGTCAGCCCCATGCGTTGCAATAGCAGGTTGGCCTGCTCCTCGCTCAGCTTGCGCCCCTCGATGAGAAACTCCTGCTCCGGCAACAGCTTGTCATGGCGCGGGATCAGCACCCAGTTCACCCGCTCCGGCTCCATGGTGGCAAAGATCCGGCTGGCGGCGGCGCAGAAGGTCTCGATATGGCGCTTGCCATCCGGCCCGAGGCAGCCGGGTTCGATCCGGATCTGGATGGTGAGTTTCTTCGCACTGCCTGTGGTGTGGACCATGATGGATATCGGTTGGGAAGGACCGGGAGATTGTATGCCAAAAGGCAATAAAAAGGGGAGCCTCTGCTCCCCTTGTCCGTACATGCAGTGACTCGCCTTACTTGGCGATGCGCTTGTACTTGGCACGGTGCGGCTGGACGGCATCGGCACCATAGGTCTTCTTCTTCCACTCTTCGTATTCGGTGAAGTTGCCTTCGAAGAAGGCGATCTTGCCCTCGTCCTGGTAGTCCAGGATGTGGGTGGCGATGCGGTCGAGGAACCAGCGATCGTGGGAGATGACCATGGCGCAACCCGGGAACTCCAGCAGGGCGTTCTCGAGGGCGCGCAGGGTTTCGATGTCCAGATCGTTGGTCGGTTCATCGAGCAGCAGCACGTTGCCGCCGGTTTGCAGCAGTTTGGCCAGATGCAGGCGGCCTCGCTCACCACCGGACAGCTCACCGACTCGCTTCTGCTGATCGGCGCCCTTGAAGTTGAAGCGGCCGATGTAAGCGCGACTCGGGAACTCGTAGGTGCCGATGCGCAGGATATCCTGGCCGTCGGCGACTTCTTCGAACACCGTCTTCTTGTCGTTCATGCTGTCGCGGAACTGATCCACCGAGGCCAGCACCACGGTATCACCGAGGGTGATGGCACCGGAATCCGGCTGCTCTTGACCGGACATCATGCGGAACAGGGTGGATTTACCGGCCCCGTTAGGTCCTATGATGCCGACGATGGCCCCCTTCGGAATGGAGAAGGAGAGATCGTCGATCAGCTGCCTGTCACCGTAGGACTTGCAGAGGTTTGCCACCTCCAGCACCTTGTCGCCGAGGCGGGGTCCGGGCGGAATGAACAGCTCGTTGGTCTCGTTGCGCTTCTGGTAGTCGTTGGTGTTGAGCTCCTCGAAGCGCGCCATACGAGCTTTGGATTTGGCCTGACGGCCCTTCGGATTCTGACGAACCCACTCCAGCTCTTTCTCGATGGACTTGCGACGGGCGGCTTCGGAGCTGGCTTCTTGAGCCAGACGCGCATCTTTCTGCTCCAGCCAGGAGGAGTAGTTGCCTTCCCAGGGGATACCCTCGCCGCGGTCCAGCTCCAGGATCCAACCCGCCACGTTGTCGAGGAAGTAGCGATCGTGAGTGATGGCCACCACAGTGCCCTCGTAATCGTGCAGGAAGCGCTCGAGCCAGGCCACGGATTCTGCATCCAAGTGGTTGGTCGGCTCGTCCAGCAGCAGCATGTCCGGCTTTTCCAGCAGCAGGCGGCACAGGGCCACGCGGCGGCGCTCACCACCGGAGAGATGCTTGATCTGGGCATCCCAGGCCGGCAGACGCAGGGCATCGGCCGCGCGCTCCAGCTGGTTTTCCATGTTATGGCCGCCCTGGGCGGCGATGATGGCTTCCAGCTCACCCTGTTCGCGGGCCAGCTTGTCAAAATCCGCATCCGGTTCGGCGTAGAGGGCATAGACCTCATCCAGCCGTGCCATGGCGCGCTTGACGTCGCCGACCGCCTCTTCGACCGCTTCACGCACTGTCTGCTCCGGATCCAGCTTCGGCTCCTGGGGCAGGTAGCCGATCTTGATGCCGGGTTGCGGGCGGGCTTCCCCTTCGATGTCGGTGTCGATCCCGGCCATGATGCGCAGCAGGGTGGATTTGCCGGCTCCGTTCAGGCCCAATACGCCTATCTTGGCGCCCGGGAAGAAGGAGAGGGAGATGTTCTTGAGAATATGACGCTTGGGCGGCACTACCTTGCCGACCCGGTTCATGGTGTAAATAAATTGAGCCATTGGCTAATTCTCTTCCTTTTCAGCAGCTTAATGTCTTGGCATTAACAGACTGAGGTCGTGGTGGGCCTGGTCGGCAGAGGCCAACCCGGTTCCAAAAAACCCGTCGATTGTAAACCAATGGGCAGGGGGCGGCAAAGTGGACAACAGATTGGTTATTGCGGGCCGACGCACCTCTGAGCAGGGCGCGGGATAGTGAAAGCCAGGGGGCAACGTCATCGGGGGAGAAAGCTTAATTTTTCCTTAAGCCTGATCCGATAGGATTCGGTCTGCCCCCTGGATGGCGGGTTCGGCAATCTGGTACCGGTGGGCATGGTCACCGTGGCCGTCGCACCGCCTTGGGTTGGTCGTGCCCCGAGTAGTAAAGCACCCGTTGCACGTACTCCTGGGTCTCCTGATAGGGCGGCACGCCCCCATAGCGGACCACCGCCTGTTCACCGGCGTTGTAGGCAGCACTGATCCTGACCCAGTCTGGACCGAACTGCTTCTCCAGCCACTTCAGGTAGATCATGGCGCCGCGGATGTTCTGCTCGGGATCGAACGGGCGGGTCACCCCGAAGCGGGCCTGGGTCTCGGGGATGAGCTGCATCACGCCCTGCGCCTGTTTGGGCGAGACGGCGAAGCTGTTGAGGTTCGACTCGGCGATGGCAATGGCCAGCGCCAGCTGCGGGTTGACCTTGTGGCGGTGAGCCGCCTGGCGGATCAGGCCGGCCAGCTTCTGTTTGGTGAGGGACTGGCGGGCCAGATAGCTATCCTGATCGAAGGGGACGCCGGGGCGTATCCAGGGCGCTCCGCCGGAACCGCCACCGACGCCGCAGGTGCCGAGGGGCGCATTGCCTACCCGTGCGTTGTAGTAGCGGGCGGCCTGCTGGTTGCCAAGGCGCATAGCCATGGCGAGATAGGCGTTGGCATGGCTGGCACTGCGGATCCCTTGTGGCCCGCGAGCCAGCAGGCGACCGATGCGAAAATAGGCTTCCGGGTTGCCGAGGCTGGCCGCGTTGCAGTAATGGGCGATGGCTTGTCGCGGGTTGCTGCGCTCGATGGCGGCGCCCTGACGCAAGGCGCTCATGGCCTTGGGCGCCTGGCGAAATGACTCGGCATGGGACGGTGTGGTGGCGAGCAGTATCAGGAGTCCCCAGCCCCAAGTGCAGAGTCGCTGCATGATGGATACCTCATATTTGTATCCGCAAGATATAGGTCCTCTATGGGGCGGTTGCCAGCCGGGCGATGGAACATGTGGTTATGTGTTCGACCATCAGAGATGAAAACGGTATGGAACTTTTGGTGATCGGAAATCAACCAATCCAATTGGCGCCACGAGACATGAGGGTGAGACCAGCGACACGACGCTTTCAATCACCCTGTTAATGATGCGATTGTTACTACCGAGGTGATAAACTGCGGGTATCAATTTTTTTAACACCTTGTATTTGCATGAGGTTCGAATGGCCGTCTGCCGCCACTCATGGTGCAACTGACAGTGTGTTATCTCCTTTTTTATAGTCGGGAAGCTCATATGGGTTATTCAATCGATGTATCAGTCGTGGTGCCCGCCAAGGATGAACGGGACAATCTGGCTCCCCTTATCGGCGAGATCGATGCCGCGTTGGCGGGGAAGTACGACTACGAGTTGATTTACGTGGATGATGGCAGCGAGGATGACAGTTTTGCCGTCCTCGGCGAGCTGAAGTCTCGCTTCGCCAGCCTGAGGGTGGTGCGTCACGTACGTGCCGTCGGCCAGAGCATGGCGGTGCTGAGCGGGGTACGCCATGGCCGTGGTGATTGGCTGGTGGTGTTGGACGGCGATGGTCAGAACGATCCGGCCGACATTCCCGCCATGCTGGAAGAGGCCAAGCGCCGCTTCGCGCAGGATCCCACGCAAGTGGGACTTATCGGTCACCGTGTCAATCGCCGAGATGATTGGGTCAAGCGACTCTCCTCCAAACTGGCCAACGGTTTTCGCAATATGTTGCTGCGTGACGGCATCCCGGATACCGGCTGTGGTCTCAAGGTGGTTCGTCGTGACTGGTATCTGCGTCTGCCCTCATTCAACCACATGCACCGCTACATTCCGGCGCTGATCCAGGCTCAGGGGGGGCGGATGTCGCCCTGGCCGGTCAACCACAGACCCAGACAGGCGGGCGTCTCCAAATATGGCGTCTGGAACCGGCTCTGGGTCGGGCTGGTGGACGTGGTCGGCGTCTGGTGGTTGCAGCGCCGCTCCAAGGTGGTCGAGGTCAGGGAGACATTGGAGTGATCTATGCCCTGTTTTCGATGCCATTGATCTGGCTGGACTGGCGTGAGAGTGCTTTGCATGTGACAGGTTGGAATCAGGAGTGGCCGATATGATCGATGCCTTGCTTTCGATGCCGCTTGACTGGCTGGACTGGACGGGCTTGCATGTGACCGGCTGGAAGATCATCGGTTACACGGGGGCACTGATGTTCGGCGGCCGCTGGCTGGTGCAGTTCGTCGCCTCCAAGCGCGCTGGCAAGCCGGTGATCCCTCGCATGTTCTGGTACATGAGCGTGCTCGGCAGCCTGATGACCCTGAGTTACTTCGTCTTCTCCCCCAAGCAGGACTCCGTCGGCGTGCTGCAAAACCTGTTCCCCACCTTTACCGCACTCTACAGCCTCTATCTGGATATCCAGCATCGTGGCTGGAAGCGGGACAAGCTTGCCAATAACGAGACCCGTCATGATAGATGATCACTCCCGGTTCAACCGGCTCGTCCTGGATATCCCGTTTCGGGGTGGGAAGCGGGACAAGCTGACCCATAACGAGGCTTGCCATGGTGAATGATCGTTACCTGCTCAATCAGACTTCCCTCGGCTGGCTGCTGCTGATCGCGCTGGTGGTGTTGGGGGCTGGCCTCGGCCTGCGAGATCCCTGGCCCGCCGACGAGCCGCGCTTCGCTCTGATCGCCAAGGAGATGGTGGAGAGCGGCCAATGGCTGTTCCCCATGCGCGGTGGCGAGATCTATCCGGACAAGCCGCCGATGTTCATGTGGGGGATTGCCATCGGTTATGTGCTGACGGGCTCCATCAAGGTGGCATTCTTGCTGCCCTCCCTGCTGTCGGGTCTGCTGACCATCACCCTGGTGTGGGACCTGGGTCGCCGTCTGTGGAGCCCGTCGGTCGGCTTCTTGGCCGGGTTGTTGCTGCTGTTCACCGTCCAGTTCACCCTGCAGGCCAAGACGGCGCAGATCGATGCGCTGGTCACCTGCTTCATCACCCTCGGGGTCTATGGCTTCATCCGCTTCCTGCTCTGTGACGGCGGCTGGCGCTGGTACTGGCTCGGCTGGTTCGCCGCCGGGCTTGGCATCATCACCAAGGGGGTGGGGCTGCTGGCCCTGCTGATCCTGATCCCGGCAATCTGGACCCACTGGGAGAAGATCCGTACAGCCTCCCGGGCCGATTGGCTCAAGGGATTGGCCGGGCCCCTGTTCATGCTGCTGGCCATCGGTCTGTGGCTGGTGCCCATGCTGGGCGCCGTGGCTCAAAGCGGGGACCCCATCTTGCAAGCGTATCGGGACAATATCCTGCTGCGCCAGACGGTGACCCGTTATGCCAGCGCCTGGCACCACGTCAAACCCTTCTGGTACTACCTCAGCTCGGTGATACCGCCGTTCTGGCTGCCGCTCTCCCTGCTGCTGCCCTGGCTGGTGGTGGAATGGCACAAGGGGATCCTGGCGCGGGACAAGCGGATCATACTGCTGCTCGGTTATCTGGTGCTGGTGATCGTCTTCTTCTCGGCCTCGCCGGGCAAGCGCGGTGTCTATGTCACACCGGGCACACCGGCGCTGGCGCTGCTGGCAGCTCCCTTCATCGGCGCGCTGCTGACGCGGGTCTGGCCCGCTCGTCTGCTGGGAGGGCTAGGTTGGCTGCTGGGGATCCTCTGTGTGGGGGGCGCCGGGGCGCTGGCATTCAGTACCAAGCTGGCGAGCAAGGTCGGTGACCTAGGTCCGGCGCCCTGGTTACCCGTGTTGGCCATGGGAGCGGCACTGCTGCTCATCAATGCTCTGCTGCGCCGTGCACCGCTCAGTGCCATCCTCTGCTCTCTGGCTGTAGGTTGGCTCATCTACTCCAGCTGGATCTGCGTGAAGCTCAACGATATGCGCACCCCGCAGGGCGTGATGACGTTGGCGGCAGAGCAGGTGCCTGCGGGGGATGAGCTGCTGCTTGCCGGCTTCAAGGAGCAGCACCTGCTGTTCAGCCAGCAACCGCTCTGGCACTACTCCTATCAGATGCCCGATGGGGAGCAGGCTCGCGAGGCGGCGGCCTGGGTCGCCGGCGCACCCAAGCGCTGGGTGCTGGGCTCTGCCGACATCATGACGGTGTGCTTCGATCCGGCGCGGATGGAGAACCTCGGCAATCGCCATCGCACCGACTGGCTGCTGGCCGACAGCGCGGCGCTGAAGCCCGAGTGCCAGGGCCTGGCCGCCAGGGTCGAGCCCTTCCACTACGCACCTGGTCCTCACGCCGGACAATGAGGTCCTGACGACAACGAGAAAAGGGGCTGCCAGTGGCAGCCCCTTTTCATTGTCAGCGCGGTCGGTGAGGTCAGATTTGGTAGTACGCCTTGTACCAGTCGACGAAGCTCTCTACCCCTTCCTTCAAGGCGACCCGGGGGCGATAACCGGTGGCTTCGAACAAGGATTCTGTGTCGGCCCAGGTGGCGAGCACGTCGCCTGGCTGCATCGGCAGCAGGTTGCGAACCGCCGGTTTGCCGAGCGCAGTCTCTATGGCTTCCACGAAGTCCAGCAATCGCACCGGGCTGCCGTTGCCGATGTTGTAGAGGCGATAAGGCGCCGGGCTGGCGTCGGTCTGCCCCTGCCAGTTGGCATCGCCGACCGGTGGCCGATCCGCGATACGCACTATGCCCTCCACTATGTCGTCGATATGGGTGAAGTCCCGACTGAGCTGGCCCTGATTGTAGATGTCGATGGGCTCCCCCTTGAGGATGGCGCGCACGAACTTGAACAGCGCCATGTCGGGGCGACCCCAGGGGCCGTAGACGGTGAAGAAGCGCAGGCCCGTGGTGGGCAAGCCGTAGAGGTGGGAGTAGGAGTGGGCCATCAGCTCGTTGGCCTTCTTGCTCGCGGCGTAGAGGGAGACAGGGTGATCCACCCCGTCCGAAGTCTTGAACGGCATCTGCTCGTTGAGGCCGTACACCGAGCTCGAGGAGGCGTAGACCAGGTGCTGTACCCCATGATGGCGGCATCCCTCCAGCACCGTGAGGGTGCCGGTGAGGTTGCTGTCGGCGTAGGCGAAGGGGTTGTCGAGGGAATAGCGCACCCCGGCCTGGGCGCCGAGGTGGATCACCCGCTCGAACCGCTCTCCGGCAAACAGCGCCGCCATGGCGGTGCGATCGGCGAGATCGAGCCGTTCGAAGCGAAAGCCGGGCAGGGGAGTGAGCAGGGCGAGGCGTGCCTCCTTCAGGCTCACCTCGTAGTAGTCATTCAGGTTATCGATGCCGACCACCTGATGGCCCTCGGCGCAGAGCCGCCGCGCCACATGAAAGCCGATGAAGCCGGCGGCGCCGGTGACCAGGTATTTCATTGGGGGCGCTCCAGGCTGTCGCCGCGGCCGATGGCGTAATAGGTGAAGCCGCGCTGGCGCAGGCGGGCCGGATCATAGAGGTTGCGGCCGTCGATGATGACGGGCTGGGTCAGGGTGCGCTGGATCAGCTCGAAGTCGGGGGCACGGAACTGCTGCCACTCGGTGCAGATGAGCAGGGCGTCGGCACCCTTGAGGGCCGCCTCCTGGGTGCCGCACAGGCTCAGGTCGTCCCGCAGGCCGTAGAGGTGTTGGGCCTCGCTCATGGCCTGGGGATCGAACGCCTGCACCTTGCCGCCAGCGGCCCAGATGGCCTCCATCAGTACCCGACTTGGCGCCTCGCGCATGTCGTCGGTGTTGGGTTTGAAGGCGAGCCCCCAGAGCGCGAAGGTGCGCCCGCGCAGATCGGCGCCGAAGTGCAGGTGCAGCCGCTCGATGAGTTTGTGCTTCTGGCGATCGTTGACCCGCTCCACCGAGCGCAGCAGCGGTGCCTCGCAGCCAATCTCGCTGGCGGTGTGGATCAGTGCCTTGACGTCTTTCGGGAAGCAGGAGCCGCCATAACCGCAGCCTGGGTAGATGAAGTGGTAGCCGATGCGCGGATCGGCGCCTATGCCCTTGCGCACCGCCTCGATGTCGGCTCCCAGCTTCTCCGCCAGATTGGCCATCTCGTTCATGAAGGAGATTTTGGTGGCCAGCATGGCGTTGGCGGCGTACTTGGTCAGCTCGGCGCTGTGCACATCCATCTGGATGATGCGATCGTGATTGCGGTTGAAGGGGGCGTACAGCTCCTCCAGCAAGGCGATGGCGTGGGCAGAGTCGGTGCCGATGATGATGCGATCCGGCCGCAGGCAGTCGGCCACGGCGGCCCCTTCCTTGAGAAACTCCGGATTGGAGACCACCTCGAGCGGGAAGTTGACGCCGCGCTCGCCGAGGATGGTGGCGATATGCTGGCGTACCCGGCTGGCGGTACCGACCGGGACTGTGCTCTTGTTGACCACCACCTTGCTGCCCTGCATCAGGCTGCCTATGGTGCCCGCCACCGCCAGCACGTGCTTGAGATCGGCGGAGCCATCTTCATCCGGCGGGGTGCCGACCGCGATGAAGATCAGTTCGGCGAAGCTCACCCCCTCGCTCACGTCCGTGGTGAAGTGCAGGCGCCCGCCCTGATGGTTGGCCACCACCATGGGGGCGAGACCGGGTTCGAAGATGGGAATGATGCCCTCCTTCAGGCGCTCGACCTTGGCGGCATCCACATCCACACAGGTCACCTGGTGGCCCATCTCGGCCAACACGGCGGCCTGGACCAGCCCCACGTAACCTATTCCGAATACGGTGACTCTCATCTGCTGTTGCTCCTTGGTGCTGGCAGTGGCAAGGCCTCCATTCTAGAACGATTTGCGCGTGCGAGCAGCGGGATCCTGCGACTCGTTCAGGCTAAGAGCAGGCTGGTGCGAATGGCATATTTTGGTGCAAGGAGTGTAACGCCGGGCTGACACGCCCTGTTTCGGGGCGTTGGGCCGCACTCTTGTGATCTGGCTCACTCAAACCGGACACTGTGCTCATAACGAAGCCCCGATACACGGGGCTCGCATGCCCGCAGGGCAGACACTCTTTTCACTTCGCTATGGACATCGGTTATGGACAACACCCCCCGCCTGGCACATCCGATCTATGAGGATGTGCTCGCTCTGCTGACCGCGGCAGGTTTCGTATCACTCGGCATCTTCCTGTTTCATCAGGTCGGGCTGCTCACCGGCGGCACCGCCGGGCTGGCGCTGCTGTTGCAACAGATGACGGGCCTGAGCTTCGGCCTGCTGTTCTTCTGCATGAACCTGCCGTTCTACGCCCTGGCCTGGCTCAGGATGGGGCCGCGTTTCACCCTCAATACCTTCGCCTCGGTCGCGGTCGTCTCCTTCATGACGGACCACCTTAATGGGGTGCTGCAGATTGGCAAGATAGAGCCCGTCTACGCGGCCCTCATCGGCGGCACCCTGATCGGCATGGGGTTGCTCATCATGTTTCGCCACAAATCGAGCCTGGGTGGCTTCAATATTCTGGCGCTCTTCATCCAGGACAAGTTCGGCATCCGGGCAGGAAAGCTGCAAATGGGGCTTGATTGCGCCATCGTCATCGCCTCCTTCTTCGTGGTATCGCCCTGGCTACTGGGCCTCTCGGTGGTGGCGGCCATCATCTGTAACCTGGTGTTGACACTCAATCACAAGCCGGGCCGTTATCAGATAGCCTGATGCGGCCCCGCCAGTCGAAACCAACAGAGCGCCCTCGGGCGCTCTGTTGTTATCTGCGTTTCGCTGACAAATTCGCTGTCACACCACCATGGGTAGGCCGGTGTCGGGGTGATGCAGCACTTGGGCCGGGTAGTCGTGTATATCGGGAGTGCGATGAGCCTGGCGTCACACCACCATGGGCAGGCCGGTATCGGGGTGATGCAGTACCTGGGCCGGGTAGTCGTGTATATCGGGAGTGCGATGAGCCTGGCGTCACACCACCATGGGCAGGCCGGTATCGGGGTGATGCAGCACCTGGGCCGGGTAGTCGTAGAGCCGCGCGATGAGCTCCGGGGTCAGCACCTCGGCCGGGGTGCCGTCCGCCATCAGCTTGCCCTGCTCCAGCATCACCAGCCGGTCGGCATAGCGCGCCGCCAGATTCAGATCGTGCAGCACCACCAGCACGGCGGTGTTGCGACCGGCGAGGGCGCGGGCCATGGTGAGCAGCTGATGCTGATACTTGAGATCGAGCGCCGAGGTAGGTTCGTCGAGCAGCAGCAGACGGGGGGCCTGCGGCTCTTCCGGTGCTTGCCAGATCTGGGCCAGCACCCGGGCAAATTGTACCCGCTGGCGCTCTCCTCCCGACAGGCCGGGGTAGAGGCGTCCGGTCAGATGCTCGACGCCGGCATGGATCATGGCGGCTTTGACTATCTCGTCACGGCGGCTGCCGGGTTCGGTGTGGGGCAGCCGGCCCATGGCCACCACCTCTTCGCACAGGAAGGGGAAGTTCAGGGACGAGCTCTGGGGCAGCACGCCGACGCTATGGGCCAGCGCGTTGCCAGCCCAGGCTTGCCGCTCGCGACCAAACAACGCGATCTCGCCGTCATATTCCAGCTCGCCGGTCAGGCACTTGAGCAGCGAGCTCTTGCCCGCCCCGTTCGGGCCTAGCAGGGCGGTCAGGGTGCCCGAGTGCAGGGAGAGGTTGAGCCTGTCCAGGATGAGACGATCGCCCCTTGTCAGGCTGAGGTGCCGGCAGTCAAGCAGGGCGGGTGAGGATGATCCAGGCAAGAGCAGTTCTCCTGTTAAAGCGTCCGGCGGCTCTTGACCAGCAGCCAGATGAAGAAGGGGGCACCGAGCAGGGCGGTGATGATGCCAACCGGCAGCTCGGCCGGTGCCAGCAGGGTGCGGGCCAGCATGTCGGCGCCGAGCAACAGGGCGGAACCGAGCAGGGCCGAGAGGGGTAGCAGCCTGACATGGTTGGGGCCAGCCAGCAGCCGCACCAGGTGGGGCACCACCAGTCCGACGAAGCCGATCATGCCCGCCACCGCCACTGCGACGCCGACACCGGCGGCGGTGAGCAGGATCAGGCGTCGCTTGAGGGATTGCACGTTCACCCCCAGATGCCGGGCCTCTCCCTCGCCCAGCAAGAGGGCATTGAGGGGATTGGCGTCGCGTACGAACAAGAGCAACAGAGTGACCAGGGTCGCCAGCGCCAGCGCCACGTCGGCCGGTTTGCCGGCGGCCAGGGATCCCATCTGCCACAGGCTGAGGTTACGCAGCATCTGATCGTCGGCCAGATAGGTGAGCAGCCCGATCACGGCGCCGGACAGGGCCGTGATGGCGACCCCGGCCAGCAGCATGACGGTGACGGACGTGCCACCCTCACGGGTGCCCAGCAAATATACAAGCGTGGTGGTCAGCGCCCCGCCGAGGAAGGCGAGCAGGGGCAGGAGGCCGATGCCGAGCAGGCTCTGCCACTGCTGACCCAGGGGGGCCAGCAGCACTATGGCGAGGGCCGCGCCGAGGGCTGCGCCACCGGACACCCCTATGATGCCGGGATCGGCGAGGGGATTGCGAAACAGCCCCTGCATCACGGCGCCGCAGAGGCCGAGTATGCCCCCCACGGCGATGCACAGCAGGGTGCGAGGCAGTCTGATCTCCTGCACGATCAGCAGTTTGTGCGCTTCGATCCCGCTCTCCTTGCCGGCGAACAGCGCCTGCAGACTCTCGCCAAAGGAGAGCGCCATGGGGCCGGTCGCGAGCGACCCGACCAGCAGCAACGCCAGGGTGGTGCCGGTAAGCGCGATCAGCCAGGGCAGCGGCAGGCGCATCATGAACCCTGCTGGATCCACTGGGCGATCTGGCTCGCCTGTTGCAGCGATCTCAGGCTCAGCCCCCCTTGCAGGGCATGGCCGTCGATGGCGTGGATGGCCTTGTTCTTGCCAGCCGGCGTGGCGGCCAGGGCGGGCACCTGGGCCAGCACGCTGTCGATGTTCTGATATTGCTGCCAGTCACGACCGCTCACCAGCACCAGGTCCGGCTGCATCTCGATCAGGGATTCGGTGGAGACGGGTTTGTAGTCGTGCAACTGGGCCACCGGGTTGATGCCGCCGGCCAGGGTCACCAGGGCGCTGGCGGTGGTATTGCCGCCTGCGATGCTGGTGGGCTGACCCTTGTGCAGCAGCAGGAAGGCGACCTTGAGCGGTTTGTTCTGGCTGGCCTGGGCCGCCAGCTGATCGCTCTGGCTGGCGATCTCGGCTTTCAGCTTGACGCCTGAGGCGGGATCCCCCAGCAATGCGGCCAGGGTATCGATGCGCTGATTAAGGTTCGCGAGGGTCGGCGCCGTGGCCAGCACATCGACCTTGACGCCGGCGCGGCGCAGCTGCTCCAGGGTAGAGGGAGGGCCCATCTCGTCGCTGCCGACTACCCGGGTCGGTGCCAGACTCAGGATCCCTTCGGAGGCCAGGGCGCGGTGATAACCAACCCTGGGCAGCGCCTTGGGCTCGGGGCTGCTGACATCGGTGGCGACCAGGCTCGCTTCTCCGCCGAGCGCCAGGATCAGCTCTGTGGTGGCAGGACCGACGCTGACGATGCGCTCTTGCGCCGTGGCAGACAATGAAAGGGATACGCAGCCGAGCAGGCTGAGTGCGAGGGCAAAACGACGGCCCATGCGAACCTCCGAAGGATGAATGAGAGTGGGATTGCCGCCGAGAATATCAAGCCCGTGAAAAAAATGCACTGATAATGAAAGCGATTATCAATTGCGTTAGGGCCGCCGCTTTATTACAGTATCCGCCGCGATACAGAGCACAATAGCCAGATTATCCCAAGGGAGAACCGATGAGCATTGCACAACGCATTCATGAGCTGCTGGAGCAAGATCCCGGCGCCCATCCCTCCAGCATCGCCAGCCAACTGGCGGTCAGCGAGTGGGAGGTGGTGCGCCACCTGCCCGCCGAGCTGGTGACCCTGGTGCCGGCCGAGCAGGCGGAAGCCTTGCTGGCCGACTTGGCCAGCTGGGGCCCGGTGACCACCATAGTCGAATCCGATGGCTCCATCTTCGAGGTGAAGGCCCCCTTCCCCAAGGGCAAGACCGCGCGCGGTTACTACAACCTGATGGGCCGTGACGGCGAGATGCACGGTCACCTCAAGCTCGACAACGTGGTCGGCATCGCCCTGGTCAGCAAGCTGTTCATGGGCAAGGAGGGGCACTCCTTCCAGTTCTTTGGCCACAGCGGGCGTTGCATTTTCAAGGTCTATCTGGGGCGTGACGAGCAGCGTCAGCTGCTGCCGGACCAGGTGGAGCGCTTCATGGCCCTGCGCCGCCAGCATAATGAGGAAGTGAAAGCATGAGTGAACGTCAGGAACGTCTGCAGAACCGTCTGCAACCGGAGATCCGTGAGTTTCGTGACGGTTGCCGTACCCTGCAGCTCGCGACCGTGGATGGCGAAGGCAATCCCAATGCCAGCTATGCCCCCTTCGTGCTGCAGGAAGATGGCTACTATGTGCTGATCTCCGAGATAGCCCGCCATGCCCGCAACCTGCAACAGGTGCCCAAGGTGTCGCTGATGCTGATCGAAGACGAGAATGGCGCCCGCGAGCTGTTTGCCCGCAAGCGTCTCACCTTCGATGCGGTCGCCGAAGTGGTGGCACGGGATGACGAGCGTTGGGGCAAGGCCATCGGGGCCCTGGAAGGGCGCTTTGGCGATATCGTCAAGGGGCTGTCCAACCTCAAGGACTTCGTGCTGTTCCGCCTCAAGCCGGAGCAGGGTCTGTTCGTCAAGGGCTTCGGCCAGGCGTTCCGTGTCTCCGGTGACGAGCTGGTGGACTTTGTCCATCTGGTGGAAGGGCACAAGCGTGTCGACAACGGCGCCGAGCTGACCAGCGAGACAGATGCGCCGGTCTGATGGTGCAGCCATGAGATACAAAACGGGCAGCCTGGGCTGCCCGTTTTTTTATGGGATTATCCTGCGGAGGTTCAGTCTTGCCAGGAGGCCAGGTTGGGGAAGGCGCTGCGATCGGCCTGGGTGGCGGTCTCGTTGCATTCTCCCCGGACCTTCCAGGAGGTCTGGCTGAGGACTATGTAGCCGGCGCGGCAATACTTGCGCGTGGCGAGCGTCTGGGTCAGCTGTTCGTCCTGCAGCGCCTCCCGGCGCTCCAGCAGAGCCTTGCTGTTGTCATTGGCATCCTGCAACCGACTCGGCAGCACCTCGAGCGGGGCGGCCTCGAAGGTGAAGCGCTTGCTCCCCTCTTCGTTGATGTGGGTGCGAAACAGGGGCGTCGGGCCATCCGGTGTCGATCCCGCCAGATTGGAGCAAGCGGTGAGCGGCGATAACAACAGCATGCAGACGACGGCAGGCAATAGACGCAAGGAAGACTCCATCAGATCAGGTCGACAGGGGCGGGCAGCTTAACACGCCGATACCGGTTGCGTGACGCCGAGCAACTGATCGGTGGTGAGCAGGGTCACGCTTCTGCCCTTTGACAGGCTGAGGTGCTGCCACATCCAGTGATGGTGCTCGATGATCTGCTCCGCACTGAGGTGGGGGCGATCCGCCGTGGTATGGGCGTCGGTCAGCACTGTCACGTCGAATCCCTTGCTGGCGGCGCTGCGCAGCGTGGTGTCGACACAAAAATCGGTGGCACAGCCACTGATGAGCAGCCTGTCCACCGCCTGCTCTGCCAGCAGGAAGCCGAGTTCGGTGTCGAGGAAGCTGTCACAGGCGGTCTTGCGTACCCGGCTCTCCCCCGGGGCCGGGGTCAGGTCGCGATGCAGTTGCCAACCTGGGCTGTGGGGTTCGAGCTCCGAGCCCGGCTCGTCGTGCTGCACATAGATGACGCGCCCCTGGCTGGCGCGCACGCCGTCTGCCAGTCGATTGATATTGGCGATGACCTGCGCATCCTGATGGCGGGGTGAATCGAACAACCCCTGTTGCATGTCAATGACCAGTAACACATCCATATGAGATCCTCAGGCGATTGTCAGGGCTGCAACCACTGGCTGCAGTCACGGCTGCGGGATTGATGCAGCGCACCCATATCTTGCTTCATTTCATCGGCATTTAGCCAGCGCTCCGGCAGGGGCGCGATCCGGACCCTCACCTCGGGGGCGCGGCCGGCTGGCGCCTTGTCATCCGCCTGTGAGGGCGTTTCTGGCACGATCAGCGCCACCTTGAGGGCCGGGTTGCGGTTGGCTATGCGGCTCGCGATCCCAAGCCCCCCCTCCACGTGGAAGTTGCCGGCGATGTGCATGATGCGCTGGCCGGGGTGTTTGCCTAAGTAGTCGACCATGCTCTCGGCCATGGTGTCATCCCAGCTGGTCTGGGCGGCGAAGCGGCGGGCATTGCCGTCGGCATCGCCGTGATGCAGGGAGGCCATGAATTTCTGACGGTAGCCATCGTCACTCAGGGTGAGCGTTCGGGCGAGCTGGCTGCGGCGGTTGGCGGGCAGCTTGTCCAGCCACTGTGGTCCCTCCTGGCCGACACAGCTGACCAGCGGCTTGGGGGCGTTGGCGGCGATAACGGGCAGGTGCTGCGCCTTGGCAAACTCCACCAGGGGGCGATAGTCGCTCGGGTAGTTGGGCCAGGCGTTGCCGTCCCGAATGAGCGCCGCTTCGCCGATGCGGCCGGCGAGATAGGCGTCCAGGGTCGGTTGATCGGCGCGGCTGAATTGCTCCATGGAGAGTACCTGCGCCCGGCCATCGGCCTGGGCGCGCTCGGTCAGCCCCGCCAGCAGGCGAGCCTGCAACAGGTGCACGGCCGGATGGGTGTGCAGCTCACCGACCAGTACGATGTCGGCGTCCGCCACCTTGTCCAGCGCCTGCGTCAGGGTGAGTGGCTTATCGCCCTGTCCTTCGCCGAGCTGGTAGTGATAGAGCGTCCGGGGTGCCTCTGTCTGCGGCGGGGTGGCACAGGCGGCCAGCAGCAGGGGCAGGGCGAGCAGGGGCAGTCGTCGAGTCATGGTATCTCACTAGCAATGGCAGAGAATGGAAACGGAGTCGCGCCATACCATGGCAGCATGGCGAGCAGGAAAAAAGAGGGGCTAGTGTAAAACTGAATCACGACAAAAGAAAATGAGAATGATTCACTTTATTATTGATCTTTGTTGCGAGCTGGGTAATATGCCTTCCGCTTGATAATAATTCTCAATAAGGATTTTGCAGTGGCGCACAACAACACCCCCTCACTGATTGCTCTCGCCGTGGCAGCGGGCCTTGCTTCCCCTGTCTTCGCAGCAGACAAGAAAGCCGATGAAGTCATTGTCGTCAGCGGCTCCCGGATGGAGCAGAAACTGGAAGATGTCTCAGGCCCCATCTCCGTCATCACCTCCGAACAGATCGAAGAGCAGGTCGTCAGCAACGTCGCCGACCTGTTCCGCTACGAGCCGGGTGTTTCCGTGTTGGGCGGGGCGGGCGATGCCCAGACCTTCGTCATTCGTGGCATGGGCGAGAACCGGGTCAAGATAGTGCAGGACGGGGTGCGCCAGAACGACGCCTACAAGAACGGCGGGGTAGGCCAGACCTATTTCGATACCGACATGATCAAGCAGGTTGAGGTGGCCAAGGGGCCGGCCTCCGCCGCCTACGGCTCCGATGCCCTGGGTGGCGTCATCGCCATCACCACCAAGGACGCCAGCGATTTCCTCAAGGGCCGGGACAGCTATCTGGACGCGACCACGGGCTATGCCTCCAGCAGCCACCAGAACATGGCTGGCATCACAGGCGCCCTGCGTACCGGTGATGTGGAGAGTCTGCTGCGCTACACCTGGCGCGATGGCGGTGTGACCCAGAACTACGACAGTGACAAGAACGAATTCGACATCGTCAGCCAGGCCGTGCTGTTCAAGAGCCAGTGGAATGTCAGCGACGATCAGTTCCTGAAACTGACCGTCGACTACTTCACCGAGGGACAGGATCCGGACGCCGTCGATCTGACCAAGGCGGGCTCCGTCTTCAAGCAGCCGATCACCGACAAGGACACCGACAACCTCTCCCTGATGCTGGATCATGGCCTGGCCCTGAACCAGGTCTGGGCCGATCGGGTCGACAGCAAGCTCTATTACGCTCGTACCAAGCAGACCCTGGATCAGTATGCCTCTTCCAAGTATCCGGTCAGCCCGAACAACCCTTATGTGACCAAGAACTCCCTGGACAGCAACGGCTTCGACCAGGAGAGCCTGGGGGCTCAGGTGAAATTCAGCAAGGCCCTCGCCAGCCAGCGTTTGGCCTGGGGCGTCGAGTATGAGCACACCGACAACGAGCGGACCCGTTTCAAGGCGCCGACCAAGCCCGGTGACTTCGTCGGCTACAACGAGCTGAGCTTCCCGTCCACCACCAGCGAGCGCGCCGCACTCTGGGCCTTTGACGAGATCAAGTTTGGCGAGCGCTGGGTGCTGACCCCAGGTGCCCGTTACGAATACTACAAGATGACCCCGGACGAAGATCCGGCTTACACCGGCGAGAAGCTCAAGAAGTTCTCCGAAGGGGAGTTCTCACCCAAGCTGGGGCTGGTGTTCAAGGCGCACGAGGCGGCCAACCTGTTTGCCCAGTACAGCCACGGTTTCAAGGCACCCATGTATGACAACGCCTTCTCCACCCTGAACCATCAGGCGTACGGTTATCGCATCGAGCCGAACCCGGACCTCAAGCCCGAGAGCAGCGACGGTATCGATCTGGGGGTACGTGGCAGCGCCGGTGGCTTCAGCTACGAAGTGGCGACCTTCTACAACAAGTTCGAGGACTTCATTGAGCTGGCCCAGATCGGCATGGAAGGCCGCACCGCCATCTATCAGTATCAGAACCTGGACAAGGCGACCACCAAGGGGGTCGAGGCCAAGGCCGATTACTGGCTCAATGATCTGGTCAATATCTGGGGCAACCTGGCCTACATCGAAGGCAAGGATGGGGATGGCAACTACATCAACAGCCTGAGCCCGCTCAACGGCAGCCTTGGCCTGCGCCTGGAACAGCCGAACTGGAACCTCAACACCGCCCTGCGCTTCGCCGATGACATGGACAAGGTGGGCAAGGATTCCCGCGGCAACGACAACATCAAGAGCGCCGGCTGGGGTGTGGTGGACATCTACGCCCAGTTCAAGCCGATGCAGGATCTGCAGCTCAACGTCGGTGTCTTCAACCTGTTTGACAAGGAATACGTCAACTACGAGAGCATCACCGGCCTGAGTGCGACCAGCGATACCACCAACCAGACCGAGCCGGGCCGCAACCTGAGCGCCCGCGTCAAGTACGTGTTCTGATACTCAACCTGACTGTGATGACGAAGGGGCCCTTGGGCCCCTTTCTCGTTTTGCCTATTGTGCGCCGACCCAAAAGGTAATCTGAGCCGGAGGATTGCGCCGCCAGCAGAGGTGGCGTGACTCAATGAAGCAGGGCCGGGACAAGGGTTTAACGCTGTTGATATTTATGATGTTTATTCTCTCCCGCGCGAGGGGATCGGCGCGCCAAAATCGGTTATCATTTGTCCCCCATGCACCTTGGTCGAGTCCCTATGCCTGCCTTCTCCTGGTTAGCCCTGTTCTTTGGTGCCTTCTACTTCGTTTATGGCGCCTATCTGCCGTTCTGGTCGCTCTGGCTGGAGGGAATAGGGGTGAGCGCCGAGCAGATCGGCCTGCTGCTCGGGGCGGGCATGGCGATCCGTTTCGCCGGCAACCTGGTGGTAATGGGACAGCTCAAAGGCGCTGGGCACCTGTTGCCCGTCACCCGGCTGCTCTGTGTGCTGAGCCTGCTGGCCTTCCTCGGATTCTATGTCAGCCATCAGCTCTGGTGGCTGGTGGTGCTGACCCTGGTGGCGAACTTCATCTACCCGACCCTGATGCCCATGGGGGAGGCGCTGGCCACCCGCATGGTGGTGCAGGCCCACCTCGATTACGGCAAGGTGCGGCTGTGTGGCTCCTTCGCCTTTATCGTCGCCTCCACCCTGGTCGGCGCCCTGGTCGGCAATTTTGGCAGCGACTGGGTGCTGCACACCATGGTGGCCGGGCTACTGCTGATGTTGATGCTGAGCGCGCTGCCGCTGCGGCCCGCGCCACAGGAGTTGCAAGGGGAGCGGGCCAAGGCCTCGCTGAAGGAGACCCTTAAATCCGCGCCGGTACGGCGTTTTCTGCTGATCACCGCCCTGTTACAAGGCAGTCATGCTGCCTACTACGGTTTCAGCGCCATCTACTGGAAGGCCGAAGGCTACAGCGGCACCATTATCGGCTATCTGTGGGCGCTGGGGGTGGTGGCGGAGATCTGCATGTTTGCCGCCGACAAGCGCTTCCTCCAGCGTTTCGGGGCCCAGACCCTGTTCCTGGTCGGCGCCATCGGCTGCGTGGTGCGCTGGAGCCTGCTCGGCGCCTCCAGCGAGCTGTGGGTGCTGGTGCTCGGCCAGTTGCTGCATGCTGTCACCTTCTGCGTCAGCCACCTGGGGGCTATCCGCTTCATGACCCGCCAACTGCCCCCCGAGCAGCTCATTCCCACCCAGGCACTCTACGCAGCACTGGGTCTTGGCATCACGGTGGCGGCACTGATGGCGCTGTGCGGCCTGTTGTTCGAGCCACTCGGTGGGGGAATTTTCTTCATCATGATCCTGGTGGTGCTGCCGGTCTTCTTCCTGCGTTTGCGCACGGCGGCCGAAGGGGCAACGGCCTGAGCGAGCAGGATGACACGGCCTCGTCAGGGTTCTAGACTGGCGCGGCTCTCAACATATCTGGACAGGGGAATAAGGTAGATGCACCAAGGATGGCTGCTGATCGGGTTGTCGCTCGCCTATCTGGGCTTGTTGTTCCTCATCGCCTTCGTGGCGGACAAGAACAAGCGCCGCCGGCCCAAGGGGCAACCCCTGCTTTATAGCCTGTCGCTGGCGGTCTACTGCACCTCCTGGACCTTCTTCGGTACCGTCGGCCAGGCCAGCGAATCTCCCTGGTCCCCCGTGCCCATCTACCTCGGCCCCATGCTGGTGTTCCTGTTCGGCTGGCGCCTGCTGGCCCGGCTCATCCTGGTGGCCAAGCGCGAGCACATCACCTCCATCGCCGACTTCATCGCCGCCCGCTATGGCAAGTCCCAGCGCCTCGCCATGGTGATCAGCCTGATCGCCATCATGGGCATACTTCCCTACCTGGTGCTGCAGCTCAAGGCGATCGTCACCGGGCTGGACCTGCTGATGGCCAACGCTGTGCCCGTCGGTACCCTGGGTTCGACAGCTGGCAACAGCGCCGGGCTGGCCCTCGGCGTCGCCCTGTTGCTGGCGCTGTTCAGCATCTTGTTCGGTACCCGCAACCTGGATGCCACCGAGCACCACCGCGGTATGGTGGTGGCCATCGCCTTCGAATCCGTGGTCAAGCTGCTCGCCTTCATGGGGGTGGGGGGCTTCGCGCTCTGGCTCATCATCGCCAAGCCGAGCCCGGCCCACGCCCAGGTGACCCGCGACTTTCTCGATGCCGTGGTGGCGGTTACCCCGGGCAGCCTGCTGGAGCTCGCCATCTATACCCTGGTCGCCATGTGCGCCGTCATCTGCCTGCCGCGCCAGTTCCACGTGACTGTGGTGGAGAACAACCAGGGTCAGGATCTGCACTGGGCGCGCTGGCTGTTCCCGCTCTACCTGTTCCTGATGGGGCTCTTCATCTGGCCGCTGGCGCTGGCGGGCAAGCAGTGGGTGGGGGCCGGCATGGGCTCGGATACCTATGTGATCAGCCTCCCCATGTCGCTGGGCTACGACGGCATGGCGATGCTGGCGTTTCTCGGCGGTACCTCGGCGGCCACCGGCATGGTGATCGTCTGCACCATCGCCCTGGCGATCATGGTCAGCAACGATCTGGTGCTGCCGGTATTGCTGCGCCGCTTCTGGCAACAGGGGCGGGACGAGCGGTTGATGCGGTTGCTGCTGCAGGTGCGCCGTGGCGCCATCCTGCTGATCCTGTTGGCGGCCTGGGCGCTCTATCTCTGGCTCGGCGATCTCACCAGCCTGTCGCGCATCGGCTACCTGTCGTTCGGCGCCGTGGCCCAGTTCGCCCCGGCGCTGCTGCTCGGTCTCTACTGGCGACACGGCAACCGCAAGGGGGTCTACCTTGGCCTCGCGCTCGGGGTCAGCCTCTGGTTCCTCACCCTGCTGGCGGAGAGCGGGTTGCTGGCGGGCTCGCCGCTGGAGGCGCTGCTGGCGCCGCCGGACTGGCCCGCTTTTCGCGATCTGAGCCTAGGAGCCTGGTGCATCTTCCTGAGCCTGCTGCTCAACCTGCTCGGCTATGTGGCGGGCTCCTTGTTGTCGCGGGCGGCGGTGAGCGAGCGGCTGCAGGCGGCGAATTTCGTCGGCAAGCCGAGCCGGGATCTGGCGGCGCTCTATCAGGCGCGGGTCTCGGTCAAGGAGCTGGAGATGCTGGCGGCCCGCTTCGTCGGCTCGAGCCGGGTCAAGCGCGCTTTCGGCCGCTTCGCCGGTGAACGCGGCGGAACCCTGGCCCCCCAGATGCAGGCGTCGGCGGAGCTTATCGCCCACACCGAGCGGCTGCTGGCCGGGGTCTTTGGCGCCTCGTCCGCCCGGCTGGTGCTGGCCTCGGCCCTGCAGGGGCGCAACATGCAACTCGAGGAGATCGCCACCATAGTGGACGAGGCCTCGGATGTGTTTCGCTTCAACCGGGGCCTGCTGCAGGGTGCCATCGAACACATGGGGCAGGGGATCTCGGTGGTGGACAGGGAACTCAAGCTGGTGGCCTGGAACCGGCGCTACATAGAGCTGTTCCACTATCCCCCCGGTCTCATCCAGGTGGGGCGCTCCATCGAGGAGATCATCCGCTACAACGCCGAGCAGGGGCTGTGCGGTCCGGGCGAGCTGGAGGCTCATGTGGCGCGCCGGGTCGCCTTCATGCAGCGCGGCAGCCCCCACGTCTCGGCGCGGGAGCGACCGGATGGGCGGGTGATCGAGATGCAGGGCAACCCCATGCCGGCCGGCGGTTTCGTCATGACCTTCACCGACATCACTCCCTTCCGGGCGGCGGAGCGGGTGCTGCGAGAGGCCAACGAACACCTGGAGGCGCGGGTGGCCGAGCGCACCCACGAGCTATCCGAGCTCAACCGTCAGCTTCTGCTGGTGAATCAGCAGGTGGAGCGGGCCAACCACTCCAAGAGCCGCTTCCTGGCGGCGGTGAGCCACGATCTGACCCAACCGCTGAACGCGGCCAAGCTGTTCACCTCCTCCCTGCTGGAGATGCTGCCCCAGGAGGGGGAGCAGGGAGTGGATCAGAGGGCAGAGCAGGTCCGCATCGCCCGCCACATCGACGATGCCCTGGGGGCGACCGAGGACCTCATCACCGACTTGCTCGACATCTCCCGGCTCGAGGCCGGCAAGTTCAAGGCCAGGAAGCTCGATTTCGCCCTGCGAGACGTGCTCGACAACCTCAAGGCGGAGTTCGGGGTGCTGGCCCAGGCGGGGGAGATCCAGTTCTCGGTGGTGGAGAGCAAGCTCGCGGTCTACAGCGACGTGCGCCTGCTGCGCCGGGTGCTGCAGAACTTCCTCACCAATGCGTTTCGCTACAACCCGGGGGGCCGAGTGCTGCTCGGCTGCCGTCGGCTGGGGGACAAGGTGCGCATCGAGGTGTGGGACAATGGCCCCGGCATCCCCCTCGACAAGCAGGAGGCGATCTTTGACGAGTTCTCCCGCCTCGATCATTCGCGCACCGCCAGGGAGCAGGGACTGGGGCTGGGGCTCGCCATCGCCCGCGGCATCTCGCTGGTCTTGGGTCACCCGCTCTCCCTGCGCAGCTGGCCACAGGCGGGATCCGTGTTCGCCATTACGTTAAATCTCGCGACCCGGCCCGTGATGCCCAGCCAGGCGACGGCTCCGGCGGTGCGGGACAGCCAGCTGGAGGGGATCAGGATCCTCTGCATCGACAACGAGGAGGACATCCTCACCGCCATGCACTCCCTGCTGGGGCGCTGGGGCTGCGAGGTGATGTGCGCCCAGAGTCTGGAGCAGGCGCAGGCACTCATCGGTGACGGCTTCCTGCCACAACTGGTGTTGTCGGATTATCACCTGGATGACGGCAAGACCGGGTTGCAGGCGCTGCACATGATCCGGTTGGCCCACGGCAATGGCATCGGCGGCATCATCATCAGCGCGGATCGCAAGAGCGAGCTGCAGGCGCAGATCCGCGAGCACGGCTTCGGTTACGTCAGCAAACCGGTCAAGCCCCTCAAGCTGCGGGCGCTGATGAACAGCTTGTTGCTGCCCGTTGCGTGACTGGAATCACAGAACCCATCATTGCTCGGCAGAGGGGCAACAGTTCTAATTTCGAGATATCGACGCGTATGTCGTGATTTTGCAGGCGTGTTCGCTGCCATCTATGAATCGTGAGTCCCTTTCACTGTCATTTCTACTAGGTGGCGGGGCCATTTCTCTCATCTATAGTCATTCGGCGATTATTTTCATCGCAAATCAAGTTGTGTAAAAAGGCAAACCGGACGAAAGTCCGGGACGCAAAGCCTCCGGTCTAAGGGTCAAAGTACCTAGGATAGCGGGGCCACCACAGGTTGTATCGTCCATGGGCCAAGCCATGGTGTCGATGTCGTCTGCGTTACCTGTCAGGTTGCGTTGCCTTTTTCGTTGCTCATACCAATAACGAAATAAGGAAGTTCAACTATGTTCAGTCCAAAACATTCCCTGCTGGCATTGCTGGTCGGGGGGCTCTGTTCTACCTCTGCTCTCGCTGCCGCCCCCGGCAAACCCACCATCGGTTGGGGTGAGACCAAGTTTGCCATCATCCAGGTCGATCAGGCCGCTACCTCCTACAACAAGCTGGTCACCGTCCATAAGGATGGTGCTCCCGTCAGCGTAACCTGGAACCTCTGGTCCGGCGATGTGGGCCAGACCGCCAAGGTACTGCTCGATGGCAAGGAGGTGTGGTCCGGTCCCGCCTCCGCCGCGGGTACCGCCAACTTCAAGGTCACCAAGGGCGGCCGCTACCAGATGCAAGTGGCCCTGTGCAACGCCGATGGCTGCACCCTCTCCGACAAGAAGGAGATAGTGGTGGCCGACACGGACGGCAGCCACCTGGCGCCGCTCAATGCGCCGCTGCAAGAGAACAACAAGCCTTATACCAACAAGTCCGGCAAGGTGGTGGGGGCCTACTACGTGGAGTGGGGCGTCTATGGCCGCAAGTTCACCGTGGACAAGATCCCGGCCAAGAACCTGACTCACATCCTCTATGGCTTCACCCCCATCTGTGGCGGTAACGGCATCAACGATAGCCTCAAGGAGATCTCCGGCAGCTTCGAGGCGCTGCAGCGCTCCTGTGCCGGTCGCGAGGACTTCAAGGTCTCCATCCACGATCCCTGGGCCGCCGTCCAGATGGGGCAGGGTAATCTCACCGCCTTCGATGAGCCCTACAAGGGCAACTTCGGCAACCTGATGGCCCTCAAGAAGGCCAACCCCGACCTCAAGATCCTCCCCTCCGTGGGGGGCTGGACACTGTCCGACCCCTTCTATTTCTTCAGTGACAAGGCCAAGCGCGACACCTTCGTCGCCTCCATGAAGGAGTACCTGCAGACCTGGAAGTTCTTCGATGGGGTGGACATCGACTGGGAGTTCCCGGGCGGACAGGGTGCCAACCCCAACCTGGGCGGCCCGAACGATGGCGCCACCTATGTGGCGTTGATGAAAGAGCTGCGCGTCATGCTCGATGAGCTGGAAGCCGAGACCGGTCGCCAGTACGAGCTCACCTCGGCCATCAGCGCCGGTGGTGACAAGATTGCCAAGGTGGACTATCAAGCGGCCCAGCAGTACATGGATCACATCTTCCTGATGAGTTACGACTTCAGTGGCGCCTTCGATCTGAAGAACCTGGCTCACCAGACCAACCTGTTTGCATCGAGCTGGGATCCCGCCACCAAGTACACCACCGACAAGGGTGTCAAGGCGCTGCTCGGTCAGGGGGTGACGCCGGGCAAGATAGTGGTCGGTGCGGCCATGTATGGCCGTGGCTGGACCGGGGTCAACGGCTACCAGGCCGGTAATCCCTTCACCGGCACCGCCACCGGCCCCGTCAAGGGCACCTGGGAGAATGGCGTGGTGGATTACCGCGACATCGTCAACAACCGCATGGGCGCCGGCTGGGAGCAGGGGTATGACGAGGTGGCCGAGGCTCCCTACGTCTTCAAGGCCAGCACCGGCGAGCTCATCAGCTTCGACAACGATCGCTCGGTCAAGGCCAAGGGGCAGTACGTGCTGGCCAACCAGCTCGGCGGCCTGTTCGCCTGGGAGATCGATGCGGACAACGGCGACATCCTCAACGCCATGCACGAGGGGCTCGGCAATGGGGACGGCGGCACCACGCCACCGGTCAACAAGCCGCCGGTGGCCAATGCCGGTAGCGATCTGAGCGTCACCGGCCCGGCCGAGGTGACCCTCAATGGCAGTGCCTCCCATGACCCCGAGAACGGTGTGCTGAGCTATAGCTGGAAGCAGGTTTCGGGCCCGCAGGCTTCCCTGCTCGATGCTACTCAGGCGAAGGCCCGTGTGGTGCTGGATGCCGTCAGTGCCGACATCAACCTGGTGTTCGAGCTGACCGTCACCGACGACCACAACCTCGTGGCCAAGGATCAGGTGGTGGTGACCAACAAGGCGCCGCAGCCGAACCTGCCACCCGTGGTGACAGTGCCGGCCTCCGTCAGCGTCGAATCCGGCAAGCAGGTGACCATCAAGGCCACCGCCTCCGATCCGAACGGTGATGTGCTGAGCTACCAGTGGAGCCTGCCAGCGGGTCTCACCGCCACCGGTCAGAACAGTGCGACCCTGGTGGTCACAGGCCCGAGCGTGACTAGCGATACCACCTATGACTTGACCCTGGTGGTCACCGACGGGGCACTGGACGCCAGCGCTGGCACCCGCCTGACCGTCAAGCCAGCGAGTACAGGTGGCGGCTGCGAGGCAACCGATCCCGATGCAGCCAACTGGCCGGCCTGGAGTGCCGGCACCGTCTACAACACCAATGACAAGGTGAGCCACAAGCAGTTGGTGTGGCAGGCCAAGTACTGGACCCAGGGCAACGAGCCAAGCCAGAGCGCCGATCAGTGGAAGCTGGTGAGCCAGGTGCAGCTCGGCTGGAATGCCACTGTGGCCTACAACGCCGGGGATCTCACCAACCACAACGGACGCAAGTGGAAGGCCCAGTACTGGACCAAGGGCGATGAGCCCGGCAAGGCATCGGTCTGGGCCGATCAGGGGGCTGCCAGCTGCAACTGATTGCCATCAGGAATGGGGCCTGGGCCCCATTCCTTTCTCCTGTGGCGCTTTGCGGGCTGACCTCAGCTCGGGGCGGATAAACCGCCAGCCATGGCCATCAGCGTGAATCTTGTTGACTCAATTAATCATTTTTTCATTAAGATGAAAAAATATTTTCATCTTAAAAATACCGTCCAAATAGTGATTTTGACGGTTGATATCCGGTCTAACACCGAGCTTAACCCTGCCTGTATGGCATTTGTTGATATAACACATAGTTAAGCTCCCGTTCAGTAATTTGCAGTGACTGCGCCGATAGAGAATAATCGCGGCGCACTACTGATTAATTTGTGTATAAGGGCAAACCGGTTGAAAAGCCGGGACGCAAAGCTTCCGGTCTAAGGATCCATGATCTAGGACAGCGGGGCCGCCACAGGTCGTATCGATCTTCTGCCAAGGGAAGATCCTGCCTCATCTACTGGTTGCCTTGTCCTTATCGTATTGACTAATAACGAAAAAGGATTACTCGCCATGCAAAGTCCATCCCCCGCGCTGCCGACCTCTTTGGTTGGCGCTCTGTTTGTCTCCCCTTTATGCCGCCACTCCTGGCAGACCCCGCCTCGGCTGGGGTGAAACCCGGCTCGCCATCACCGAGCTCAACCCGTCCGCTCACGCCCCGCCGGTCAAGGAGATCGCCGCCAGTAGCAGCAGGAGGAGGGGGTTGAACTCTGTGCTCATGTCAACGCAATAACAACAACGAGCCTGCCACCCGGGCAGGCGCAAAAAATAGGGAAATAACGCGATGCAGATGAAAAAAAACAAGGTAAATCTGGCGATGCAGGGGGGCATGCTCGCCCTGCTGGCGGCAGGGTGGGTGCCGCAGGCTCTGGCCCAGCAGAACGCCATCACCGGGGAGTGGCGCAAGGATCAGACCAAGCCACGCCTTTACAGCCAGGCGGCCTGGGTCGACGGCTTCGTCTTGCAACTGCCGCTTGGGGCGACCTTCGCCCCCCAGATGACGGCCTGGGACGAGAACGATGGGGATCTCAGCGGCCGCATCAAGCAGCTTAGCGGCGTGAACACCCAGCAGGTCGGCAGCTATCTGGCAAAATACGAGGTGCGGGATAACGGCCTGCCCGAGATGGGGGGCTATCAGAAGGTTGGCGCAAGCACCACAACCTTCTCATTGCCCGTCACCGTCTATGATCCCGCCGTGGCCGTGCCGAGTGAGCTCAACAAGCTGGGTAGCCTCTGGCAGGAGAGCCCCACAACCACCGGTCTTCTGCGTTTTATCCCCGGCCAGAGCCTGAGCCGAACGATCCGTATCGCCTCAACCGAGCACCCCCTGAGTGGGGACGAGCTGGAGATCACGACCTTCAAGGTGCAGGAGGGGATCTGGGGCGGCAACAACCGTCAGTTCAGCCTGCGCCTCACCGACATCGAGAGCGGCGAGCCAGCCTACGAAGGTAGCGTCTTGCTCGTATCAGGCAAGCAGTTGACCCCGACCGCCCCCATCAAGCTGCGGGCCGATCGGGACTACGAGTTCATCCTGACCTATCTGACCGGCCAGTTCGAACAGGGTTTTCGTGCCAACGAGGAGGGGGAACTCTGGTTGATGGCCGAGGGGCAGCAATCGCGCGAGGCAAACCCCTATGCTTTGGTGCTGCCCGATCCTGCCAACCGGCTGGCCTTCGATCCCGGTTTCAACTCTGCCCTGAAGCAGAAGCTGCTCAGCAGCCGGGGGGAGCAAGAGGCCCTGTTGATCGGCAAGGTGCCGGGTCCGCAGCCGGTGGCCCTGAGTTATCGCATCGCCAACCCCGAACTGGTCAGTCTGCAACTGGTACCGGGAGCGACCCAGGATCGGCTGGTGCTACAGGGGCTGGCAGAGGGTGAGACTACCCTCGAGATCCTGGCCGATGATCGTCTGGTGGATCAAGTGCGATTGTTTGTTACCAGCCCCAAGGAGGTCAGCGTCTCCTACAGCTACATCGCCTTCCCCGGCGAGCGCCAGAGTCACCTGTGGGACGATGGTGCCATCATCATGGCGGACATGAGCCGACGTTTTGCCCCCTACAACATCCGCCTCAGCTGGGTGGACAACGGCGTGCTGGTGCACGAATGGGACAAGAATGGCGATGGTCAGGCCTACGAACCCAGTGCTGTGGAGCTAACGGCGCCGCTACAGGAGGGCTGGATCCCGAACGCGGATCGGGTCTTCTCCAACATCTATGTGCTGCGCGGCTACAAGGATGACAGCAAGACATGCAGCTACCAGGGGAATGGTCTCTCTGTCGGTTTGGGGGCCACAGATGGTGCGCCGCGCGCGGGCTATCGATACGCTTGCCCTGGCAACCTCACCGTCCATGGGCAGTCGTTGACCCTGAGCCACGAGCTGGGCCACAACCTGGGGTTGGCACACACGGGAGACGAGCCTTATCGGATGAGCAACATCATGACGGGAGGGCGGTTTGAGGGGGTCTTCTTCGGTTACCAGTGGCGCACCATGCACCAGACCATAGAGGCCAGGATCGCGGCTGGTGATGCGGGGGTGAGCGAGCGCAATGACGAACCAGAGCTGCCGCCACCTGCGGTCAATCTGCCGCCCCTGGCCAACGCCGGTGGCGACATGAGCACCACGGGCCCGGCCGAGCTGGTGCTCGATGGCGCCGCCTCCCGGGATCCGGAGAACGGTGCCTTGCGCTACCAATGGCGCCAGGTCGTCGGCCCACAGGTGACGCTGAGCGATGCCGACAAGGTGCAGGCCAGAGTGAACCTCGGGACCGTCTCTCAGGATACTCAGTTGGCGTTCGAGCTGACCGTCACCGACGAACAGGGACTCGATGGTTCGGATCGGGTGGCGGTGACCCACCAGGCGCCTCCTCCTAACCTGCCCCCCGTGGTGACAGTGTCTGCGCCAGCCTCTGTGCAGGCGGGCAAGCAGACAAGCATTACCGCCAGTGCCACCGACCCCAATGGTGATGCACTCAGCTACCAGTGGACAGTGCCGGCCGGCCTCAGTGCCAGCGGCCAGAACAGTGCGACCCTGGTGGTCACGGCCCCGAGCGTGACGGTCAACACGGATTATGACCTGACGGTCACCGTGACCGATGGCGCCTTGGATGCCGAGGGTCAGACCCGGCTCACCGTCACCCCGGCAAGTGGCGGCGGTGAATGCAGTGTCACCGATCCGGAAGCGGCCAATACCCCGGCCTGGAACGCCAGCACCGTCTACAACGCCGATACCAACGTGAGCCACAACCAGCTGGTATGGCAAGCGAAGTACTGGACCCAGGGCAACGAGCCAAGCCAGAGCGCCGATCAGTGGCGGCTGGTGAGCCAGGTGCAGCTCGGCTGGAATGCCGGTGTGGCCTACAACGGGGGAGACATCAGTACCCACAATGGCCGCAAATGGAAAGCCAAGTACTGGACCAAAGGCAACGAGCCGGGCAAGCACGATGTCTGGCTGGATCAGGGTACTGCCAGCTGTAACTGATTACCCGTCCCCCATGGAATGGGGCCCTGGCGCCCCATTCCTTTTTCCACTCCTGTTTCAGCCTGCGGCCATGCCGCAGCGCGACAACCAGAACCGATTCTCAGGCCGGGTGCTTGGTGTAGGACCGAGCCTCCGACGTCCATTTTGTAATGATTCCTGCAACAGGGCATGTGGACATGCCCCTAAAAATGAGAACCATAACAATGAAAAAAACACAGTTAGCTAGTCTGATCATGGCCGCCTTGGCGAGTGGCCCCTTGCTGGCCGTCGTTCAGGCCCCCACTTCCTTGCCCTTCAATACCCAGCCACCGACCAACGATCTGCAAGGCACGCTGGCGGCGCAGGTGCAGTTTGCCCAGAGCCAGATCCTGCCGGCCCATGTCGCCGAGGGAGACAGCCAGCCAAGGCTCACGGCCCAGCGCAAGAGCCTGCTTCTGGTCAGGCCCTTGCAAGCCGAGAGCGCTGTGCCGATGATGGTGACGGCGCGAGATGGTGCGGGGCAAACGCTCGGCACCCTGGCCCTGGCACCGCCTGAGCAGTTGCCGAAGACGGCCTATTACCTCGACGGCTCGCCGGAGGAGGGGGTCGACTTCACGCCGGGGCCGGGCAGCAGTGGCCTCATCAACAGCAGCAGCGAGCTGGCAAAGCTGAGTGACCCCGCCGGTGCCTTCCTGCTGAGCCGCTTGCAGCCCCATGCCCTGGTGACCATCCAGACCGCCGATGGACGCTGGGTCAGGGATATCCATCTGCCGGGCGGCGCCGCGTTGGAGGGCAAGATGGTGCGCTTGGTCTCCAACGCCGGTTACAACTCGACCCTTTATTACAGCGGCCGTCAGGTGACGCTCTCCCGTGGCCAGACCCTGCAGTTCAAGTTTGTGGGCGGCCAGTGGATCCGGGACGGGGAGCTTGAGAACAACGGCATCCGCTATGCAGTCGATGCCTGGAGCGCAGTGCTGCCCGCCGACTGGATCCAGCCAGGTATCAGCCTGCAACTCAGCCAGGGCGGGCTCAGCGGTGAGCTGACGGACTTGCAGATCGGTGCTCCGAGCGAGCTGCTGATCCACACCATCGACATCGGCATGCTGACCTCCCCCCGCAACCAGTTCGCTTTTGCCGGGGATCCCGAGGCGCACCGCGAGTATTTCCAGACGGTGCCCACCAGCCGGTTGATCGTCAGCCAGTACGAGCCTCTGTCCTTGGCCGAGGTGATGCTGCCGGATGGCACCCTGCTCACCGATTTCGATCCCGGCCAGGGGGGCTGGCACGAGGGCACCATGCGCCAGCGCATCGGCAAGGAGCTCATCTCTCTGGGCATCGACAACGCAAACTACGGCATCAACAGCACCGCCGGCGAGGGGGAGAGCAGCCACCCCTATGTGGTGGCCCAGCTGGCGGCCCACAACAGCCGCGGCAAGTACGCCAACGGGGTTCAGGTGCACGGTGGCTCGGGCGGGGGTGGCATCGTCACCCTCGACAGTTCCCTTGGCAACGAGTTCAGTCACGAGGTGGGTCACAACTATGGCCTCGGCCACTATGTGGGGGGCTTCGCCGGCTCGGTGCATCGCAGCGCCGAGGCGGCCAATTCGAGCTGGGGTTGGGATGGGGACAAGAACCGCTTCATCCCCAATTTTGGCGCCAGCCGCAACGGCCAGAGTGCTTGTCTCGATGGCCAGTGCCAGGCGCCCTTCGACGGTCGGCCGTTCGGTTTCGACGCCATGGCGGGGGGGGCCCCTCTTTCCGGCTTCAACCGCTTCACCCTCTACACCCCCAACTCGGCCGCCATCATCCAGCGTTTCCTCGAGAGCAAGGCGGTGTTCGATGCCAATTCGCCAACGGGGTTCAGCAAATGGGATGCCGCCACCGCCGCCATGAAGCCCTATGAACACAGGGTAGAAGTGCTCGAGCAGGTCAACGCCCCGATGAACAGCCTCGATGAGACGAAACTGGCGGCTTTGCTGGCGGAGTATGACCTGGTCAGGGTGGCCATGTGGGATGGCAACTGGACCCGCAATATCCAGCCGCCCCCCGCCTCGGCCGCCAATGCGGGCCGCATCCTGACCCTGGATCACGGGGCCAGCTACAACAGCGTGCTCTTCATCAATGGGCAGCAGATCACCGTCTCCCGTGGCTTCAAGAAGAGCTACACCTCGGACGGTAGCCGCTGGAATGAGGGGCCTGTGGTGGATCTGCGGGTTCCGCGCAAGCCGCAGGCGTTCGGGGTGCCGGTGACGACGCTGGTGGGCTATTACGATCCCCAGGGCCAGTTGCCGAGCTACATCTACTCGGCGTTGCACGGCGCCTATGGCTTCAGCTATGGGGATGATGCCGCTCGCATGACGACGGGGGACTGCCAGCTGCAGGTGGAGACTCGCGACGGTACCTTGCAGTTCCGGCTGGCCAATCACCGCCAAAGTGTCAACCTGATGAACAAGTTCCACGTCAATGTGCCGACGGCGAGCGATCCGTACCGCGCCAGCGTGATCTGCGCCGGGAGGACGTTGGGTCAGCAGGCTATTTCAGAGCCGGGCGAGACGCTCAGTTACACCGTCAACGGACGCCCGTTACAGCAGTGATTCGCGCTAATTTTGTTGGCTTTAGTAGTGTTATATAGCGCTATAAGCCGATGAGTTGTGCAATAAAAAAAGGCCCCTCGGGGCCTTTTTTCATGGAAGTGTCCCGTCCTGAATATGGTTTACACCTTTCCCCCACATAAATGGAGAGCCCGATGGGACAAGGTGTGAAACGGACACAGCGCGATTACTCGCTGACCTTTAAATTAGCCGTGGTCGAGCAGATTGAAAAAGGCGAGCTCACCTACAAACAGGCTCAGGCCCGTTATGGCATTCAGGGCAATTCGACCATTCTGGTATGGTTGCGTAAACATGGTCGGCAAGATTGGAGCCAGGGGGC
>NZ_JAKZFK010000012.1:0-123551 GCF_022549315.1 Aeromonas sp. MR16 | reverse complement strand
GTGAGTGCCCACACAGATTGCTTGATTCAAATTGTTAAAGAGCGACGCAGCTTTTGGCTGCTGCGGGAGTGGCATTCTACTCAACCGCCTTCTCGAGTCAAGCCTTATTTTCAGAGGCTTTTCGAGGCACCGACTGGCTTAACTGCGTTGCCGCTTGCCCTGTCGATGTGGCGCATTATAGAGAGATTGATCACACTGGCAAGGGGTAAATTGAAATAAAACTGCAATAATCTGCACTTTCTTAGTTATTCATAACAAAACACAGCTTTTATACAAACTTATCCACAGAATGGCTGGAATAAGGCTAGATTGACCACCTTCCTTTATCTGCAACTCAGCTCATCAATTAATAGGCGTGCATTCAGCACCAGGTGAATGAACGATCACCTCAGGATTAGAGGTCTCTCTATAAGGTACGTCTAGATAAAGGTCTGAAGTACAGTTGAGGCTGTTGAGGCTGTTGAGGCTGTTGAGGCTGTTGAGGCTGTTGAGGCTGTTGAGGCTGTTGAGGCTGTTGAGGCTGTATCAGGATCCATTAAAAGAAAAGCCGGGACAAGCCCGGCTTTTTCTTTATCACTCAGCAGCTGCTTCAGCAGCGGCCGGGCGGTCTACCAGCTCAATGTAAGCCATAGGGGCGTTGTCGCCTGCACGGAAACCGCATTTCAGAATGCGAGTATAACCGCCGGCGCGCTCCAGGTAGCGCGGGCCCAATTCATTGAACAGCTTAGCCACGATCGCGTTATCGCGAGTGCGGGCAAATGCCAGACGACGATTAGCAACGCTATCGGTCTTGGCAAGGGTGATCAGCGGTTCAACTACACGACGCAGCTCTTTTGCCTTAGGCAGAGTCGTCTTGATGATCTCATGACGAACCAGGGAGCTGGCCATGTTACGGAACATAGCCTGACGGTGGCTGCTGTTCCGGTTCAGTTGACGACCACTCAAACGATGGCGCATGACCTTATCCTTCTAACTAAATCTGTGAAACCCGTAATCTGGATTACTCGTCAGCGATGCTGGCGGGCGGCCAGTTCTCAAGGCGCATGCCAAGAGACAGACCACGGGAGGCCAACACATCCTTGATCTCAGTCAGGGACTTCTTACCGAGGTTAGGAGTTTTAAGCAACTCAACTTCGGTACGCTGTACCAGATCACCAATATAGTGGATTGCTTCTGCCTTCAAACAGTTCGCAGAACGAACTGTCAGCTCCAAATCATCGACAGGACGTAGCAGAATCGGATCAAACTCGGGTTTCTCTTCTTTCTTCTCAGGCACGCTGACATCGCGCAGATCCACGAAGGCTTCCAGTTGCTCGGCCAGAATAGTGGCAGAACGACGGATGGCTTCTTCTGGATCCAGAGTACCGTTGGTCTCCATGTCGATGACCAGCTTGTCCAAGTCGGTGCGCTGTTCTACACGTGCCGCTTCGACATTGTAGGCAATGCGAACGATGGGGCTGAACGCGGAGTCCAGCAGCAGGCGACCAATAGGACGCTCTTCATCATCGTTGTGAACACGAGCAGAAGCAGGCACATAACCACGACCGCGCTGAACTTTCAGGCGCATGCTGATTTCAGCATTGGCACCAGTCAGGTGGCAGATTACGTGCTCCGGGTTTACGATCTCGACTTCATCACCGTGAGTGATATCACCAGCGGTAACGGGGCCTGTTCCAGACTTGGTCAGGGACAGAGTTACCTCGTCCTTGCCTTCCAGCTTCACAGCGATACCTTTCAGGTTAAGCAGGATTTCCAGTATGTCTTCCTGTACACCTTCTTTGCTGCTGTACTCGTGCAGTACTCCGTCGATCTCGACTTCAGTAACCGCACAACCGGGCATAGATGACAGCAAAATACGACGCAGGGCATTACCCAGCGTGTGACCAAAGCCACGTTCAAGCGGCTCGAGAGTCACTTTTGCGTGAGTCGGGCTAACTTGCTCGATGTCAACCAGCCGCGGTTTAAGAAAATCTGTTACAGAACCCAGCATTGTGTCCTCTCTTTAGAAGCTAGCTTTACTTGGAGTAAAGCTCGACGATCAGCTGTTCGTTAATGTCGGCAGACAGGTCGGAACGCTCTGGCAGGCGCTTGAAGGCACCTTCCATCTTAGCAGTGTCAACCTCTACCCAAGTCGGCTTCTCGCGCTGACCAGCAACTTCCAGGGAAGCTTTGATACGCGCTTGCTTCTTAGCCTTCTCACGAACGCAGATCACGTCCTCAGGGGATACCTGGAAAGAAGGAACATTCACAACGCGGCCGTTTACCATGATGGCCTTGTGGCTCACCAGCTGACGAGATTCAGCACGGGTAGCGCCGAAGCCCATACGGTAGACGACGTTGTCCAGACGACCTTCCAGCAGCTGCAACAGGTTCTCACCGGTGTTACCCTTTTGACGGGCAGCGTCGCGGTAGTAGTTGCGGAACTGTTTTTCCAATACGCCGTAGATACGACGTACTTTTTGTTTCTCGCGCAGTTGTACACCGTAGTCAGACAGACGCGCTTTACGCGCACCGTGTTGACCAGGAACGGTGTCAATCTTGCACTTAGAATCAATCGCACGAACACCAGACTTCAGGAAGAGGTCGGTGCCCTCACGACGGCTAAGCTTAAGCTTAGGACCGATATATCTTGCCATCTTCTTTCTCCAACAATCCTAGACCAAGTAGCTACAGCGTTATACGCGGCGCTTCTTGGGAGGACGACAACCGTTGTGCGGGATCGGAGTCACATCAGTAATATTAGTGATGCGGAAACCAGCCGCGTTCAGAGCGCGGATGGAAGACTCACGACCGGGACCCGGACCTTTAACCATGACTTCCAGGTTCTTCACGCCGTATTCTTTGGCGATCTCACCAGCACGCTCAGCAGCTACCTGGGCAGCAAACGGAGTGGACTTACGGGAACCACGGAAACCGGAACCACCAGAGGTAGCCCAAGACAGAGCATTGCCCTGACGGTCAGTAATGGTCACGATTGTGTTGTTGAAAGATGCATGAACGTGCGCAATACCGTCGCTCACTTGCTTTTTAACGCGCTTGCGAGCACGAGTCGGAGTTTTAGCCATTTTCTACCTTCCCGTTACTTCTTGATAGCCTTGCGCGGACCCTTACGGGTACGAGCATTGGTCTTGGTACGTTGACCACGAACAGGCAGGCTACGACGGTGACGCAAACCACGGTAGCAACCCAGATCCATCAAGCGTTTGATGTTCATGGAAATCTGACGACGCAAGTCACCTTCAACGGTGAATTTACCTACTTGCTCGCGCAGACTTTCGATCTGAGCTTCGTCCAAGTCTTTAATTTTCACATTCTCAGCAATACCGGCTGCGGCACAGATGGCCTTGGAGCGGGTACGACCGACGCCATAAATCGCAGTCAACGCAATGACTGCATGCTTATGGTCAGGAATGTTAATGCCAGCGATACGGGCCACTGTTCACTCCTACGTAGCGTAGATAACGACCACCACAAAGCCCGTGAGCGGATACGTGGCGGTCAACCAATACACAACAAAAGTTGGCTGGCTATATTAGCCAGCACAACTATTTGTTGCAAGTACTAACCGTAAAAAATTAGCCTTGGCGCTGTTTATGCTTTGGCTCGCTGCAAATCACACGCACCACACCGTGACGCTTGATGATTTTGCAGTTACGGCAGATTGCCTTAACGGAAGCACGAACTTTCATTGCTTAACTCCGTAACTACGCCGACCTTTAGCGGCCGTAGCCCTTCAGGTTGGCCTTCCTCAGGACGTCGCCATATTGATGAGACATCATATGGGTTTGTACCTGAGCCATGAAGTCCATGATAACTACCACAATAATCAGCAGCGAAGTGCCACCGAAGTAGAACTGTACGTTCCAAGCAGTCATCAAGAACTGGGGTACCAGACAGATAAAGGTGATATAGAGCGCACCTGCCAATGTCAGGCGAGTCATAACCTTATCGATGTAACGTGCTGTCTGCTCGCCCGGGCGGATCCCCGGGATAAAGGCTCCACTCTTCTTCAGGTTATCTGCTGTCTCGCGAGGGTTGAACACCAGCGCGGTATAGAAGAAGCAGAAGAAGATAATGGCTGCTGCATAGAGCATCTCATACAAGGGTTGGCCCGGCTGCAGGACCATAGAGACCTGTTGCAGCACGTCGGCTACCTTGCCCTCGCCCTGACCAAACCAAGAGGTGATGGTCCCTGGGAAGAGGATGATGCTGGATGCGAAAATCGCAGGAATCACACCGGCCATATTTACTTTCAATGGCAGGTGTGTGCTTTGCGCGGCGAATACCTGGCGGCCTTGTTGACGCTTGGCGTAGTTAACGACGATACGACGCTGACCACGTTCCACGAACACCACAAAGTAAGTCACTGCGAAAACAATCAAGCCCAGCAACAACAACAGCAGGATGTGCAATTCCCCTTGACGTGCCTGTTCGGCCGTAGCGCCAATGGCATGAGGCAGACCGGCAACGATACCTGTGAAAATAATCAACGAGATACCATTACCAATCCCACGCTCGGTAATCTGCTCACCCAACCACATCAAGAACATGGTACCGGTGACCAGACTCACAACGGCTGTGAAATAGAAGCCCAAACCCGGATGACTCACGAGTCCTTGCATCATATTCGGCAGACCGGTTGCAATACCAATGGCCTGGAAAGTTCCCAAAACCAGCGTGCCCCAACGGGTATATTGGCTAATCTTGCGACGGCCGGATTCACCTTCTTTCTTGAGTTCAGCAAGAGCGGGGTGAACCACAGTCAGCAGCTGGATAATGATCGATGCCGAGATGTACGGCATGATCCCCAACGCAAGAATAGAAGCACGCGAGAGTGCACCACCACTGAACATGTTAAACATCTCAATGATGGTGCCCTTCTGTTGTTGGAACAACTCGGCCAGTACGGCGGCGTCAATACCAGGAATCGGCACATAAGAGCCTGCACGGAAAACGATAATCGCCCCGAGAACGAAGAGCAGACGGCTCTTCAGTTCACTCAGACCACCCTGTGCTTTAACATCCAATCCTGGTTTCTTAGCCATTGTACTGATTATTCCTCGATTTTACCGCCAGCGGCCTCGATGGCTGCGCGTGCACCTTTGGTGACGGACAGACCACGAACGGTCACAGCACGGTCAATGTTGCCAGACAGAACAACTTTAGCGAAAACGATGTTCTTGGTAACAACACCGGCTTGCTTCAGAGTGCTCAAATCGACCACATCACCTTCTACCAGGGCGATTTCGTTCAGGCGTACTTCGGCAGAAACCAAAGACTTGCGAGAGAAGAAACCGAACTTCGGCAGACGGATTTTCAAAGGCATCTGGCCGCCTTCGAAACCGTTGCGGACTTTGCCGCCACCGGAACGAGAGGTTTGGCCTTTAACACCACGACCACCAGTCTTGCCCAGACCAGAACCGATACCACGGCCCGGACGGTGCTTAGCAGACTTGGAACCTGGGGCCGGAGACAGAGTGTTCAGACGCATGCTTAGCCCTCCACCTTAACCATGTAATAAACCTGGTTGATCATACCGCGTACACAAGGAGTATCCTCCAGCTCAACGGTGTGACCAATGCGACGCAGACCCAGACCACGCAGAGTCGCCTTGTGCTTTGGCAGACGGCCGATAGAGCTGCGAGTTTGAGTTACTTTTACAGTGTTAGCCATGTCGCATTACCCCAGAATTTCTTCAACGCGCAGACCACGCTTGGCAGCGATCTGGGCCGGGGATTGACCCTGCACCAGAGCGTCTACAGTTGCGCGAACAACGTTGATTGGGTTGGTGGAACCGTAGGTCTTAGCCAGCACGTTGTGGATACCAGCAACTTCCAGTACGGCACGCATAGCGCCGCCTGCAATGATACCAGTACCTTGTGAGGCCGGCTTCATGAACACGGTGGAGCCAGAGTGAACACCGCGCACCGGGTGGTGCAGAGTGCCATTGTTCAGCTCAACTTTGTTCAGGTTACGCTTAGCCTGTTCCATTGCCTTTTGAATGGCAGCTGGAACTTCACGGGCTTTACCGTAACCGTAACCTACACGGCCGTTACCATCACCCACCACGGTCAACGCGGTGAAGGACATGATACGACCACCTTTAACAGTTTTCGAAACACGGTTGACTGCAATCAGCTTTTCTTGCAGTTCGCCGGCTTGAGATTCGACTTTAGCCATCTTCGACTCCTAGCTTAGAACTGAAGACCAGCGTCACGAGCAGCGGTAGCCAGAGCGGCTACACGACCGTGATACTTGAAACCGGAACGATCGAAAGATACGTTCTGAACGCCTTTGGCAATAGCTCGCTCAGCGATGGCTTTACCTACTGCGGTAGCTGCATCAGCATTACCGGTAGACTTGAGCGCTTCACTGATGGCTTTCTCTACTGTAGAAGCAGAGGCCAGAACTTCGGAACCGTTGGCTGCGATAACCTGCGCGTAGATGTGACGCGGGGTACGGTGAACAACCAGACGGGTGGCTCCCAGTTCCTGCATCTTCTTCCGAGCACGAGTAGCACGACGGAGACGAGCTGCTTTCTTGTCCATAGTGTTACCTTACTTCTTCTTAGCTTCTTTAGTACGCACTTGCTCGTTGGCATAGCGTACACCCTTGCCCTTGTAGGGCTCCGGAGCGCGGTAAGAACGGATGTCGGCGGCGACTTGGCCAACCAGCTGCTTGTCCACACCACGGAGAACGATCTCAGTAGCGGTCGGGCATTCAGCGGTGACACCAGCCGGCAGCGCATGCTCTACCGGGTGAGAGAAGCCCAGGGCCAGCGCGACAGCATTGCCCTTGATGGAGGCTTTGTAGCCTACACCAACCAGCTGCAGCTTACGCTCGAAGCCTTGGGTAACACCGATTACCATGTTGTTGACCAATGCACGGGCAGTACCGGCCTGAGCGTCAGCACCAGCGATGCCGTCGCGCGGGGCGAACTTCAGTACATTGTCTTCTTTGGTCACTTCTACACCGGCGTGGATGGAACTAACCAGAGAACCTTTACCACCTTTGATGGACAGTTCCTGACCGTTCAGAGTCACCTCTACGCCAGCAGGAATAGTGACGGGTGCCTTAGCAACGCGAGACATTTCCGACCTCCTAATTAAGCGACGTAGCAGATGATCTCACCACCCATGCTTGCCTTGCGGGCAGCACGGTCGGTCATCACACCTTTAGACGTGGACACGATAGCAACACCGAGACCGCCCATAACTTTCGGCAGATCAGTAGTGCGCTTGTAAATACGCAGGCCGGGACGGCTCACGCGTTGGATCAGTTCTACAACCGGCTTGCCCTGGAAATATTTCAGTTCAATTTCCAGCTCCGGCTTCACATCACCTGCTACGGAGTAGCCAGCGATGTAACCTTCTTCTTTCAGCACTTTGGCAATTGCCACTTTCAGCTTGGAAGAAGGCATGGAAACCGCAACTTTGCTCGCCGCCTGACCGTTACGGATGCGGGTCAGCATATCCGCGATCGGATCTTGCATGCTCATAGTCTAACTCCCGAGATTCTTACCAAGAGGCCTTTTTGAGGCCTGGAATTTCGCCCTTCATGGCATGCTCACGCACCTTGATGCGAGACAGACCAAACTTGCGCAGGAAACCGTGCGGACGACCAGTAATATTGCAACGGTTACGCTGGCGGGACGGACTGGAATCACGGGGCAGCTGTTGCAGTTGCAAGACAGCATCCCAACGCGCTTCTTCAGAAGCGTTCATATCAACGATGATAGCTTTCAGCTCGGTTCGCTTAGTGGCGAACTTGGCTACCAGCTTCGCACGCTTTGCTTCACGTGCTTTCATGGATGTTTTAGCCATAACCCTAACCTTACTTGCGGAATGGGAAGTTAAAGGCAGCCAGCAGAGCACGGCCTTCTTCGTCGGTATTCGCGGAAGTGGTGATGGTGATATCCAGACCACGGACGCGATCGACCTTGTCATAGTCGATTTCCGGGAAGATGATTTGCTCACGCACGCCCATGGAGTAGTTACCACGGCCATCGAACGCCTTAGCGTTCAGACCACGGAAGTCACGGATACGCGGTACGGAGATGCAAATCAGCCGTTCCAGGAACTCCCACATACGCTCGCCACGCAGGGTTACTTTACAACCTATCGGGTAGCCTTCACGAATCTTGAAGCCCGCAACAGATTTGCGTGCTTTGGTGATCAGCGGTTTCTGACCGGAAATGGCAGCCATATCGGCAGCAGCATTTTCCAGCAATTTCTTGTCAGAGATCGCCTCACCAACACCCATGTTCAGGGTGATTTTCTCGATCCGAGGGACTTGCATGATAGTCTTGTAACCGAACTGCTTGGACAGTTCATTTACTACATCGGATTTGTAGTAATCATGCAGTTTCGCCATCGTTAAACTCCAATTACTTCACAAGTTCGCCGGTGGATTTGAAGAAACGGACTTTCTTGCCGTCTTCAACCCGGAAACCAACGCGGTCAGCTTTGCCAGTGGCAGAGTTGAACAGCGCTACGTTAGATACATCAATGGGGGCTTCTTTGGTGACGATACCGCCAGCCTGACCCAATGCGGGTACCGGCTTCTGGTGTTTCTTCACCTGGTTGAGACCTTCCACGATAACCTTACCTTTTGCAATCAGGACTTGAGTGACTTTGCCACGCTTGCCCTTGTCTTTGCCGGTAAGAACAATCACTTCGTCTTCGCGACGGATTTTAGCTGCCATCGTTCGACTCCTTACAGTACTTCGGGTGCCAGGGACACAATCTTCATGAACTTCTCATTACGGAGTTCACGGGTCACCGGGCCAAAAATACGAGTACCGATTGGCTGTTGGTTGTTGTTAAGCAACACAGCCGCATTGTTGTCGAAACGGATGACAGAGCCGTCCGGACGACGAACGCCTTTACGGGTGCGTACGACCACCGCGTTATACACATCACCTTTCTTCACTTTACCGCGAGGAATAGCTTCCTTGATGGAAACCTTGATGATGTCGCCGATGCCGGCATAACGGCGGTGCGAACCACCCAGAACCTTAATACACATTACACTGCGAGCGCCGGAGTTGTCGGCAACACCCAGCATACTTTGCATCTGGATCATCTTAGTGCTCCGCTTTGTTTACTTCTTATCCCTTTGGGGGATCTGGCTGCCTTCAAAAGGCGCGAAACTATAACACAGCTATTTTCGAAAAGGTAGCCTAAAAAACAAACGGCCCCGATAAGGGGCCGTTTGGGCAAAAAAGAACCGATTAGGCCTTTTCTACGACAGCAACCAGGGTCCAGGACTTGGTCTTGGACAGCGGGCGGCATTCGCGGATTTCCACGAGGTCACCAGCTTTACACTCGTTGTTTTCGTCATGTACGTGCAGCTTGGTAGTGCGCTTGATGATCTTACCGTAGATCGGGTGCTTTACCTTGCGCTCGATAGCGACGGTGATGGACTTGTCCATCTTGTCGCTAATCACACGACCTTGCAGAGTACGGATTTTATCAGTCATTACGCACCTGCCTTCTCTGTCAGTACAGTCTTGATACGTGCGACGTCACGACGCACTTGTTTCAGAGTGTGAGTCTGAGCCAGCTGACCGGTGGAAGCTTGCATGCGCATGTTGAATTGCTCACGCAGCAGACCCAGCAGTTCCTGGTTCAGTTCATCGACGCTCTTTTGACGCAGATCTTGGGCTTTCATCACATCACCGTCTTAATTACGAAAGTGGTCTGAACGGACAGCTTGGCAGCAGCCAGGGCGAAGGCTTCACGAGCCAAAGCCTCAGGAACACCATCCATCTCGTACAGAACCTTGCCAGGTTGGATCGGGCATACCCAGTATTCGACGTTACCCTTACCTTTACCCATACGAACTTCGAGGGGCTTTTCGGTAATCGGCTTGTCCGGGAACACACGGATCCAGATCTTACCCTGACGCTTAACGTGACGGGTCATGGCACGACGGGCTGCTTCGATTTGACGAGCAGTCAGTTGACCACGGGTAGTCGCCTTCAGGCCAAAGGTACCGAAGGATACTTCGTTACCAGAGTTGGCCAGACCGCGGTTACGACCCTTATGGGTCTTGCGGAATTTAGTACGCTTAGGTTGCAACATTTACCGAATCTCCTTACTTAGCAGCGCGGCGCTTGTTGTCACGCTTGGGCTTTGCAGGAGCTTGCTCTTGAGCAGCGGCAGCATTGACTGCAGCCAGACCGCCCAGAACTTCGCCCTTGAAGATCCAAACTTTGACGCCGATCACACCGTAAGTGGTGTGGGCTTCAGAAGTTGCGTAGTCGATGTCGGCACGCAGGGTGTGCAACGGCACACGACCTTCACGGTACCATTCGGTACGCGCGATTTCAGCGCCGCCCAGACGACCGGACACTTCCACTTTGATGCCCTTGGCACCCAGGCGCATGGCGTTCTGTACGGCGCGCTTCATAGCACGACGGAACATAACGCGACGTTCCAGCTGGGAAGTGATGCTGTCGGCAACGAGTTTGCCATCCAGCTCCGGCTTGCGGACTTCGGAAATGTTGATCTGAGCAGGCACGCCAGCAATGACGGCGACGGCTTTGCGCAGTTTCTCAACGTCTTCGCCTTTCTTGCCGATCACGACACCCGGACGAGCGGTGTGAATGGTCACACGGATGCTCTTGGCCGGACGCTCGATGGTGATCTTGGACAAGGAGGCGTTTTTCAGCTCCTTGGTCAGGAACTGGCGTACTTGGAAATCGCTGTACAGGTTGTCAGCGAAGTCTTTGGTGTTCGCGAACCAGGTAGAATTCCAAGGCTTGGTAATACCCAGGCGAATGCCATTAGGATGTACTTTCTGACCCATTGCTTATCTCCCAGCCTTAGCGTCGGATACCACTACAGTGATGTGAGCGGTACGCTTGAGGATACGATCCGCGCGACCTTTGGCACGCGGGCGGATGCGCTTCATGGAGGGACCTTCGTCTACCATGATGGTGGCAACACGCAGGGCGTCGATGTCGGCGCCTTCGTTGTGCTCAGCGTTTGCAATGGCAGATTCCAGCACCTTCTTCACCAGAACTGCAGCCTTTTTCGGGCTGAAGGTCAGGAGGTTCAGAGCCTTGTCTACGGACAGACCACGTACTTGATCGGCTACCAGACGAGCTTTCTGGGCAGAAGTACGGGCATAACGGTGTTTAGCGATAGCTTCCATCATTTATCCCTTAGCGCTTCTTAGCCTTCTTATCAGCAGCATGGCCGCGATAAGTACGAGTCGGTGCGAATTCACCCAGTTTGTGACCGATCATTTCTTCGGTAACGAAAACCGGAACGTGCTGACGACCATTATGGACAGCGATGGTCAAACCGATCATGTTCGGGATGATCATTGAACGACGGGACCAGGTCTTAACCGGCTTTTTATCCCCGCTTTCCACCGCTTTCTCTACCTTCTTCAGCAAGTGCAGGTCAATAAATGGACCCTTCTTGAGAGAACGTGGCATGGTGATTCCTCTATGTTAACAATTACTTGTTACGACGACGTACGATGTACTTGTCGGTACGCTTGTTCTTACGGGTCTTGAAGCCCTTAGCCTTCTGGCCCCATGGGGACACAGGCTGCATGCCCTTGTTACGACCCTCACCACCACCGTGCGGGTGATCAACCGGGTTCATCGCCATACCGCGAACGGTCGGACGAATACCACGCCAGCGGTTTGCACCGGCTTTACCCAGTTGACGCAGCATGTGCTCGGAGTTACCCACTTCACCGATGGTGGCGCGGCACTCGGCCAGAACTTTACGTACTTCGCCGGAACGCAGACGCAGAGTTACATAGTTACCATCACGAGCCAGGATCTGGATGAAGGTACCAGCGGAACGAGCCAGCTGGGCGCCTTTACCAGGTTTCATCTCAACGGCGTGAACGGTAGAACCAACCGGGATGTTGCGCATCGGCAGGGTGTTACCTACCTTGATCGCAGCATCAGCACCAGAAGCGATTGCATCACCAGCTTTCAGGCCTTTCGGGGCCAGGATGTAACGACGCTCACCGTCTGCATACAACACCAGGGCGATGTTAGCGGTACGGTTAGGATCGTATTCCAGACGCTCTACTTTGGCCGGAATGCCGTCTTTGTCGCGCTTGAAGTCGACCAGACGGTAGTGTTGCTTGTGACCACCACCGATATGACGGGTGGTGATACGGCCGTTGTTGTTACGACCACCGGACTTGCTTTTGCTGTCCAGCAGAGCGGCGAAGGGCTTACCCTTGTACAGCTCTTGGTTGACGATCTTAACGACGTGGCGGCGGCCCGGAGAAGTAGGCTTGCACTTAACGATTGCCATTTTTCAGAACTCCTCTTACTCGGCTGCGCCCATGAAGTCGATGTCCTGACCAGCTTTCAGGGTCACATAAGCCTTTTTCCAATCGGAACGACGGCCTACACGCGCACCTGAGCGCTTGGTTTTACCCTTCATGTTCAGGGTACGGACGGTCTCAACTTCGACCTCGAACAGTTTCGCAACTGCAGCTTTGACTTCCGCCTTGGTGGCATCAACAGCAATCTTGAACACGATAGTGTTCTGCTTTTCTGCGACCATGGTGCTCTTTTCAGAGATATGCGGAGCCTTCAGAACTTTCAACAAACGCTCTTCGCGGATCATGCCAGCATCTCCTCGATTTGCTTAACTGCGTCAGCAGTCATCAGAATCTTGTCGAAAGCGATCAGGCTGACCGGGTCGATACCGGCAACGTCACGCACGTCAACTTTGTACAGGTTGCGAGCAGCCAGGAACAGGTTCTCATCGACTTCAGCAGTCACGATCAGAACGTCAGTCAGTTCCATCTCTTTCAGCTTGGCGATCAGTTCTTTAGTCTTCGGCGCTTCGATGCCGAATTTCTCAACAACGATCAGGCGCTCTTGACGTACCAGCTCGGACAGGATGCTACGGATAGCGCCGCGGTACATCTTCTTGTTTACTTTTTGGCTGTGATCTTGCGGCTTAGCAGCAAAGGTCACACCACCGGAACGCCAAATGGGCGAACGGATGGAGCCAGCACGGGCACGACCAGTACCCTTCTGACGCCACGGCTTTTTGCCGCCACCAGACACTTCAGAGCGAGTCAGCTGCGCACGAGTACCCTGACGGGCACCAGCGGCATATGCAACGACGACCTGGTGAACCAGAGCTTCGTTGAATTCGCGCCCGAAGGTAGTCTCGGAAACTTCAAGAGCGCTCTTGGCGTCTTTCATTACCAATTCCATTACTATCTCCTCAGACGTTACGCTTTGACGGCAGGTTTGACGATCACGTTGCCGTTGGTTGCACCCGGTACTGCACCTTTGATGAGCAGCAGGTTACGTTCAGCGTCAACACGAACCAGTTCCAGGTTCTGAGTCGTTACACGCTCAGCACCCATGTGACCAGCCATCTTTTTGCCCTTGAATACACGACCCGGAGTCTGGTTCTGACCGATAGAACCCGGAGCGCGGTGAGACAAGGAGTTACCGTGGGTCATATCCTGGGTACGGAAGTTGTGGCGCTTAACAGTGCCCGCAAAACCTTTACCCTTGGATGTGCCGGTAACGTCTACCATCTTAACGTCAGCGAGAAGATCTACTTTCAGCTCGCTACCAACAGTGAAAGTTTCACCGTTGTTCAAGCGGAATTCCCACAGACCGCGACCGGCTTCTACACCAGCTTTGGCAAAGTGGCCAGCTTCCGGCTTGGTTACACGGCTGGCTTTTTTGGCGCCAGTGGTAACCTGAATAGCGTTGTAGCCGTCGGTTTCTACAGATTTGACCTGAGTTACACGGTTAGCTTCAACTTCGATAACAGTCACCGGGATAGAAACGCCATCTTCAGTGAAGATGCGAGTCATACCCACTTTGCGACCTACAAGACCGATTGTCATTGTTATCAACCTCTTTCCGTAATTAACCCAGGCTGATCTGGACGTCTACACCAGCTGCCAGATCCAGACGCATCAGAGCGTCAACGGTCTTGTCAGTCGGTTCAACGATGTCTACCAGACGCTTGTGAGTGCGGATCTCGTACTGATCACGCGCATCTTTGTTGACGTGCGGGGAGATCAGGACGGTGAAGCGCTCTTTGCGAGTCGGCAGCGGGATAGGACCGCGAACCTGCGCGCCGGTGCGCTTTGCAGTTTCAACGATTTCCGCTGTGGATTGATCAATCAGGCGATGATCAAAAGCCTTCAGGCGAATACGGATTCTTTGGTTCTGCATTGACAGAGCTCCAATAGATAAAAGAACATAAATCAACACCGCCCGACCGAGAATATTCCCGCCAGAGGTGCGATTTTTCACGTTTCCTCCCATATCGGGAGGACTGTAAGGCTGGCGACTCGTAAACGGGAAGCTCAGCAAGCAGACATATCGTCTGGCTACCTCATGGGTAAGCGGAGGGGATTATACGGATTTTTTCAATTCGCGCAAGAGAGGGCGGACAGATTGTGCGCAATGGTGTGGGACGGATGGATCTCGCAGCCGCCGACCGGATTGTCCCCCATGCGGTGGTGACGACAAGGCCCCGAGCGGGCTGCTAGACTGCGCCCTTGCCTCTGTCAGCGGAACGACCCCAGATGATCAAAGATCAGAAGAAAGCCTATCAATATGGACTCTGCGCCGTCGCCCTCTGGTCGACGGTGGCCACCGCCTTCAAGATCTCCCTCACCTACTTCGAGCCGGTGCAGCTACTGCTCGTGGCGGCTTTCACCTCGACCCTGACGTTGGGGCTCATCGTCGCCAGGCAGGGCAAGCTTCCCCTGCTGCTGAGCTACATCAAGGCGCGCCCCTACTACTATCTGGCGCTGGGCGTATTGAACCCCTTCCTCTATTACCTGCTGCTGTTCAAGGCCTATGATCTGCTGCCTGCCCAGCAGGCGCAGACCCTCAACTACACCTGGGCCATCACCCTCAGCCTGCTGGCCGTGCCCTTCCTCGGCCAGAAGCTGCGCCGCCGCGATGGAGTTGCCATCGTACTGGGTTACTTCGGCGCCCTGGTCATCGCCACCAAGGGAGATGTGTTCGGTCTACACTTCGACAGCCCGCTCGGGGTCACCCTGGCGCTGGTCTCTACCTTCATCTGGGCCAGCTACTGGATCCTCAACACCCGTAATCAGGGGGATCCCATCGTCAGTCTGCTGCTGGGCTTCATCATCAGCCTGCCCTTCATCGTCGTGGCGACCTGGCTGCTCGCCGACTTCCACATGACCGCCTGGCAAGGCTGGGCCGGCGCCATCTATGTGGGGCTGTTCGAGATGGGCTTTGGCTTCGTGCTCTGGCTGATGGCCCTGCGCCACGCCACCAACACGGCTCCCATCAGCAACCTCATCTTCATCTCGCCCTTTGCCTCCCTGGTGCTGCTCAACCTGCTGATCGGCGAAGCCATACATCCGGCCACCCCCATAGGGCTGGCGCTGATCGTGGCCGCCCTGCTCATTCAGCAACTCAAATACGGCAAACGCTACCGCAAGAAGGCCGAACCGCAGGCCTGATAACACAGAGGGCGCATCCATCGATGCGCCCTCTGTTCAATCCACCCACTCCAGTGGTTGGTGCTTGGGTAGCCGGATCTCCACCAGCAGCCCTCCCAGCTCGGAACGGCCCAGCCGTATGGTGCCGTGGTGCTGGGACACTATCTTGGCAACGATGGCCAGCCCCAGCCCGCTGCCCCCCCCGGTGCGCGCCACATTGCCCTGAGTAAAGGGTTTGAGCACCCGGGTGTAGTCCTGTTCCGGGATGCCGGGCCCGTTGTCCGACAGCCTCAGCCGCACCCAGTGACCGTCGTCCTTGAGCTCCGCCTGCAGCCGGGTTGCCCCGTAGCGCAGGGAGTTGCCCGACAGATTGTTGAGGATGCGCCGCAGGCTGATGGGGTTGCAGGCGACCCGCACCGCCTGCTCCGGCAACAGCAGCTCCACCTCCAGACCCTGATCGGTCTGCATCAGCAAGGCATCGTGGATCAGCTGGGTCAGATCGATCTGCTGGGTATCCAGCCCTTCGTCCGGCCGGATATAGTCGATGAACTGATCGATGATGCCGTTGGACTCGTCGATATCGGCATTGATACTCTCCTTGAGGTATTCATCCCCGGACGACATCATCTCGGTCGCCAGGCGGATGCGGGTCAGCGGTGTACGCAGATCGTGGGAGACCCCGGCCATCATCATGTTGCGCTCCTCGATCAGCCGCTTGATGGAGCTCGACATGTGGTTGAAAGTGCGCGTCAGCCGGCGCACCTCCCGGGAGCCCTGCTCCCCCAGCGCATCGGGGAAGTTGCCACGGGCCACCGCCACGGCCCCCGCCTCCAGATCCTCCAGCGGGCGCACCAGCTGGCGCGCGAAGCGCCAGGCGGCAAACAGGGTCACCACCAGCAACACACTCATGTAGAGGATCAACGGCTCGATGTCGTCGTCCTCGATCTCGGTCAAGGGGATCCGCACCCACATCTTCTTGGCCTGGGGCGGCTGGATCCAGATGATGTAGTGATCCTGGATCTCGACCCTGACCTTGGCCTTCCCCTTCAACTCGCGGCTGATGCTTTCTTCCAGGTAGGTGTAAGGCTTGGACTCCTTGAGACCATGCTGCTCCGCCTCGGCCTGGGTATAGATGTCACTGCCGGTCGCCACATAGACCAGCGCCTCGGCATCTTCACTGAGCGCCAGTTGCTTGCTGTCGATGGGGAAGATCAGCTTGACCTGATTGGCCAGCAGGTGGCTTATCTGCTTGACGGTGGGAGCCAGCAGGTAGTTATAGAAAGTGGCATAGGAGACAAACTGATAGACCACCAGCACGGCGGCCAGAAACCAGAGCATGCGGGAGAACATGCTGCTCACTTTCTTCATTCGCCGTCACCGTCCGGCACGAAGACATAACCGAGACCCCAGACGGTCTGCAGGTAACGGGGCTGGGCCGGGTCCTGCTCCAGCAGCCGGCGCAAGCGGGAGACCTGCACATCGATGCTGCGCTCGGTGGCGGTGTATTCGCGCCCCCGAGCCAGATTCATCAGCTTGTCGCGGGAGAGCGGCTCACGGGGATGGCTCACCAGCACCTTGAGCACGGCGAACTCGCCGCTGGTCAGGGCCACCGGCTCGCCATCACGACTGAGTTCCCGGGTCGCCAGATTGAGCTGATAGGCGCCAAAGCTCACCATCTTCTCGGCGACGGAGGGCGCGCCGGGCAGCTCGACGGTATGACGACGCAGCACGGCACGGATCCGGGCCAACAGTTCGCGGGGGTTGAACGGCTTGGGCAGATAGTCGTCGGCTCCCATCTCGAGCCCGACGATGCGATCCACCTCATCCCCCTTCGCGGTGAGCATCAGCACCGGGATCTGGTTGCCCGCCTCGCGCAGGCGACGACAGATGGAGAGGCCATCCTCCCCCGGCAGCATCAGATCCAGCACCATCAGGCTGAAGTTCTCGCGAGTCAGCAGGCGATCGGCCTGCTCCCCGTTGGCAACGCCCCGTACCATGAAACCCTGCTCGGTGAGGTAACGCTCCAGCAGGGAACGTAATTTCAGGTCATCGTCGACCACCAGGACCTTGTATTGCTGACTCATGCTTGCCACTCCTCTTTCTCTGTCCCCAATACTAGGGCGCCCCCCTGCAACGGCAAAGCATAAATATGTTACCGGTTATTACCCCCAGCCGGTCAACCGCGGGCCATGGATCCTGCCAGCCACCGGGCAAGGAGCCGCCAGTGCCACGGAGGTGTCCGACCGTCAGGTGGCGGGTTCAAGGTCTGCTGACACAGCGACGCGGCTTGTGTCGGGGCATCGACAGACTCTACTATCCCTTGCAGTACAACCTAACCCGCCAAGCTGGCGCCAGGGATTGATAACCCCATGAAAACCAAACTCATTACTCGTGAAGGCTACAACAGGCTGCGGCAGGAACACGACACCCTGTGGCGAGAGGAGCGGCCGGAGGTCACCAAGAAGGTGGCCTGGGCGGCCAGCCTCGGGGATCGCAGCGAGAACGCCGACTACCAGTACAACAAGAAGCGGTTGCGGGAGATAGACCGGCGGGTGCGCTACCTGCGCAAGTGCCTGGAGGAGCTGACCATCGTCGATTATGCCCCGTCTCAGGAGGGCAAGGTGTTCTTCGGCGCCTGGGTCGAGGTGGAGAGCGAAGAGGGAGAGACCAAGCGCTTTCGCATCGTCGGCTATGACGAGATCTTCGGCCGCAAGGATTACATCTCTATCGACTCCCCCATGGCACGGGCGCTGCTCAAGAAAGAAGTCGGTGACGAGGCCATAGTGCGCACCCCAGTGGGTGACGCCTGCTGGTATGTGAACGAGATAACCTATCCCAGGTGATCCCGGCAGGGGCACCTTACGACCATCCCCTGCCGCTGAGCCCATCACGGGTTCCCCTGGCCGGGGTGGCATCCCCTGCCCCGACCCCATATAGTGCTCACACTCGGCGCCTCAAGGCGCAAACCGGCCACAGCGACGCTAGATGCAGCAAAGAGGCCGCTGAATCCCAGCCATGGCAATTCGACGCCACGGCAGGCCAGTTGGACAGACCCGACCACAGAGACTCCCGATGCACAGCCATGTCATAGAGAAGCAGATCGCCACCGAGCTCAACGCTCGCCCAGAACAGATTCAGGCCGCCGTACGCCTGCTGGATGAGGGCTCGACCGTGCCCTTCATCGCCCGTTACCGCAAGGAGGTGACCGGTGGCCTGGACGACAGCCAGCTACGTACCCTGGAGAGCCGCCTAGGCTACTTGCGTGAGCTGGCCGATCGCCGCCAGGTGATCATTCGCTCCATCGAGGAGCAGGGCAAGCTCACCCCAGAGCTCGCCCGCGAGTTGCGCGAGGCCGACAGCAAGACCCGGCTCGAAGATCTCTACCTGCCCTACAAGCCCAAACGCCGCACCAAGGGGCAGATGGCCATCGAGGCCGGGCTCGAGCCGCTGGCCGAGATGCTGCTCCGCGATCCCATGAAGGATCCGGAGCAGGAGGCGCTGGCCTTTCTCAATGCAGAGCAGGGCATCACCGAGCCCAAGGCCGCCCTCGACGGCGCCCGCTACATCCTGATGGAGCGCTTCGCCGAGCAGGCCGACCTGCTGGAGAAGCTGCGGGACTACCTGTGGCACAACGCCACCCTGCGTGCCCGGGTAGTGGCGGGAAAGGAGCAGGAAGGGGCCAAGTTCAAGGACTACTTCGAGCACGACGAGCCCCTGCACAAGGCCCCCTCCCACCGGGTGCTCGCCATGCTGCGCGGCCGCAACGAGGGGATCCTCAACCTGGCGCTGGTCACCGGCGACGACGAGAGTGCCAGCCCCTGCGAGGGGATCATCGCCCATCACCTCAAGCTCAATCTGCAGAGCCGCCCGGCCGACAAGTGGCTGCAAGGGGTGGTGAGCTGGACCTGGAAGATCAAGCTGTCGCTGCAGATGGAGACCGAGCTGATCGGCCGCATCCGCGAGTCGGCAGAGGACGAGGCGATCAAGGTGTTCGCCATGAACCTCAAGGATCTGCTGATGGCGGCGCCGGCTGGCATGCGTTGCACCATGGGGCTGGATCCGGGCATCCGCACCGGGGTCAAGGTGGCGGTGGTCGATGCCACCGGCAAGCTGGTCGATCACGCGACCATCTACCCGTTCGAACCCAAGAAGCAGGTCGATCAGAGCCTCAGGACCCTGAGCGAGCTGTGCCAGAAGCACAAGGTCGAGCTCATCAGCATCGGCAACGGCACCGCCTCCCGGGAGACCGACCGGCTGGTGAGCGATCTGTTCGAGCGCTACCCCGCCGCCAAGGCGCAGAAAATCGTTGTGAGCGAAGCGGGGGCCTCGGTCTACTCCGCCTCCGAGCTCGCCTCCCAGGAGTTCCCGGATCTCGACGTCTCCATCCGTGGCGCAGTCTCCATTGCCCGCCGCCTACAGGATCCCCTGGCAGAACTGGTCAAGATCGATCCCAAGAGCATCGGCGTGGGCCAATATCAGTACGACGTGGGTCAGAGCCAGCTGGCCCGCCGGCTGGATGCCGTGGTCGAGGATTGCGTGAACGCGGTGGGGGTGGATGTGAACACTGCCTCGGTGGCCTTGCTGAACCGGGTTTCCGGCCTCTCCCAGACCCTGGCCCAGAACATAGTCGCCTACAGAGACGACAACGGCGCCTTCCACAACCGCCAGCAACTGCTCAAGGTGAGCCGACTCGGGCCCAAGGCGTTCGAGCAGTGTGCCGGCTTCCTGCGCATTCGCGGCGGCAGCAACCCGCTGGACGGCTCGGCGGTGCACCCGGAGTCCTATCCCGTGGTGGAGCGGATCCTGGCGCAACTCCAGCAGCAGGTAGAGAGCCTGCTCGGCAACGGCAGCCTGCTCAAGAGCCTCAAGCCTGCCGACTACACGGATGAGCGCTTTGGGGTGCCCACGGTCACCGACATCATAGGTGAACTGGACAAGCCGGGCCGCGACCCGCGCCCCGAGTTCAAGACCGCCACCTTCAGGGAAGGGGTGGAGAAGATAAGCGACCTGGTGCCCGAGATGGTACTGGAAGGGGTGGTCACCAACGTCACCAACTTCGGTGCCTTCGTCGACATCGGTGTTCATCAGGACGGGCTGGTGCACATCTCCTCCCTGACCGACCGCTTCGTCAAGGATCCCCGCGAGGTAGTGAAGGCCGGCGACATAGTCAGGGTCAAGGTGCTGGAGGTGGATGCACCGCGCAAGCGTATCAGCCTCACCATGCGCCTCGACGAGAAGCCGGGGCAGCCAGCCCGCAAGCCGGCCGAGCCGCGTCAACCAGCGGCGGGCAACACCAGGCCCAAGAGTGCGTCTGGCAGCAAGCCAGCCCCAGCCAACCCCCTGGGGGGCGCCATGGGCAACGCCTTCGCCGCCGCCCTCTCCAAGACCAGGAAGTAAGCCGCCTGAAAATACAAAAAGCCCCGCAAGGGGCTTTTTGTTAGGAGGCTGGCGCCGGTTATCGCAGTACGGCGGATGTGGAGTCCGCCCGCTCAGATATCCAGGCTGAAGCTCTGGCGGGGGGCAGGCTTGGCCGCCTGCTGATAGTGGTGGGCGATGACCTGATTGCGTTTGTCCATATAGATGCCGAGCGGACTGTTCGACTGTCCCTCTGACCCTGCCGCCATCAGCTCCTTGCGGGCCTGCGCCTCCTTGACAGTGGCGCTGCGGGCCACACTCAAGTCCTGGGAAGAAGGCTCGACCAGCGCCAGCGCCGCGGCGCGCACCTGTTGCATCTTGGCGAGGGTCGCCGCCGGATCCCCATGAACGGCCGCGATATCGATGGCCACCTCGCCGCCACTGGCGTAGCGCTTGCCGTCCGGCCCATAGGCATACTCATAGGCCGGGCTGCCCGCATGTTCCCCACCCGCCGCCTGATGGGCCTGCTCGTGCTTGCGCACCTCGAGATCCCGCTCGACCAGCACCTCGACCTGGCGCTGCTGTTTCTGTTGCTCCTGCTGGCCGGACTCCTGCTGCCTGCGCTTGCCCTCTTCATCCGTGGCCTCGACAAAACGCTGTGGCAGCGTCGCCTGGCCGGTGGACGAGCCCTCCCGGCTCGGTTGGGAATTCTGGTTGGCCTGGGCCGCTTTGGATTTGTCTTTCTGGGAGGCGACGCCGGACTCGGCACCGGAGGCCTCGCTCTGGCGCAGCTGGGGGACGAGCTCGGCACGGCGATTGTCAGTGTACGCCGCTTCCGTCTGCGGTTGCAGCTGATTGGGAATGTGGGGTGGCAGGCTGACGTTGATGTTCATCTCACACCCGGATGTCGATCAGGGTACCCATCAATGCCGTCTGCGGGCGCAGCTGATTGGGTATGTGGGGTAGCAGGCTGACGTTGATGTTCATCTCACACCCGGATGTCGATCAGGGTACCCATCAATGCCGTCTGCGGGTACAGCTGATTGGGTATGTGGGGTAGCAGGCTGACGTTGATGTACATCTCACACCCGGATGTCGATCAGGGTACCCATCAATACCGTCTGCGAGCGCAGCTGATTGGGAATAAGGGGTGGCAGGCTGACGTTGATATTCATCTCACACCCTGATGTCGATCAGGGTACCCATCATGTCGCTGGCGGTCTGGATCACCTTGGCGGAGGCGCCGGCCTGCAGCTCGGCCACCTTGAGGTTGACCAGCTCCTCGGGCAGTTCCACCCGCTCACCGGCCGGGGTATTGAGGCGGGCTATCTGGCCCGATGCCTGACCGGCCAGTTGCTCCGCCCGCTGGAATCCCTGCACGCCCGTGGTCATGGCAGAATCGATACGCATCATCTTGCTCCTCTGGCTGTTGGCTGATTATTCACCACCCGGAGGCATTATTGAAGCCTGCCGCTCACTTTTCAGCCGATAAACTCCCGTACCATGGCGATGAACTGGGCCGGATGGGAGATGAAGGGGGCGTGAGAGGCCTTGTCCAGCACCCGACTCTGGCTATGGGGATAGCGTTCGTCCAGCAGCGGAATGGCCGCCTTGGGCACCAGGGAATCCAGCCTGCCATAGATCCGCAGCCAGGGCTGGCTGAGCGCCGTCAGCTCGTCGCGCTGATCGACGTCGGCCAGCAGGCCGAGGCCCGCCTCCAGGGCGGCAAGCTGGGGCGCTGGTCGCTCCGCCAGCCAGTGGCGCAACTGACGGATGTCGTCCCGGGCGTGTTCGCTGCCCATGGCCTGGATCGCCAGGAAACGCTCTATGGTCTGCTTGAAATCACCGGCCAGCATCTGGTTGAAACCGGCGAGCACCTTGGGGGCGATACCGGGCCATTCGTCCCGCGCCATGAAACAGGGGGAACTCGCCACCGTGATCAGGCTCTGGCAACGCTCGGGATGAGTCAACGCCAGCTGGCTCGCCACCAGGCCGCCGAGGGACCAGCCGAGCAGATGGCATCTTTCCGGCAAGACGGCTGTGATCTGCTCCGCCAGCCAGGGCAGGCCGTATTCGACACCGCTCGCCAAGGGGCTGTTGCCAAACCCCGGCAGATCGACCAGGTGCAGCCGATAATGGGCTGCCAGCTCGGGGACGATGCCGTGCCAGACAGCCCCGTTCATGCCCCAACCATGCAACAACACCAGGTCCTGGCCCTGGCCAAACCGCTCAACCGATACGCTCATCTAGACTCAAGATCCTGTTTATCTGCTTGGAGTCTGCATGTTAAAGCGGCTGCTCGCCAAAGCAAGTCCGATCCTCGGCAACCGGGCCGACTGGCTGGGCCTCTGTCTGCTCTGTCGCCAGCCTTGCGACACCCAGCCGCTGCTGTGCAGCTGGTGCCGGCACGCCCTGCAGCAACCCTGTCTCAGGTGCCGGCTGTGTGCGGCGCCGCTGCCGGAACATATAAAGGCAGCGGAGCAGGTCTGCGGCCGCTGCCAGCGCAGGCCGCCGCCCTGGGAGCGGCTGCAGGTGATAGGCGACTATCAGCTCCCCTACTCCCTGCTCATTCCCCGGCTGAAATACTCGGGTCAGATCCTGTTGGCACCACTACTTGCCCGCCTGCTGGTCGATCATCTGGATACCGACGATCCGCCCGAGGCCATCATCCCAGTTCCCTTGCATTGGTGGCGACAGTGGTGGCGCGGCTTCAATCAGGCGGAAGAGATTGGACTGGCCCTTGGCGCGATCACCGGTATTCCCTGCGACACCCGGCTGTTGCGCAGGATCAGGGCGACCCCTCAGCAGACCAGCCTGAGTGCGGGGCAACGCAGACGCAACCTGCGCGGCGCCTTTCAGATCCGGCCCCACAGCTATCGCCATGTCGCCCTGCTCGACGACGTGGTCACCACAGGCGCCACCGCCGGCCAGCTCAGCCGTTTACTCCACAAAAGTGGCATTGAGAAGGTGGAAGTGTGGGCACTTTGCCGCACGCAGAGGCACATCAAATAGCTGGGACGGTATGGAGAGGAGGAAAAAGCGGTCTGGCGTCTTGTCATGAGCTTGTTGCGCTCAGGGTCACATCGGGTAGCCATCGACACGCTACCCAAGCCAGGCCAAGCGAGTTATCATGAATACCCTAGTCGTACACTCAGGTTTATGAGGATAGTGATGATCAGCATTTCCGACACCGCCCAGGCCCACTTCCGCAAGTTGCTGGAGAAGCAGCCTGATGGCACCAACATCCGGGTGTTTGTGGTCAATCCGGGAACCCAGAATGCCGAGTGCGGCGTATCCTATTGCCCACCCGACGCGGTCGATCCGGAAGATCAACACCTGCCCTTCAGCGGCTTCGACTGTCTGGTCGATCCCCTGAGCTCCCCTTATCTGGTGGATGCCACCATCGACTTCGTCACCGATCAGATGGGCTCCCAGCTCACCCTGAAGGCACCGAACGCCAAGATGCGCAAGGTCGCCGACGATGCCCCCCTGGCCGATCGCATCGAATACGTGCTGATGTCCGAGGTGAACCCCATGCTGGCCGGTCACGGTGGCAAGGTGACCTTGATTGACATCACCGACGACAAGCTGGCGATTTTGCAGTTTGGTGGTGGTTGCAACGGCTGTTCACAGGTGGATTACACCCTGAAAGAGGGGATCGAGAAGCAGCTGTTGGAGAAATTCCCGGGCGAGCTCAACGGCGTGAAAGATGCCACCGAGCACCAGCGTGGCGATCACTCCTACTATTGATGCCGCGGCAGTGACTCCCCCAGCGAGGCGGTCACCGACCTGATGAGCTGTCTAGTCCTGAAATAGGTTTACACATTTTCGTCTAGCTTCACGTGACTCAGAACCCCCGATGCACCGCATCGGGGGTTCTGTATTTCAACGCATGATGCGGTCGCTCCAGGTTGTAAATATCCACCGCCTCACGCACCATCTCCCGCGCTTGCGCCAGGTCCTGCGGGCTTTGCAACAGCAACTCACCTTTCAAAATCCCGTTTACCCGCTCCGCCAGTGCATTCTGGTAACAGTCATAACCATCTGTCATCGAGCATTTCACCCCGTGCCGGGCATGCAATGACTGATACAGGCCCAAGCAATACTGCACGCCGCGGTCCGAGTGATGGATAAGCTCCCCGCTGCCACACCGTTGCTTCAGCGCCTGTCTGAACGCCATCGCCACCGACTCGGCGTGCATCCCTTCGTGCACGTGATGACCCACTATCTTGCGTGAGTAAGCATCCGTCACCAGGCTCAGGTACAGCGGCCCGCTCCTGGCTGGCAGATAGGTGATGTCGGCGACCCAGACTTGCTCCGGTGCCACCGGCGTGACCTGCTCTGACCCTGCCTTGAGCAAGTTGGGGTGACGGTAGAAGCGGTGAAAACTGTGGGTGGTCTTGTGATACGCCCGCCTGGGCTGCACCAGCAGACGATGCTCGGCCAATATCTGAAACAGCCTGTCCCGCCCGACCTTGAGCCAGCCATCATCCTGTCCCTGCAGCAGATAATGCAGCTTGCGGGTGCCGACCCGTGGCTGGCGTAACCGTACCTGACGCACGAAGCGCACCACCTGCAGCCCCTGTGCGTGGCGCAGGTCGGCAACTCGATTGCGCTTGTAGTAAGCCTGACGGCTTATTCCCAGAAACAGGCAAGCCCTGACGATGGTCAGCCTCTGGACTTGCCGCTGCGAGAGGACTTGCCGGGTCGCTTTTTTACGATGGAGACACCGTAGTCGTTCTTCAGTACATCGACGACGGCCTCAAAGAACTGGGCCTTCTGGCTCATCAGCGCCAGCTGCTGTTCGAGCTCCTTGATACGTTGTTCGGGCGTCTGGTTGTCGGGGTCAGGCATGGTGATGCTCCTGCCGGCGCGCACAGAAGCCCCCTGGCTCCAATCCTGCCGACCATGTTGACGCAACCATACCAGAACGGTGGAGCGGCCCTGAATGCCATAACGGGCCTGAGCCTGTTTGTAGGTGAGCTCGCCTTTTTCAATCTGCTCGACCAGCGCCAGTTTAAAAGTCAGCGAGTAATCGCGCTGTGTCCGTTTCACACCTTGTCCCATCGGGGTCTCCATTTATTGGGGGGAAAGGTGTAAACCATATTCAGGACGGGACACTCAAATGAAAAAGGGCCCTGCGGGGCCCTGTTTTTTTATCAAAAATCCTGCCTTATCAAGAAATTTTATTATCCGCGATCACCTTTTTCCGATATCAAAACCGCTAGTCTTGCGCTGATCGGATCACATGACGGCCTTGCCGAGGAACGGACACTATGACCAGCCCACATGAGGCGCCCAAGAAGCGCCAGCTCCCCACCGTATACACCCTGCTGTTTATCATCATCGCCCTGATGGCCACCCTCACCTGGGTGCTGCCGGCGGGCAAGTACAACTATGTCACCGCCAAGAGCCAACAGCCGATTGCGGCGGCGGCCGTGGCCGACTACAGCGGCGATGAGCGGCTGTTGCCGGTGCCCGGCAGCTACACCAAGCTCCCCTCTCACCCGCAGGGGCTGTTCGATGTGCTCAAGGCCCCCATTCAGGGCTTCCACAAGGCGGCCGACGTGGCGCTGTTCGTGCTCATCATCGGCGGCTTCCTGGCGGTGACCATGCACAGCGGCGCGCTGGATGCCGGGGTAGGGGCCATAGTGCGCGCCTTCGCCGGCCGTGAGCGGCTGTTGATCCCGGTGCTGATCGCGCTCTTTGCCCTCGGTGGCTCCACCTTCGGCATGGCGGAGGAGACGGTGGCCTTCTGGGCGCTGATAGTGCCTGTCATGATGGCGGCGGGCTTCGATCGCATGGTGGCGGCGGGGATCATACTGCTCGGCTCCGGGGTCGGGGTGCTCGCCTCCACCGTCAACCCTTTCGCTACCGGCATCGCCTCCGGTTTTGCCGGCATCCCCATCGGTGAGGGGATCGGCCTGCGGGTCATCCAGTGGCTGCTGCTGGTGATCTTCGCCTCCTGGTTCGTGATGCGCTATGCCAAGCAGGTGCAGCAGGACAAGGGGAGCTCGGTGCTGGCCGACATCCAGTATGACGACGAATTCTCCCAGATGAAGCGCAGCGACTCGGCCTTCAGCGGCAAGCAGAAGCTCACCATGCTGGTGTTTTTCGGCACCTTCCTGCTGATGATCTATGCGGTGGTGCCCTGGTCGGATCTGGGGATCGACTTTCTGCCGACCCTGGGCTGGTGGTTCGATGAGCTCTCCACCCTGTTCTTCAGCGCCTCCATCCTGATCGCCCTCATCAACCGGATGCCGGAGTCCAACTACGTGGCCACCTTCCTGGAAGGGGCACGGGATCTCATCGGGGTGGCGCTGGTGGTGGCGGTGGCGCGCGGTATCTACGTGGTGATGGAGCAGGGCGTCATCATCGACAGCATACTGCACTGGGCCGAGGGCTTGGTGACCGGGCTCTCCTCCTCGGTGTTTATCCTGATGGCCTACCTGGTGCACATTATTCTGAGCTTCTTCATCCCCTCGACCTCGGGGCTGGCGACCGTCTCCATGCCGCTGATGGGGCCGCTGGCGGACTTCTCCGGCATCTCCCGGGATCTGGTGATCACCGCCTATCAGTCCGCCTCCGGCTGGATCAACCTGTTCGCTCCCACCGCCGCCCACCTGGTGGCCGGGCTGGCGTTGGCCAAGATCCCCTACGAGCGCTTCGTGCGCTGGGTGCTGCCTTTCATCATCGGGGTGGCGCTCATCACCATGGGGGTGCTGGTGGTCGGTGCCCTGCTGCACGGCTGATGGCCAGAGATAAAACGACAGACAGCAAAAAGGCTCCCGCGGGAGCCTTTTTCATGACATCGACAGCGCTTACTGCTTGTAGTTCTTGAGGAAGCGGGCGAGGCGACCGATGGCATCTTCCAGCTCCTCTTCCCTTGGTAGGAATGCCAGGCGGAAGTGGTCCGGCGCGGGCCAGTTGAAGCCAGTGCCCTGTACCAGCAGCAGTTTCTCCTGCTGCAGCAGGTCGAACACCATCTTCTGATCGTCGCGAATGTCGTACACCTTGGGATCCAGGCGCGGGAACAGGTAGAGCGCCCCCTTGGGCTTGACGCAGGAGACGCCGGGGATGGCGTTGATCAGCTCCCAGGCCTTGTCCCGCTGGCGCCGCAGGCGGCCGCCCGGCAGGATCAGCTCGTTGATGCTCTGGTAGCCACCGAGCGCCGCCTGAATGGCGTGCTGCATGGGCACGTTGGAGCAGAGTCGCATGGAGGCCAGCATCTCCAGCCCTTCTATATAGCCCTTGGCCCGACCCTTGGGCCCGGTGATGACCATCCAGCCCTGACGGAAGCCACAGGCACGATACGCCTTGGAGAGGCCGTTGAAGGTCACCACCATCACGTCGTCGCACTGGGTGCAGACGCTGGTGTGGGCGATGTCGTCGTAGAGGATCTTGTCGTAGATCTCGTCGGCGAAGATGATGAGGTTGTGCTGACGGGCGATCTCGATCAGCTCCAGCTGGAATTCGCTGCCGTAGACGGCGCCGGTCGGGTTGTTCGGGTTGATCAGCACCAGACCGCGGGTGCGCGGGGTGATGCGGGCGCGGATGTCATCCAGATCCGGATACCAGTCGGCCCCTTCGTCGCAGCGATAATGCACCGCATGACCGCCGGAGAGGGTGATGGCCGCGGTCCACAGCGGGTAGTCGGGGGAGGGCACCAGCATCTCGTCGCCGTTGTTGAGCAGCGCCTGCATGGCCATGACGATGAGCTCGCTCGCGCCGTTGCCGATGTAGATGTCATCGATATCGACCTTGCGCATCCCCTTCTGCTGGTAATACTGCATCACCGCCTTGCGGGCGGAGAACAGTCCCTTGGAGTCGCAGTAGCCCTGGCTCTGGGGCATGTTGAGGATCACATCCTTGATCAGTTCCTCGGGGGCATCGAAACCGAATGGCGCCAGATTGCCAATGTTGAGCTTGAGAATGCGATGGCCTTCGTCTTCGAGACGGCGGGCCTCTTTATGCACCGGGCCGCGAATGTCATAGCAGACATCGTCGAGCTTGTGCGACTTGTCGATAGTGAACATGGTGAGCGTGATTCCTTCCCCTGGGGACGCGTTGGCAAAAAGCGTTTTTTAGTATCAAATTTCTCTACCCCTATTCTTCACAGAATTGAATGCTAGAACAATCTAATTTATGGAATAAATCCCTGATATTAACCCCCTAAACAGGGTTGCCAATCTGTTAAATTCAGCAGGATCGTTTGCCTGTTTCGCAAGAAACCAGTGAAAGATGAGGGTCAGCTTCATAAAGCCGCAGGAGTGTATTGAAATACTCCCCCCATCTGGCACGATTGGCTGGGCTGATAAACACCCGCCCGCCCCCATTATCAGCCCGGTCAGCTTTGCGTCCGGTGGTCTTTCATCCTGTTTCGAGGCTTTGTCATGCATGCACCCACACCCGGCCGCTATCGCCACTTCAAGGGAGGGCACTATCGGGTGCTCACCCTGGCCCTGCACACCGAGACCCAGGAGCGGCTGGTCATCTACCAGTCCGAGCAGGACGACATCGTCTATGCCAGGCCCGTCACCATGTTCATGGAGTGGATCGAGCATCAGGGCGCCGTGGTGAGCCGTTTCACGCCGGTGGCAGACTGAGTCTGGCTGCGGTTCTCACCATGAAAAAAGGCGCCATCAGGCGCCTTTTTACGATACGAATGGGGATCACAGACCCAGATTAGCCCTGGCATAGGCTTCGAAGTCGGTGCAGCCGCCGATGTGCTGCTCGTCCAGGAAGATCTGCGGCACCGTGGTGACCGGCTTGCCCGCCTTGACGGCCAGATCGTCCTTGGTCAGCCCTTCGGCGTTGATGTCCACGTAGCGGAATTCGAAGTCATCGCGCTCCTCGGTCAACTGCTCGGCGATCTGCTTGGCACGGACACAGTAAGGGCAACCCGGGCGACCAAAAATTTCTACAAACATCGTTTCTCTCCGTTAAATGAAGCCGTTATATGAAGCCGCTGCAATGAGGCTGGCGACAGCATAGCCCCGCCTCAGGGTTCGTTAAAGTGGAAAATGGCGGGCACCATGGCCCGTGTTTACTGCTCGGCGATCTGGATCGGCTGCTGCCGATAGAGGCTCTCCATCACGCCTTTCTCGAACACTGTCCTGGGTATGGAGGCCGCCTTGCTGGCAAGACCCCTGCTCATCATTGTTCGACGATCTGGATCGGCTGCTGCTGGTAGATGCTCTCCAGCACCCCCTTCTCAAATCCGGTCCAGGGCCAGGGTGCCTTGCTGGCACGGTAGCGTTCGTGGGTGGCCGGATCCTGGGAGAGGCCACGTTGGAACATCACGAAGGCCTTGCGCTGGCCGCCGGCGGTGTCGATGAAGCCGGCGAGGTTGGAGGTGCCGGTGATGGTCCCTGTCTTGGCATGCACCTTGTTCTTCATCATGGGGGCGGTGACGCTGCGGCGCCAGGCCAGGGTGCCGTCCACCTGGGAGCTGGGCAGCAGCTTGATGAAATCGAGCTGGGCATCGTTCTTCTGGATGAAGGCCAGCACCGACAGCATCTGGCGGGCGCTGATGAGGTTGTGGGCGGAGAGGCCGGAGCCGTCGGCCAGGGTGGCGTTGCCGAGATCGATGCCGTTCTTGGTCAGGATGGCGCGCACCGCCATGGTGCCGCTGCGGTAGCTGCCCGGCTTGTTGTAGTAGTGACGGCCGACGGTCTTCAAGAAGGTATCGGCGTAGAGGTTGTCCGATTTCTTCAACATCTTGGAGAGCATCACCGGCAGGGAGACGGAGTAGTGGGTGGCCAGGGTCTCGGCGCCCACCGGTGCGCGGTGAGTGACCCGCAGCAGGCCGTCGTGGCTGATGCCGGCACGGTTCATGGCCCAGCGAATGTTGTCCCAGCCCCAGGCTTCCACGTCGTGGATGGCGAAGCGCAGACCTTGTGGCTCCTTGTTCGGGGTGATGCAGCCCTTGAGCTCATAGAAGTTGCCCTTGGCCATGTCCACTTCGAGGGCGCAGAACTGGCGCGCCATGTCGGCGTAGCTCATCACCTCCACGTTGTCGGCGCCGATGCCGATGGGCACGCCGGTGGCCACGTTGCCCACCGCCGGTTTACCTATCTGGGTGGCGGTGACGGTGCCGTAGGCGCAGTTCTTGTCGATGATGACGGAGGAGACCGGGGCCGCGAAGCAGAGGGTCTGATCTCCCCAGGACCAGCCGTTGCCGCGCTCGTAGCCGTTGTAGGCGCCGGTGTTGACATAGACGTTGCCCTTGATGCGGGTCACGCCGAGCTGTTTGAACAGGGCGACCAGATCCATGCGCGACAAGGTGGGGTCGCCCACGAAGTTGATCCAGAGGTCGCCGTTGATGACATCCCCCTGCTTGGCCCCCGGCTGGGCTTGGATGTCGGTAGCGAAGCGAAAGTCGGCGCCGAGCTCGAGACGGGCGGCGAGCGCGGTCAGCACCTTCATGGTGGAGGCGGGCGCTATCATGTCATCGGCGTGACGGGCAAATTCCACCCCGCCGCTGCCCTGCACTATGACGGCGTACTGGCCTCCCTTTGGGGGGATCAGCGGGGCGGCATGGACCAGGGTGGAAAACAGGGTGGAAAACAGAGCACAAACACCAATCAACAGCCGCTGCATAAGATCCTCAAACTTGACGAAGAGACTGACATCGTCTGCCAGCCTTTATACTCAACATGGATATATTCACCTGCCAGAGCGCCGTCAGCCAAGGGTTTCGGCTGTACGGTAACGACCCTGATAGTCAAAAATTTTTTCCTTCACCTGCCAGAAGCGCCCCGCCTTGCGGGCGATGACGAAGTCCGGGTGGCGGAACTTGGGGCCTTCGGCCAGCACGCTCTCCAGGGTGGTGAATTCGGGCTCGAGGCCCGGGGCGGGCCAATGATGACGCACAAAGCGCTGTTGAAACAAGCGCCGCGCACCGCTCGAGTGAAAGCCGAAGTACTCCACCAGGGTCAAGCCATCCTCATCGTGGTAGGTCACCTCCAGCCGCTCCCCCTGTTTGCCACGGCCACTGGCGAGGGTCAGGCCGGCGCAGCGGATCACCATGCAGTCCTTGAGATTAAGCGCTGCTTTGAGCTTGTCGTCCGGATCCACCAGCAGCTGATCGCAGCTCTGGCAGCGGCGGGCGGCGATGTCGTTCTCCGCCCCGCAGGCGGGACAGATCTTGGCGCGAAAGCGGTAGTCGCACTCCTCGCGATGGCCCTCGTCATCTTCAAATAGCCCCTGACAGCGGCGGCCATAGTGTTCGACAACCTTGCCATCCTCGTCGGTCTTGCCCCAGAAGGTGTTGGCAAAGCCACAGGCGGGGCAGGGCACCTGCACCGGCTCGGTACCGGCGTGGGGCCTGGGCTCCCCCACTTCGGGGGCGAACAGGTTGAAGTTGTTGCCGGCATAGTCGAGCACCAGGCAATCCTCCTTGCCCGGCGACAGTCGCAGGCCCCGGCCGACGATCTGCTGATAGAGCGACACCGACTCGGTGGGGCGCAGCATGACGATGAGATCGACGTGGGGGGCGTCGAAGCCGGTGGTGAGCACCGCCACGTTGACCAGAAACTTGAGCTCCCGCCCCTTGAAGGCCTGGATCAGGGCATCGCGCTCCGGCCCCGGGGTCTCGCCCGTGATAAGGGCGGCCTTTTCCCCTTTGCTCCCGAGCAGCCCGTGAATTTCCCGGGCGTGCTCGACGGTGGCGGCGAAGATCATCACCCCCTGCCGCTCCCGGGCGTACTCCAGCACCTGGCTGATGATATGGGGGGTGACCCGCTGCTGGCGCTTGAGTTCGCCGTTGAGATCCGCTTCGCTGAACAGACCGTTCTCACGGGGGATCAGCCTGCTGAAGTCGTAGTGAACGATGGGGGCATCGACCAGGCGCGGCGGCGTCAAATAGCCATTTTTCACCATGAAGCGCAGGGGCAGCTCGAACACGCAGTCGCCAAACAGCCGCTCCCCGTGGCTCTTGACCATGCCGTGATAGTGGCGCCGATAAATCCAGCCAAGCCCCAGCCGATAAGGTGTGGCAGTGAGGCCGAGGATCTTGAGCGCCGGATTGGCCGCCTTGAGATGGGCGATCACCTGATGGTACTGGCTGTCATCCTCGAGGGAGACCCGATGACACTCGTCGATGATAAGCAGCGAAAAGGCGCCATCAAAGGCGTCCAGATTGCGCGCCACCGACTGCACCGAGCCGAACACCACCTGGGCGCTGGCCTCCTTGCGATCCAGCCCGGCGGCGAAGATGTCAGCCTTGAGCCCCCAGGCCTCGTACTTGGCGTGGTTCTGCTCCACCAGCTCCTTGACGTGGGCCAGCACCAGCACACGGCCGCGCGCCTTGCGGGCGAGTTCGGCGATCACCAGGCTCTTGCCGGCGCCGGTGGGCAAGACCACCACGGCGGGATCCGGGTGTTTGCGAAAGTGCTGGATGACGGCGTTGACCGCGTCGGTCTGGTAGGGTCTGAGAACGAACATGGAGACACTGGCTGATGCAAGATGGCGCCATTATAGGGATCTTGCCGCCAAAATGCAGCGTGCGGCAGTGGGACGCTGAGAGAGGAGCAGGTCTTGGCGTCAAAAAAACGGGCCGGAATGATTCCGGCCCATTGATTCACTGCATCGCTGCTTAGTGGAAGGGGAACAGGTAGTTGAGCCAGCTACCCATGCGCAGCAAAATTTTACGCATGATGGCCACATGGTGGAAATGTTCGGTGTAGATGGCGGCCTGGCCGCTGGAGCCTGCGATCACCTGATATTTGGCCCACTCGGGGTCGGTGATCTCAATGACGATGGGCAGGCGACCCGGTATCTGGGCCGAGCTCTGGTCGATCAGGTTGGCGTTGGCCTGAATGTTACCCGGCGCCATGGCGGGGATCACGGACAGTACCTTGCCCTTGAAGATCTTGCCTGGGATGCCGTCGAGCACCACCTCGGCTTCATCACCCACCGCCAGTCGCTGCATGCTGTTCTGCCAGAACCAGCCGACGTAGGAGTTGGCATCATCATGAATGAATGTCATCACCGGACGGAACAGGAAGGGACCGGCGATCATGCCGGGGCGAAGAGCCAACTGCACCACGTGGCCGTCGGTGGGAGCATAGACGACGGTCTGCTCCAGATCGTACTTGGCGATATCGATCTGGGCGCTCAGATCATTCAGCGAGGCCTTCTGTTGGTCCATCTGGGCGACGATGTCATCCACATTGGCCTGGGTCACGTCCAGATCCCGCTGTTTGCCGATGCCGCGACGCACCAGCTCCAGGGCGCGATCCCGGTCCAGGCTGGCGGAGCGCAGCCGGGCATCCAAGGCTCTGAGGAAGTCACGACTGGAGGCAAGTCGTGCGGTCAGGCTGGCGACCTTCTGCTCGAAGGGCTCTGCTTCGATACGGAACAGCACATCACCCTTCTTGACCTTTTGGTTGGGTTGGATAGGCACCTCGCTAACGCGGCCCTTGACCAGTGGGACTATGGGGGTGGAGACATAGTAATTGCGCGCCAGCTCCGAATAGGGGTGGTTGTAGTTCATCAGTACGATGAGCGCGCCTATGATGAAGATGCCACCAAGCACGGCCGTCGGCACCGTCCACTTGTTGAGCGGGATCTTGAAGATCTTGAAAATGCCTACACAGATGGCCGTGTAGGTGAGGATAAGTAGCAAGTCCATGAAAGATTACCTATTTGTCGGTCTGTTCGAGCGTGGCCATACGGGCTTGCAGTGCGGCAAGTTCTTGCTTGAGTGTCGAGATCTCATCTTCGTCCTTCTGTAGGCGTTGATTGAAACCCCAACCCCGATCGGGGCGATAAATCGTGGCCCAGATCCAGAGGAAAGGCCAGAGCACGTGCAAGGTGAACAGACTCACCCAGCCTGCTACGTGAATGGCGTCCTGATGGGGGTGATTGCGATGCTTGGCAATTTCATACGGAATATCGTGAATGACGATGACGCCGTAGAACATGACCAAGACGACAAACACCAATATCCCGAGGGCAACGTAGGTAAGTATGTAATCAGGTATCATTAATATCTCCAATCGAGACTGCAAGGCTACACAGAGACTTGCACCCATAGTTTCTGGTGCATGATGACAGCATATTACGTCAGCGCAAGACTGCAATCAGAGTGTTGACATTCCGGTACAGCCTCGGTTCATTGGCTGGTCATAAATCGCGCACGATGAATTTATTTCTGTAAAATCAAAGAGGAAAAGGGATTCGGGTGTCACAGCTCAAGGAGATGAGTTAGCGATGAAAAGACCGTGCTGGATGAGTCTGTTATGGGGAGGGCTGCTGCTGGTCAGCCTGTCGTCGGCAAGGATCGGCTGGGCGGCAGAGCCCAGGATGGCGCCCACCGAGCAGGAGAGGTCACAGACCCTGATCCTGCTCCATGAGCCCATCGTCATGTTGCAGACCAAGTATGGCAGCCTGGATGGGGCGGCCCGGGTGCGGCTGGTCCATGAACGGCTCCAGGCCATGGCGCCCGGCGACTTGAACTCGCCCGTCACCCTGGCCAAGGGGACTCGGGTCGGCCAGGATAGCCGGGAGTTCATGGTGAACGGCAAGCGCATTCTGGTGCTGCTGGCCGGCGATCTGGACGAATTCGATGAGTTGACGCTGGATCAGGCGGCCGAGCGGGTCCGGCTGCGCCTGGATGAGGTCCGCATCAAGTATCTTGAGCTGCATTCCGCCCCCTATCTGCTCAAGGCCGTCGGCAAGACCCTGCTGGCCAGTGTCGTCTTCTTTGGTCTGGTCTGGCTGCTGCAAAAGGGGCTGCGGCTGGTCAAGAAGTGGCTCGCCAACCGCCTGCTGTTGCAGAGGGGATTGATCCCCCATCAGTGGCGCCAGGTGGCGGGCAATGTCGAGGCTCGCCTGCTCGGCCTGCTGACCCTGTTGCTGATCTTCGCGCTCACCTATGGCTGGCTCACCTATGTACTGGGGCTCTTCCCACAAACGCGGGCCTGGAGCGAGCGGCTGGGGGACTCCCTGTTCACCCTGTGCGGCGACATGCTGGAGGGAATGATCTCGGCCATGCCGGGGCTGGTGACGGTGCTGCTGATCATCGTCATCACCCGTTTCTTCATCCGGATGCTGGCCATAGTGTTCGATCGCATCGAGCGCGGTCAGTTCCGGGTGCAGGGCCTGCACGCCGAGACCATAGGCGCCACCCGGCGGCTGCTCTCGGTGGTGATCTGGCTGTTCGCCCTGACGGTGGCCTATCCCTACCTGCCCGGCGCCAACTCCGACGCCTTCAAGGGGATCAGCGTCTTCTTCGGGCTGATGGTGACCCTGGGCTCGGCCGGGATCATGAACCATGCCATGAGCGGCCTGGTGCTCATCTACTCCCGCGCCCTGCGACCCGGCGATCTGGTGCAGATCGGCGAGGTGGAGGGGATGGTGACCGAGCTCAACGCCCTCTCGACCAAGCTGGTGACGCGTCAGGATCACGAGGTAACCCTGCCCAATGCCGTGGTGGTCGGCGGCAGGGTAACCAATCTCACGCGGCTGGCGGGGGACAAGGGGGTCGCCCTGCTGACCAAGGTGACCATCGGCTACGACACCCCCTGGCGCCAGGTGCACGCCATGCTGGAGCTGGCGGCGCGGCGCTGCCAGCAGCTCAACCAGGCCGAGCCACCGCTGGTGCGTCAGCTCAACCTGCAGGACTGGTATGTGGAGTACGAGCTGCAGGTGCGCATGAAGGACGGCTTGTTGCCCGCGGTGGTCAAGACGGAGCTGCATGGCCACATCCAGGACGTGTTCAACGAGTTCGGGGTGCAGATCATGTCCCCCAACTTCATCGCCCAGCCGGAGCAGGCGGTGCTGGTGGCCAGAGAGCACTGGTATCAGGCCCCGGCCGAGGCGCCCGCGGAGGAGCGTCCGGCGGCCAGACAGGGGTGAATGGAGCGAGAAAACGAGAAGGCCCGGCAGCGATGCCGGGCCTTCTTATTTGGGTGCGATACGCGGGTTAGTTCTCCTTCACCGCGCTCAGCCGGGATGGCCTGAACCTGATCAGGAAGGCCAGGGTGATGACGGCGGTACACACCAGGCCGATGATGGTGGAGATGTCCATCGCCAGACCAAAGCCGATGGGCGCGTTGGCCAGGTAGGTAAACACCACGGCGGTCATGAACATGGCGGGGATGGTGCAGACCCAGTGCAGCTTGCCTTCCTTGATGAGGTAGGCGGCGGCGGCCCACAGCATGATGACGGCGGTGGTCTGGTTGGCCCAGCCGAAGTAGCGCCATATCACGTCGAAGTCGGCCTTGGAGATGATGAAACCGAGGATGAACATGGGCACGGCGATCAGCAGTCGCTTGGCCATGGGTTTCTGGGTCAGCTTCAGGAAGTCCGCCACTATGAGGCGGGCACTGCGAAACGCGGTGTCACCGGAGGTGATGGGCAGGATCACCACGCCGAGGATGGCCAGGATGCCGCCGACCGTGCCGAGCAGGCTGGTGGAGACTTCGTGCACCACGGCCGCCGGGCCGCCGCTCGCCAGGGTGGCGTTGAGCGCTTCGGTGCTGTCGTAGAAGGAGAGACCCAGAGTGCACCAGATGAGGGCGATGATCCCTTCACCTATCATGGCGCCGTAGAAGATGAAGCGGCCGGACTTCTCATTCTGCATGCAGCGCGCCATCAGCGGGGACTGGGTGGCATGGAAGCCGGAGACGGCGCCACAGGCGATGGTGATGAACAGCAGCGGCCACAGCGGCAGCTCGGTCGGGTGCAGGTTGGAGAAGTCCATCCCGGTGTTGTAGAAGCCTTTGCCGGAGACGATGAGGCCGATGATGAGACCGACCGACATGAACACCAGCAGGGCGCCGAAGATGGGGTAGAAGCGACCGATGATCTTGTCGATGGGGACTATGGTGGCGAGGATGTAGTAGGCAAAGATCGCCACTATCCAGTAGACCAGATCGGTGGAGGTAAGGTTGGCGAGCAGGCCCGCCGGGCTCAGCACGAACACCACGCCCACCAGCATCAGCAGCACCACGGCAAACAGGTTCATGAAGTGCTTGGCGGCGGTGCCCAGGTGCTCACCGACCACTGTCGGTACCGAGGCGCCCTTGGCGCGCACCGACAGCATGCCGGAGAAGTAGTCGTGGACCGCGCCGGCGAAGATGCAGCCAAACACTATCCAGAGCATGGCGACCGGGCCGTACAGGGCACCCAGGATGGGGCCGAAGATGGGGCCGACCCCGGCGATGTTGAGCAGTTGAACCAGGTAGACCTTCTTGTCCGACATGGGCACATAGTCCACGCCGTCGGCCATGGTGATGGCGGGGGTGGCGAGCTCGGGTTGCGGGCCAAATATCCGCTCGATGAACTTGCCATAGAAGAAATAGCCAGCCACTAGCAGGCCGACGCAGAGGAAGAACCAGATCATTGTTACGCTCCAGCATTGTTATTTTATGGTGTGCGCGGTCAGTCTAAGTGGGCTCTTCTGTTAACGGCAGGTAAAGGTGGTAAGCGGCGGCATGGCGACCCGAGCGGTTGCCGACTGTGAGCCGGCGCACACTCAGGCCAGGTCACTCCAGGCCTAACTCATCCTTCAGCTCCTTGAGGTAGCGACGGCTGACCGGCACCTTGGCCCCGCTTTGGGTGACGATCTGGGCCAGCTGATTCTCCAGCAACTGGATCTCGAAGATAGCGTGTGGGGCCACCAGATATTGGCGGTGGCAGCGCAGCAGCGGGGTCTTCTCCTCCAGCGACTTGAGCGTGAGTTGGGTGTGAAACAGCTCACCCTGGCAGGCGACGTGCACCCCGCCGAGATCCGAGAAGGCGTACTCCACCTGCTCTATGGGCAGCAGCCGTACCCGGTTGTGAAGGTAGCCGGGGATATGGCGAATGGCGGGCGCCAGCGCGGCCACGGGCTGCGGGCTGAGATCCTGACGCAGACGTGCCAGCGTCTTGGCCAGCCGGGCGGGCTCCACCGGTTTGAGCAGGTAGTCGAAGGCGTTCTCCTCGAAGGCCTGGATGGCGTAGTCGTCGAAGGCGGTGACGAAGACGATGCGGGGCAGGGGATCGAGCATGGCGACCAGCTCCATACCGCTGAGCTTGGGCATCTGGATGTCGAGAAACACCACGTCGGGCTTCAGCCGTTGAATTAGGGGCAACGCCTCGATGGCATTGGCGGCGGCCCCCAGAATAGCAATGTCGGCTTCGGGGCCGAGCAGCTCGGCCAGCTCTTCGCGGGCATAGGGCTCGTCATCGACGATCAGGATGCGGATCATGTTGTCTCCTTGGAAGGGGGCGAGGCGCCTTGGGGATGCTGAAGGAGACCCGGGTCCATTGCTCCGGCTCGGACTGGACGTCAAGGCCGAAGCGATCGCCGAAGGCACTCTTGAGGCGGCGGTCCACTATGTTCATGCCCAGCCCATCTCCCCCCGTCAGATCCCCCTGCCAGGCGCCGGCGTTGTCCTCCACGCAGAGCCTGACCAGCTCGGGGGTCTCCTCCGCGTAGAGGCGGATGCGGCCTTGTTCCAGCAGGGTGGATATGCCGTGCTTGATGGCATTCTCGATGAGGGGCTGCAGGGTGAAGCTCGGCAACTGCAGCTGGGCCAGCTGCAGCGGGATCTCGTTTTGCACAGTCAATCGCTCACCAAAGCGGGCCAGCTCGATCTCCAGGTAGGATTGGCAGTGCTCCTGCTCCTCCTGCAGGGTGGCCAGATCGCTCTGGCGCTTGAGGTTCTTGCGAAAGAAGCGGGACAGATGCAGCAGCAGCTGGCGGGCGCGCTCGGGATCGCGCCGGGTAATGGCGCTGATGGTGTTGAGGGTGTTGAACAGGAAATGGGGGTTGATCTGGGCCTGGATGAGTTTGAGCTCGGATTGCACCAGCAGCCGCTGCTGTTGCTCCAGCCGCCCGCTCAGCAGTTGTTGTGACAGCAGGTTGGCGATCCCTTCCCCCAGGGTGTGGTTGATCTTGAGAAACAGCCGCTTCTTGGGCTCGTAGAGCTTGATGGTGCCTATTACCCCCTTGTCCCCTTGCAGCGGGATCACCAGTACGGAGCCGAGCTGACAGGAGGGGGAGATGCTGCAGCGATAGGGCTGGCGGTTGCCATCGGCAAACAGCACCTTGTTCTGGGCTATGGCTTGCAGAGTGATGGTGGAGGTGATGGGGGTGCCCGGCTTGTGGTGTTCCTCGCCGATGCCGATGAAGGCGAGGATCTTGTCGGTATCCGTGATGGCGACGGCGCCGACCCCTGTCTCCTCTTGCACTATGTGGGCGATTTTCTGGCTGGCATCGCGGGTAAAGCCCTGAGTCATAATGCCGACGGTGCGGTTGGCGATGGTGAGTGCCTTGGCGGAGAAGACCCGGGAGAATTTCTCGTACATCCGTTGTTGGTCGCGGATCATGCTGATGAAGAGCGCCGCCCCGCAGGAGTTGGCCAGGATCATGGGGGTGGCGATGGTGCGCACCAGCTGCAGGGCCTGCTCAAAGGGCGTGGCGACCAGCAGTATGATGACCATCTGCAAGATCTCGGCGTAGAGGGTGGTGAAGAAGGCGATTCTGGGCTTGAACAGGGCATCCACCCGGTTTGCCCGCATCAGCCGCCAGTGCACCAGCCCCCCCAGCAACCCCTCGCAGGTGGTGGAGATGGCGCAGGCGAGATCGGTAAATCCGCCGAGGGTATAGCGGTGCAGTCCCCCGGTCAGCCCCACCAGAAAGCCCACCAGCGGACCCCCTAGCAGCCCGCCCAGCACGGCACCGACGGCGCGGGTGTTGGCGATGGCGTCATCGATGTCCAGCCCGACGTAGGTGCCGAGGATGCAAAAGCAGGAAAAAATAACGTATATCAAGACTTTGTGGGGGAGTCTGACCGAATAGTTGGCCAGCGGGCGTAGCAAGGGGCTCTTGGAGAAGAGATAGGCGATGACCAGGCTGACGCTCATCTGCTGGAGCAGGGAGAGGACTAACTGCATAAAAAACATTCCTCCAATCTCGAGCCAGGCCTGGGCCTCATTCGTTCGTTCTGTGAGCCGGATCGCGTTTTTCCGTACCCCGTGGCCGTGTCGCCGGGCAGTTTGCCAGAATAGAAAATTAAAACCATATAAAATCAGTACGTTAAATTGATATTTGTGTAAATGTGACGAGCTTGGTATTGCTGGAGGGAGCATGAATGTGTCCACCGGATACGCCACACGGAGGTGGCATGCTCCGCCCAGCCCTCGGCTGGGCGTTTTTCATCCAGCCCCGATAGCAGACTATTTAGAGGGGGATTTGGTAATTATTCAGGTTTGTCCAATGAGTTATCCCCAGCTTCTGGGGATAACTCAGAAGGCAAAATAGTAACAGAAACGCCGGGTCAGGTTGAAAAACAGCCGTTGTCCCTCGTCCAGCTCCTCCTGCCTGATGCAGGCGGTGATGCTTCGCTCATCTTCCCGCAGATCGATCATTGGCACGGCTTCCGGGCGCTGTCCCCTGACATAGGGCAGCAGCTTGGGCTTGAGGGGCATGCTGGGCTCGGTCGAGAGCACCAGTGCCACCGACCCGTCGTCGAGGCGAACCAGCGAGCCAGGCGGATAGACTCCCAGCACCTTTATCAGCAATCTGACCAGATCTTGATCGAATTTCTTCTGGGACAACTTGTAGAGCTGGCCGATGGCCTGGCTCGGCGCTGCAGGGTTACTGCTGCTGCGCGGGTGCAGCAGCTCGTCATAGTAATCCACCAGGCCGATGAGGCGGGCGAGGGGAGGGATCTCCCCACCCTTGATGCCGAGTGGGAAGCCGGTGCCATCGAGCCGCTCATGATGTAGATGGGACACCTCGCGGATCCTGGGTTCAAATGCCTTCAACTGGGTGAGCATCTCCAGCCCATATTGGGGATGCATATTGAGAAAATTCTGCTCGGCGCGGCTGAGCTCCCCCCGCTTCTGGGTGATCTGGCTCGGGATCCGAAGCTCGCCGATGTCGTGTACCAGCCCGGCCAGACCAGCCTCCTCGATCTCGATGGGGCTCATGCCGAGCTCGCGAGCCATCAGCATGGCGATGAAGGCCACGTTCAGGCTGTGCTGCAGCAGGATGTCGGTGTGTTGGCTGCGGATCAGGTGCAACCCGAGCGGTCCTTCATGTGCCCCTAGCTGAGCGGCGGCGCTACGCACAATCTGCGCCGTGTTGGCGAGCCCCTCGTCAGGCTTGAGATTGAGGGCCCCGAGGGCATCTCGCAGCTCGGACAGGGATTGGCCAAACGCCTTGTCAGCGGCGCGCAGGGAGCGGCGAAAGGCCTTCTCATCGAATATGGGGAGCTCGGGGCTTTGCAGCTCGTCTTGCGCAGGCGGACTCAGGCTCAAAGGAGCGGGTTCGGCGTGCAGCAGGGGTTCGACGGGCAGATCACTCTTGTCGGGATCCACCATCAGCAGAGTGAGTTCGAGGAGGCGGAGGATGTCGAGCTGTTGTTGGTCGCGGATCTTGAAGGTATTGAACAGGAAAGGGTGGCTGGTCCAGCCGGTGGGAAGGTGGATGTAGTGGCCGACTCTCAACTGCTCGATGGAGGCTTGGATCAACGCCATAACGTGCTCTTGTGTCGTAGTTACCTACCAACAAGCTAGCAAAATTAAGCAGATAGACAAATAAAAAAGCCCGCGCGGGTGCGCGGGCTTGTATGTCAGGACCGGTTATCAGGCCTTGGATTTCTTCTTGCTATCAACCTTGGCTTCTACCTTGGCGGCAACCGGAGCCGCTACCTGAGCTTCCTCGGTGAAGGGACGGCCGTAGTAGGTGTCCATCAGGATGGCTTTGAGCTCGGTGATCAGCGGGTAGCGCGGGTTGGCGCCGGTGCACTGGTCATCGAAGGCTTCCAGCGCCAGTTGATCAACCTTGGCCAGGAAGTCAGCCTCGTTCACGCCAGCTTCACGGATGGAGGCCGGGATACCCAAGGTGGCTTTGAGCCCATCCAGCCAGACCAGCAACTTCTCGATCTTGGCGGCGGTACGGTCACTGGCGGCGGTCAGACCCAGGTGGTCAGCGACTTCAGCGTAGCGACGACGAGCCTGCGGACGGTCGTACTGGGAGAACGCGGTCTGCTTGGTCGGGTTGTCGTTCGCGTTGTAGCGGATGACGTTGCTGATCAGCAGGGCGTTGGCCAGACCGTGCGGGATGTGGAACTCGGCACCCAGCTTGTGCGCCATGGAGTGGCAGACACCCAGGAAGGCGTTGGCAAACGCGATGCCGGCGATGGTGGCAGCATTGTGCACCTTCTCGCGGGCTACCGGGTCGTTGGCACCGTTCTGGTAGCTGGACGGCAGGTATTCCTTCAGCAGTTTCAGCGCTTGCAGAGCCTGACCGTCGGAGTACTCGTTGGCCAGTACGGAAACATAGGCTTCCATGGCGTGAGTGACCGCATCGATACCACCGAAGGCGCACAGGGACTTGGGCATGCCCATGACCAGGTTGGCGTCGACGATGGCCATGTTCGGGGTCAGCTCGTAATCGGCCAGCGGGTACTTCATGCCGGTGGCGTCGTCGGTCACGACCGCAAACGGAGTGACTTCAGAGCCGGTACCGGACGTGGTGGTGATACAGACCAGTTCGGCCTTCACGCCCATTTTCGGGAACTTGTAGATACGCTTGCGGATGTCCATGAAGCGCATGGCCAGGTCTTCGAACGCGGTGTCCGGGTGCTCGTACATGACCCACATGATCTTGGCCGCATCCATGGGTGAACCCCCCCCCAGCGCCAGGATAACGTCCGGCTTGAAGGAGTTGGCCATCTCGGCGCCCTTGCGGACGATGGACAGGGTCGGGTCGGCTTCCACTTCGTAGAATACTTCCACTTCCATGTTCAGCTTCTTGAGCAGACGAACCACGTCGTCGGCATAGCCGTTGTTGAACAGGAAACGGTCGGTCACCACCATTGCACGCTTCTTGCCTTCCAGATCACCCAGGGCGATCGGCAGGGAGCCACGACGGAAATAGATGGATTTCGGAAGTTTGTGCCACAGCATATTTTCTGCCCGTTTTGCGACTGTCTTCTTGTTGATCAGGTGCTTGGGACCGACGTTCTCGGAGATGGAGTTACCACTCCAGGAGCCGCAACCCAGGGTCAGGGAAGGAGCAAGAGCGAAGTTGTACAGGTCACCGATACCACCCTGAGTCGACGGGGTGTTGATCAGGATACGGGCGGTCTTCATCTTGTCGCCGAAGTATCTGATGCGGTCGGCGTTGCGATCCTGGTCGGTATACAGACCTGAGGTGTGGCCGATGCCACCGATGTTGACCATGTCACAGGCCATCTCGACGGCTTCTTCGAAGTTCTTGGCGCGGAACATGCCCAGGGTCGGGGAGAGCTTCTCGTGAGCGAACTCGTCTTCAGCGCACAGTTCCAGACCTTCACCGATCAGGATCTTGGTGGTGGCAGGCACAGTCACGCCAGCCATTGCCGCGATCTTGGTGGCCGGCTGGCCCACGATGTCGGCGTTCAGCGCGCCGTTAATCAGCAGCACCTTACGTACCTTGTCAGCTTCATCTTTGGACAGGATGTAGCCATCGTGGCTGGAGAAACGCTCTTTCACCTGGTTGTAGATGGAGTCAACCACGATGACCGCTTGCTCGGACGCACAGACCACACCGTTGTCGAAGGTCTTGGACATCAGGATGGAGGCGACGGCACGCTTGATATCGGCGGTTTCGTCGATGACGATGGGCACGTTACCGGCACCCACACCGATGGCGGGTTTGCCTGAGGAGTAAGCGGCCTTCACCATGCCCGGGCCACCGGTGGCCAGGATCAGGTTGATGTCGTTGTGCTTCATCAGCGCGTTGGACAGCTCAACGGACGGTTGATCGATCCAGCCGATGATGTCTTTCGGTGCACCGGCGGAGATGGCAGCATCCAGTACCAGCTTGGCAGCGGTATTGGTGGAGTTCTTGGCGCGGGGGTGCGGGGAGAAGATGATGGCGTTACGGGTCTTCAGGGAGATCAGGGCTTTGAAGATCGCGGTAGCGGTCGGGTTGGTGGTCGGAACGATACCGCAGATGATGCCTACCGGCTCGGCGATGATCATGGTGCCCATCTCGTCATCCTGGCTCAGGATGCCGCAGGTCTTCTCGTCTTTGTAAGCGTTATAGATGTATTCGGAGGCGAAGTGGTTCTTGATAACCTTGTCTTCGATGATACCCATACCGGACTCTGCCACGGCCATTTGGGCCAAGGGGATACGGGCGTTGCTGGCGGCCAGGGCGGCGGCACGGAAAACCTTGTCTACCTGCTCTTGCGAGAAGCTGGCGAATTCACGCTGTGCTTCTTTGACGCGGGCAACCAGTGCATCCAGTTCAGCCAAATTGGTTACTGCCATGTTTATCTCCTGATGATTTGAAAACTGTTTAGTAAGACCTTGGCAATGCCCGGCAATTATAGTCGCCCTGTCAAGGAGAGAATCACCATAACGGGGTATTTACATGCCTTACTAAATCGCTTTCTGAGTCGATTATAGGGCCGGGTCGACTCAGAAAAACTTGATCTGGATCATATGTAACAAAAGAACAAAAGAAATTTTGTTTCACAATGCAGGGATGCCAGATGTTGCGGATTTGTAGAGTAGAGCGGAAGCGGGATGAATGGCAAGTGAATGACGACACATCCGTCATATTTCAACCAGTTAGCACCATACACCTCGAGGTTCCCTGCGCTGGCAGAGGGATTAAGAGCGCTGTGGCACCCGAGCGGAGGCGCTGATCAGCTAGCAACAGATACTCACCGGCGTTTAATTTATGTTGGAAAAGTGGTTGTTGTTTTAATCCACGCACGGCACTCGCGCACCACGGCAGGCAGATCATGTGGCGGCGACATCGCGGCTGTCACGCACAGGGACAGGGCCCTAATGAAAGGGGGCTGCCATGGGTGGGATGGGGGTTGAGAGTCATGGGGGAGGGAGGTGTGGCCGCCTTGGGCTGCGAGTGGGGCCTGTCCTGGGCGCCGAACATGGGACAGAGTGACCTTCTGCCAATATAAATCCGTATAAGTACGGTTGTATCGAATAAATCACCGTCTGTTTATTGAGTGGCAGAGTAAGGTTCTGATAATATACACCAGTACGTTACATTTGGCTGCTTAGTATTAACAATTCAATATGTTGCAATTTCTCGTTCCATTAGAGGAACTAACTGAAAAGCCACGGAAAGGGTGAGATTATTTGATTGGTGAAGGGAAAAGTCATGGTGTAAATTTACGCACAGTTTGATGGGGGGTCCCTGTGGCTCGATTTGGTTCTGGATGGCGCTTATGGCAGCAATTGACTTCTCTTTATACCTGAAATTTTTCGTCGGCCTGTTTGCGATCATCAACCCGCTGGGTCTGTTGCCGGTGTTCGTCAGCCTGACCGGCCACATGCAGCCGGACGAGCGAAGGAAAACCAACACTACGGCCCACATCGCGGTGATGATCATCCTGATCGTCTCCATGTGCATGGGGCAGCTGATCCTCGATGGCTTCGGGATTTCACTGGCGTCGTTTCGTATCGCCGGCGGCGCGCTCATCACCCTGATCGCCTGGTCCATGTTGCAGGGCAAACTCGGTGAGGTGAAGCACAACAAGCAGGAGAAGGGGGAGTTAGCCGCGCGTGAATCCATCGCCGTCGTGCCGCTGGCACTGCCGCTGATGGCTGGCCCCGGGGCTATCTCCTCTTCTATTGTCTACGCCAGTCAGAAGACCCTGCCCCAGCTGTTCGGCATGTTCCTGGTGGTGATGGCCTTTGCGTATTGCTCCTGGCTCATCTTCCGCGCCGCCCCCCTGCTGTTCAAGCTGATGGGCAACACCGGCATCAACGTGGTGACCCGGATCATGGGCCTCATCATGATGTCCCTCGGTATCGAGATCATGGTGGCGGGTATCAAGGGAGTTTTCCCCGGATTGATGTGATTCAGGTCTGTTTTGTCGGAGCCGGTCCCTGTGACCGGCTTTTTTATTGTTTCTTTTTTGTTAGCCATTTTCTAGAATCGAGCGGCTTTGTATGAAAAGCGTCCGTCAGACGGTATTTAAATGCTGAAGAAATGGCTGGAAGCTGTTTCTTTAACCAGTAAGCATGGGTTCCTCTGACAATATCTATTGCATTATCAGAATTGACAGGGAATTATGCTGACGGCGAGGTATTTATCTCGTTGATGGACAAACGCATGGAATGTTCTTGTTGGAGTATGGAAATGACTCATAAAAAAACAATTATTAATACCCTCTTGGTGGCAGCATTGTTTGGCGGTATCAGCGCGGCACAGGCCGCCGATGTGCCTGCCGGCACCAAGTTGGCAGACGTTCAGACCCTGGTGAAAGGCAATGGATCCGAGCCTGCAACCCTGGACCCGCACAAGGTCGAGGGAACGGTAGAATCCAATATTCTGCGCGACCTGTTCGAAGGTCTCGTCTCTTCCGGTCCCAAGGGTGAAGTGCTGCCCGGCGTGGCCGAGTCCTGGGAAACCAAGGACAACAAACACTTCGTGTTCCACCTGCGCAAAGATGCCAAGTGGTCCAACGGGGATCCCGTGACCGCCCACGATTTCGAATTCGCCTTCAAGCGGGCCGTCGATCCCAAAACCGCTTCTCCTTATTCCTGGTATCTGGAAATCCCGACCATCATCAATGCCAGTGCCATCATCGCAGGCAAGCAGCCAGCCGATAGCCTGGGTGTGAAGGCGGTGGACGACTACACCTTCGAAGTGCAGCTGGAAAAGGCAGTGCCCTATTTCGTCAGCATGCTCTCCCACACCACCACCTACCCGGTGCCGAAGAAGGTGATCGAGCAGTATGGTGAGAAGTGGACCCAGCCTGGTCATATGGTGTCCAACGGTGCTTACCAGTTGAAAGATTGGGTGGTCAACGAGCGCGTCGACGTCGAGCGCAACCCCAACTACTGGAACAACGCCAAGACAGTGGTCAACAAGGTGACCTACCTGCCGCTCCAGAACACCGCGGATCTGAACCGCTACCTGGCCGGTGAAGTGGACATGACCTACCAGATGCCCATCGAGCGCTTCAAGCAGATGAAGAAAGAGAAGCCCGATGAGCTGAAGGTGACCGGTTACGTCGGTACCTACTACTACCAGTACAACTTCAAGAAGAAGCCGTTTGACGATGTGCGAGTGCGTACCGCGCTCTCCTACGCCATCGATCGCAACGTGATCGCCGACAAGGTGATGGGCCAGGGCCAGACCCCGGGCTACACGCTCGTTCCTGATTTTGTCGACGGCTTCAAACCGGTGGCACCGGACTGGTCCAAACTGACCCAGGCCGAGCGTAACACCAAAGCCAAAGAGCTGCTGACCGAAGCCGGTTTCGGTCCGGGTCACCCGCTCAAGTTCGAACTGCTCTACAACACCGACGACAACCACAAGAAGGTCGCCGTTGCGGTCGCCTCCATGTGGAAGAAGCTGGGTGTCGAAGTGAGCCTGGTGAACCAGGAGTGGAAGACCTACCTGCAAACCAAGGCGCAGGGTCAGTTTGACGTGGGCCGCGCCGGCTGGATCGCGGACTACAACGAAGCCTCCTCCATGCTGGATCTGATGCAGACCACCCACGGCAACAACGATGGCAAGTACTCCAACGCCACCTTTGACAAGCTGATGAGCGAGTCTCGCGATCAGGTGGATGATGCCTCCCGCAACAAGCTCTATGTCCAGGCCGAAGAGATCCTGGCCAAAGACATGCCGATCGCGCCCATCTATCAGTACGTGACTGCCCGTATGGTGAAACCTTTCGTGGGCGGCTACCCGGCCAACCCGCTGGATAACCTCTACAGCAAAGATATGTACATCGTTGCTCACTGAGTAAAGAAACAAGTCGCATAACAAAGCAGGCCCGCCAGATGGCGGGCCTTATATTACAACCGCGACCCTTTGGAAGCAGTACAGGACAGGAACTGTCAATGTTGAAATTTATCTTTAAACGTCTACTGGAGGCGATCCCGACTCTGCTGGTCTTGATCACCGTCTCCTTCTTCATGATGCGTTTTGCCCCGGGCAACCCCTTCACCAGCGAACGCGCCCTGCCGCCGGAAGTGCTGGCCAACATCGAGGCCAAGTACGGCCTGGACAAGCCCATCGGCGTGCAATACCTCAGCTATCTTGGCAATCTGGTCCAGGGTGATCTGGGTCCCTCGTTCAAATACAAAGACTTCAGCGTCAACGATCTGGTGAGCCAGGCGCTGCCGGTGTCCGCCAAGATAGGCTCGGTAGCCTTCCTGCTGGCGGTGACCTTGGGGGTGACCTTCGGCACCATAGCTGCGCTCAAGCAAAACACCTTCATCGACTACTTATTGATGTCGTCGGCCATGACCGGGGTAGTGATCCCGGGCTTCGTGCTGGCGCCCTTGCTGGTGCTCTTCTTCAGTATTTATCTGGGCTGGCTGCCAGCCGGGGGCTGGCAGGGCGGGGGAGCACAATACATGGTGTTGCCGGTGTTCGGCATGATGATGTACTACGTCTCCGCCATCTCGCGCATCATGCGTGGCAGCATGATCGAGACCATGAATTCCAACTTCATCCGCACCGCCCGCGCCAAGGGCCTGCCACTGCGCCACATCATCCTGAAACATGCGCTGCGCCCGGCCATGTTGCCGGTGGTGTCCTACCTGGGCCCGGCCTTCGTCGGCATCATCACGGGCTCCGTGGTGATCGAGACCATCTTCGGCCTGCCGGGAATCGGTCAGCTGTTCGTCAACGGTGCCCTCAACCGTGATTACTCCATGGTGCTCGGTCTGACCATTCTGGTCGGCGCCCTCACCATTACCTTTAACGCCGTGGTCGATATTCTCTATGCCGTCATCGATCCCAAGATCCGTTACTAAGTCGGGAGTACATCATGGTTGTTACAACTGAAAAGCGCGAAGCCGTCGAGGCGTTCGCCCAGAAAGTGGACGTGGTGGAAGGGCGTTCCCTGTGGAAGGATGCCCGTCGCCGATTCCTGCGCAACAAGGCGGCGCTGACCAGCCTCATCATATTGAGCATCATAGGGCTGGCGGTGATCGTCGGGCCGCACCTGTCTCAATTCACCTTCGATGATCCGGACTGGGATGCCATGCAGACCGCGCCGGACCTGGCCGCGGGCCACTACTTCGGCACCGACAGCCTGGGGCGCGATCTGTTCGTGCGCACCCTGCTGGGCGGCCGTATCTCGCTGATGGTCGGCATCATGGGCGCCATGGTGGCGGTGATCATCGGCACCTTGTATGGCGCGGCCTCCGGCTTCATCGGCGGTCGCGTCGACAGCCTGATGATGCGCATTCTGGAGATCCTCAACGCCTTCCCCTTCATGTTCTTCGTGATCATGCTGGTGACCTTCTTCGGTCGCAACCTGGCCCTCATCTTCCTCGCCATCGGCGCGGTGAGCTGGCTGGACATGGCGCGGATAGTGCGAGGCCAGACTCTGAGCCTCAAGAGCAAGGAGTTCATCGAGGCGGCCCACGTCTGTGGCGTCTCCAAGTGGAAGATCATCACCCGTCACATAGTGCCGAACGTGCTCGGCATCGTGGCTGTGTACGCCACCTTGCTGGTGCCGGGCATGATCATGTTCGAATCCTTCCTGAGCTTCCTGGGGCTCGGTGTGCAGGAGCCCATGACCAGCTGGGGCGCCCTGCTGGATGAAGGCTCCAAGTCGATGGAAGTGGCCATCTGGCAACTCCTGTTCCCCGCCGGTTTCATGGTGGTGACCCTGTTTTGCTTCAACTTCCTCGGGGATGGTCTGCGTGATGCGCTCGATCCAAAGGATCGATAAGAAAGCAGCCATGGAACGCGCATAGCGTCCAAAGGATTGCCAGCCAAGCGCCACGAAAGATCGATAAGGAGTTTTTTATGAAGTTACTGGATGTAAAAGATCTGCGGGTCGAATTCAAGACCCCGGACGGCAATGTGGTCGCCGTAAACGACCTCAACTTTTCTCTGGCCGCCGGTGAGACCCTGGGGATCGTCGGCGAGTCCGGCTCTGGCAAGTCCCAGACCGCGTTTGCCATCATGGGCCTGCTCGCCAAGAACGGCGTCATCACCGGCTCCGCCAAGTTCCAGGGTGACGAGATCCTGAATCTGCCGGAGCACAAGCTCAACAAGATCCGCTCCGAGAAGATCGCCATGATCTTCCAGGACCCCATGACCTCCCTGAACCCCTATATGAAGGTGAAGGATCAGCTGATGGAAGTGCTGATGCTGCACAAGGGGATGAGCAAGGCGGCGGCGTTCGAGGAGTCGGTACGCATGCTGGACGCGGTCAAGATCCCCGAGTCGCGCAAGCGGATGAACATGTACCCGCACGAGTTCTCCGGTGGCATGCGCCAACGGGTGATGATCGCCATGGCGCTGCTCTGCCGCCCGCAGCTGCTCATCGCCGATGAGCCGACCACGGCGCTGGACGTGACGGTGCAGGCCCAGATCATGACCCTGATGAACGAGCTCAAGCGGGAGTTCAATACCTCCATCATCATGATCACCCACGACTTGGGCGTGGTGGCCGGTATCTGTGACAAGGTGCTGGTGATGTATGCCGGTCGCACCATGGAGTACGGCCGGGTCAACGACATCTTCTACCGCCCGAGCCACCCCTACACCGAGGGGCTGCTGCGCGCCATTCCCCGTCTCGATACCGAAGGGGAAGAGCTGCCCACCATCCCGGGCAACCCGCCCAACCTGCTGCGTCTGCCCACCGGCTGCCCCTTCCAGGAGCGTTGCCACCGGGTACACGAGATCTGTGGCAAGCAGTCCCCGATCCTGACGCCCTTCGGCGATGGCCGGGCACGCGCCTGCCACTGGGAATCGGATGTCATGAATGCGGGTGTGATCGTCAAGGGGGCCAACTAAATGGGTACCGACAAGAAACTGCTGCTGGAAGTGTCCGACCTCAAGGTCCACTTCAGCATCAAGAGTGACAAGGCCTGGCCCTGGGCCAAACCCTCGGCGCTGAAGGCGGTGGACGGGGTGACCCTGCGCCTGTACGAGGGGGAGACCCTCGGAGTGGTCGGGGAGTCCGGCTGTGGCAAGTCCACCTTCGCCCGGGCGCTGATCGGCCTGGTGCCGGCCACCGACGGCAAGGTCGTCTGGCTCGGCCAGGATCTGACCCAGCTCGATCATCAGGCGCTGCGGGAGAAGCGCAAGGAGATCCAGATGATCTTCCAGGATCCGCTGGCTTCCCTGAACCCGCGCATGACCATAGGCGACATCATCGCCGAGCCGCTCATCACCTTCTATCCCCAGCTCTCCAAAGAGCAGGTGAGAGACAAGGTACGCACCATGATGACCAAGGTGGGGCTGCTGCCCAACCTGGTGAACCGCTATCCGCACGAGTTTTCCGGCGGTCAGTGCCAGCGCATCGGCATCGCCCGGGCGCTGATCCTGGAGCCCAAGATGATCATCTGTGACGAGCCTGTCTCGGCGCTGGATGTCTCTATCCAGGCTCAGGTGGTGAACCTGCTCAAATCCCTGCAAAAGGAGATGGGGCTGTCCCTCATCTTCATCGCCCACGATCTGTCGGTGGTCAAACACATCTCGGATCGGGTGCTGGTGATGTATCTGGGCAACGCGGTGGAGCTCGGCACCCGCCAGGAGATCTTCGCCAACCCCTTGCATCCTTACACCAAGGCGCTGATGTCGGCGGTACCCATTCCGGATCCGGATCTGGAGCGCAGCAAGGTCATCCAGATCCTGGAAGGGGATCTGCCCTCGCCGATGAACCCGCCGTCCGGCTGCGTGTTCCGCACCCGCTGCCCGGTGGCGGGCCCGGAATGTGCCAAGACCAGGCCCATGCTGGAGGGGAACTTCGACCATGCGGTCTCCTGCCTCAAGGTGGATCCACTCTGAGGCTGACAACTCGATAAGGGCGCCTGCTGGCGCCCTTCTTTTTTGCATGGCGGATAAGATGCCTCTTGGCGTTATCTTTCAGGGTTGCTATCATCCGCCCAACAAGGGGAGTAACTTCTCGTCGGTTTGTCGTCATTACGGTGCACCCATATCCTGCAGTGCACCCGGCAGCCGGGCAGCAATCATCTTGCTGTAAGTGAGACCTTGCCGAGAGGCAAGGTGTATCTGCTCCCAAAGCGAACCCACGCCTCTCGGTCGTGGGTTTTTCGTTTTTGGGAGAAGTGAAAATGGGTGAATGGTGGATGTGGACAGGCTTCTTCAGCATAGTGCTGGTCCTGTTATGGATTGATATCCGCTTCGTCGGCGGTGGCAAGGCGCACAAGGTGTCGCTCAAGGAAGCGGGCATCTGGTCCCTGGTCTGGGTGAGCGTGGCCCTGCTGTTCAACCTGGCCATCTGGCTCTGGCTGGATCACAGCGCCGGCCGTGAAATAGCCAATCAGAAGGGGCTGGAGTTCCTCACCGGCTACCTCATCGAGAAGGCGCTGGCGGTGGACAACGTCTTCGTCTGGCTGATGCTGTTCGGCTACTTTGCCATCCCGGCCGAGCTGCAGCGCCGGGTGCTGCTGTACGGGGTGCTGGGTGCCATCGTGATGCGGGCTGGCATGGTGTTCGCGGGCAGCTGGCTCATCGAGCAGTTCCACTGGATCCTCTACCTGTTCGGCGCCTTCCTGCTGCTGACCGGGGTCAAGATGCTGTGGGCCGCCGACAAGGAGCCGGATTTGGCCAACAACCCGCTGCTGGGCTGGATGCGCCGCCGCTTCAAGGTGACGGAGCATCTGGAAGGGGAGAACTTCTTCGTCTGGCGTGACGGTGTGCGCTATGCCACGCCGCTGCTGCTGATCCTGGTGCTGGTGGAGGTGAGCGATCTCATCTTCGCGGTGGACAGCATCCCGGCCATCTTCGCGGTGACCACGGATCCCTTCATCGTGCTGACCTCCAACATCTTCGCCATCATGGGCCTGCGCGCCATGTACTTCCTGCTGGCGGGGGTGGCCGAGCGTTTCGCCCTGCTGAAATACGGCCTGGCGCTGATCCTAATGTTCATCGGGGTCAAGATGCTGCTGCTGGAGGTGTTCAAGATCCCGACCGGCATCGCGCTCGGTATCGTGGCGCTGATCCTGCTGGCCTCCATGGGGCTCAGCCTCTGGGTGACCCGTAAAAAGGAGGCGTGAAGGCGGCGTGAATAAGCTCAGCGGGGTCTGTTCAAGATCCCCCTGAGTGACATCGCGCTGGGCGTCGTGGCCCTGATCCTGCTGACTTCTATGGGATTGAGCCTCTGGGTGACCCGCAAGAAAGTGACCGACCAGAAGACGGTGTAAGCACCCGCAAGAAGGGCTCCCTCGGGAGCCCTTCTTCATTTCAGATCTGTGCTTAGCGCTTGATCTTCTTGGGGTTGGTGTAGCCCCAGATGGTGTACATGTCGGCCAGCAGGGCACCGTTGTACTCCTCCAGATCCGCCTGCTTCACCTCGGCATCCCCCTGGCGGCCGAACAGCACCACCTCGTCACCGGGTTTCACCCCTTTGAGATCGGTCACGTCCACCATGATGGTATTCATGGAGGTCTTGCCCACCACGGGCACCTTCTGGCCCTGGATCAGCACATAGGCCTTGTTGCTCAGCGCGCGGCGATAGCCGTCGGAGTAACCGAGCGGCAGGTTGGCGAGCAGGGAGTCGCGCTTGAGGGTGAAGGTGCGGTCATAACCGACGGTGTTGCCGGCCGGGTAGTGGTTGACCGAGGCGACCTGGGTCTTGAACGCCATCACCCGCTTGTATTCGGTGTAGGAGGGGATGGAGTCGCCGTAGAGCAGGCCGCCCGGGCGCACCATGTCAAAGTAGGCATCCGGCACTTCCAGGGTGGCAAAGGAGTTGGCGGCATGGATGGTGATCTTGCTGCGATCCAGCTTGCCCGCTTCCAGCAGCCACTGGCTGTCCAGCTTGAACTGGGCCAGCCCCAGCTTGACGTCCTCTTTCTCCTCTACCGGGAAGTGGGTCATGATGCCGACCGGGGTGATGCCCGGCAGCTTGAGCATGGCCAGGGCCTCGTCCTTGGCGCCGGACTGGCGCAGGTCGATGCCGTTGCGGCTCATGCCGGCGGAGTTCAGGCCAAGGTGCACCGGCACCTTGGTATGGTGGCGCAGGGCGATGTCGGAGATGCCCTTGGCACTCTCGAGGCTGCCGATGAGCTCTTCCAGCTTGTAGGGCAGCGCCTGCTCCACCTCGGTCGGGGTGGCTGCACGGACCCGCATCAGGCGGCCCTCGAAGCCCTTCTCGCGGGCCACCCGGGCCTCTTCGTTGCTGGCGATGCCGATGCAGGGGATATTGGCCTTGACCACCGAGGGCACCAGCAGATCGATGCCGTGACCGTAGGCATCCGCCTTCATGATGGCGCAGATCTGCGGGCCCTTGTCACCGAGGCGATCCTTGAGGGTCTGGATATTGTGTTCGAACGCGCCCAGATCCACTTCCAGCCAGGCGTTGGCGGCGGTCTGCTCCTGGCCGTTGCGGGTGTCGCTGGCGAGCGGCAGGTAGGGGGCGGCGACCGCCTGGCCGGCCAGCAGGCCGAAGACAAGGGTGGCGAGCAGGGTTTTCTTGTGCATGGAATGATTCCTTCTTATTTTCCTGTTGAGGATGGTCTCGGCTTGGATGCGAGAGGCGGTAGCATTGGGGCTGTATGTTGCTATGCTAATGATATATTTCATTTTTTTCGCCAAGCTACCGGCGCAGCGAGTGTATCGCAATGGCGTCATTTGTGGCACTTTTGAAGGAAGAAAATATGCGTTTCGAGCTGCGGATCCCGCCTTTGTTGCTGTTTGTCGTCATCGCGCTCGCCATGTGGCTGGGGAGTGGCGAGGCCAGAGAGGCGGGCGTCTTGTGGGTACTGGCCGCGGGCCTGTGGTTGGTGGGAGCTGTGCTGGGGGGAGGGGCACTCATGCACTTTCGAAGGCAACGCACCACGGTCAATCCCATTCGCCTGCAACAGAGCCGGGTGCTGGTGACGGGCGGGGTCTATCGCATCAGCCGCAATCCCATGTATCTGGGGCTGCTGTGCTGGCTGATGGCGCTGGCTTGTTATTTGGGCGGTATCGCTGTCTGGCTTGGCCCCTTGCTGCTGGTGGCCTGGCTCACCCGCTTTCAGATCTTGCCGGAAGAGCGTGCCCTGCGCGCCCGCTTCGGCATCCCCTATGTGCAGTACTGCCGGCGGGTGAGGCGCTGGTGCTGACCGCCAAACGAAAAAAGGCCCGCAGTTGCGGGCCTTTTGCTGGGTGTCCTTGACTCAAGCCTTGGCGAGTTCGCCCTCGGGCTGGGTCTCTCCCAGGCTGTCTTCCGTCTTGGCCACCACGCTGGCGGCGATGGCGTTGCCCAACACGTTGGTGGCGGAGCGGCCCATGTCGAGGAAGTGGTCTATGCCGAGCAGCAGCAGTATGCCGGCCTCCGGGATCTGGAACTGGTTCAGGGTGGCGGCGATCACCACCAGGGAGGCGCGCGGCACCCCGGCCATCCCCTTGGAGGTGACCATCAGCAGCAGCAGCATGGTGATCTGCTGGGCCATGCTGAGCTCTATGCCATAGGCCTGGGCGATGAACATCACCGCGAAGGTGCAGTACATCATGGAGCCGTCCAGGTTGAAGGAGTAGCCCATGGGCAGCACGAAGCTGGCGATGCGCTTGTCACAGCCGAACTTCTCCAGCCTGTCCAGGGTCTTGGGGTAGGCGGCCTCGGAGCTGGCGGTGGAGAAGGCGAGCAGGATGGGCTCGCGGATCATGGCCAGCAGGGTCAGGATGCGGCGACGGATGAACAGGCTACCCATGGCGATGAGCAGCAGCCAGAGGCAGGCCAGGGCCAGGTAGAACTGGGCCATGAAGGTGCCATAGGTGGCGAGGATGCCGAGCCCTTCCTTGGCGACCATGGCGGCGATGGCGCCGAACACCGCGAAGGGGGCGAAGTTCATCACGTAGCCGGTCACCTTCAGCATGATCTCGGCGCTGCTTGCCATCAGCTTGACCACGGGTTTGGCGGCATCCCCCAGGGCGGCGGCGGCCAGCCCGAAGAAGAGGGAGAACACCACTATCTGCAGGATCTCGTTGGTGGCCATGGCCTCGATCACGCTTTTCGGGATGGCGTGGGTCACGAAGTCCTTGAGGGAGATGGCGGTGGCGGCCACCCCTGAGCTCGCGCCGTCATCGGGCAGGGAGAGGGAGAGGCCGACCCCTGGCTGCATCAGGTGCACCATGATCAGGCCCAGAGTCAGGGACATCAGGGAGGCCAGCATGAACCAGCCCAGGGTCTTGGCGCCGATGCGGCCCACGGTGCGGGTGTCGCCCATCTTGGCGATGCCGACCACCAAGGTAGTGAACACCAGGGGGGCGATGATCATCTTGATGAGGCGCAGGAAGATGTCGGTCAGTATGGTGATGTCACTGGCAAAGGTGGCGGCCTGGGCCGGGGCAAACAGGCGATAGCCTTGCCCGGTAAAAATGCCAAGCAACATCGCAATGAGGATGGCAACGGTCAATTTGTTCATTTTCATGGGGGGACAGTCTCGATATGTGCAGTGCCTGTGCAGGTGGGCAGGGTGCCACCTCAGTCCGTTTTTGTGATCCGGGCCATGGAATCCTGACAGCCGGTGTGCTGGCAGCATGCCTAATCACAGAATGGAAATCCAGCGGCTTATGGCAGAACTTTATGTTGTTATTAGTTGTATGTGATATGGATCTTGCATTTAACTTATATTAATCACTGCTTATTTTTTAGTTTGCAATATAAACAGCTTCCAGGCTCTGGTCGTCCAGTGGGCGGTGGCCGAGGGAAAAGGTCAGCAGTGCCGAGGTGCGGTACTGCACGTGCATCTCGTCCATAAAGGTGTCAGGTTCGTACTCATCGAACCCGAACCGGGGGCGGGCGGGGGTGACCCTGACCGCATCCCGTGACAGGGTCAGCTCGTGCACTTGCACCCATTCATAGCCCTGTGCCAGCGCCATCTCCCCCGCCCGCTTGAGCACGTACTTGCGGGCCGTCTCCCTGTCCACCAGATCGTTGCCGACAAACTCCAGCTGCCATTGATCGGGGCCGAGCCGGGTCTGGGAGAAACCGGTCTGGCCGTTCCAGAAGGATTTCTCGCTGTCATAGGCGGTGGCGCAGCCGCCGAGCTGGCTCAGCAGCAGGCTGGCGAACAGGGCGAGGCAGGGGAAGAGAGGGCAGGGGCGCGACATCTTGCTGGCCGGTGGGTAGACACGGCTTTACTACAGCACAACGGGATCGCCGAGACAATCGCTCTGGGTCGATGAGGGGCCGCACTGCTCTGTTCGCCCTTCCCTGACCCGATGAGGGCTGCGTTCTTCTGGCCGTACAAAAACAAAAGGCCTTGTCGTTTGACAAGGCCTTTCGCGGGGAATTTGGTCGGTGTGAGAGGATTCGAACCTCCGACCCTCTACACCCCATGCAGATGCGCTACCTGGCTGCGCTACACACCGACGGAGTCAGCTCGGCTGACGGGGGCTGAGTTTATGGAGATGACCCTGCCCTGTCAACAGGGGAAATCCCGCGCCGAGATCGTTTGCCTGCTTTGCGAGCAATCTGTGCTTAAAGCAGCGCCATTCGCCAAAAAAACAGGCCGCCTTGGTGGCGGCCCGTTGGTATCGGCGGGTATCGGATCAGCGGTTGAAAGTCAGTCGCTTGCCCAGCACCTGATCGGTGACCTGACCGTTCTGCCAGGCTATCTGACCATTGACCAGGGTCATCTCAATGATGGCGCTCTGGAAGCTGTCACCCTGGCGGGTAACAGCTCATATCAGCGGTTAAAGGTCAGCCGCTTGCCCAGCACCTGATCGGTGACCTGGCCGTTCTGCCAGGCGATCTGGCCGTTGACCAGGGTCATCTCAATGATGGCGCTCTGGAAGCTGTCACCCTGGCGGGTAACAGCTCATATCAGCGGTTAAAGGTCAGTCGCTTGCCCAGCACCTGATCGGTAACCTGGCCGTTCTGCCAGGCTATCTGGCCGTTGACCAGGGTCATCTCGACGGTGCTCTGGAAGCGATAGCCGTTGAACGGCGACCAGCCGCACAGGTAGAGCAGGTTGCTGTCGTTGACCACATAGGGCTTGCCGAGATCCAGCAGCACCAGGTCGGCGAAATAACCCTCGCGGATGTAGCCGCGATCCTGCACCTGGAAGCGCTCGGCCACCGCGTGGGAGGTCTTCTTGACGATAGTCTCCAGCGAGAAGACACCGTTGTGGTAGAGCTCCAGCAGCGCCTGCAGGGAGTGCTGCACCAGGGGCACGCCGGACGGCGCCTTGAAATAGCTGTTCTGCTTCTCTTCCCAGGTGTGAGGCGCGTGGTCGGTGGCGATGATGTCCAGCACGTCGTTGCGCACCGCATCCAGCAGCGCATGCTGATCCGCCGCGCTCTTCACTGCCGGGTTGCACTTGATCTGGCTGCCCAGGGTGTCGTAGTCCGCCTCGTTGAAGAACAGGTGATGGACGCACACCTCGGCGGTGATGTTCTTGTCTTTGAGATCCTTCAGATCCGGGGTGGCGGTAAAGAGCGATAGCTCCTTGGCCGTGGTCAGGTGCAGCACGTGCAGCTTGGCACCGTATTTTTTCGCGAGGCCGACCGCCATGCTGGAGGATTTGTAGCAGGCATCGGCGCTGCGGATGCGGCCGTGTTCGCGCATCGGCACGTCCTCGCCCCACTTGGCGCGGGCCTCGTCTTCCAGCACCTTGATGGAGGGGGTGTCCTCGCAGTGGGTGACTATCATCACCGGGCTCTCGCGGAAGATGGCGGCCAGGGTCTCCTGGTTGTCCACCAGCATGTTGCCGGTGGAGGCACCCATGAAGATCTTGATGCCGCAGGACTGCTTGGGATCGAGCTTCTTGATCTCTTCCAGGTTGTCGTTGGTGGCACCCAGATAGAAGCTGTAGTTGGCGGCGGCGCCCCTGGCGGCTATCTCGTATTTCGCTTCGAGGGCGTCGATGGTGGTGGTCTGGGGATTGACGTTGGGCATCTCCATGAAGCTGGTGGTGCCCCCGGCCACGGCGGCCCGGGATTCACTGGCGATGGTGCCCTTGTGGGTCAGGCCTGGTTCCCGGAAGTGGACCTGATCATCGATCATCCCGGGGATGAGGTGACGGCCAGCGGCATCGATCACCACCGCATCCTCTGCCTCGATGTGGGGGGCGATACGGGCGATCCTTTCCCCCTCGATCAGCACGTCGGAGGCATAGATGCGACCTTCGTTGACCAGGGTGGCGTTCTTGATAAGCAATTTGTTCATGGGGGGTTCCAGTTCCTTTGCCGATAATCCGGGGTCATAATATCCCAAACCGCACTTTCTCTGTAGCAAGGCCTGAGTGATGAAGTTATTTGTAAGAGATTTGACCGTTATCGACTCCAGCTATCTGTGTGAACGCCGTGGCATGGTGGGGGAGAGCTGGCTGGTCGATGTCGAAATGAGCGGCGAGCTCAATGAGATGAGCATGCTGCTGGACTTCGGCCGGGTGAAGAAACTGATCAAGTCGATCATCGATGAAGAGGTGGATCACAAGCTGCTGGTGCCTACCGGCTGTGGGCTGGTGCACATAGACGCGCTGGACAACGACGAGTGCACGGTAGATCTGCTGCGCCCGGCTCGCTCCATCCATCTGCGCAGCCCGTCCCAGGCGTTCGCCTTCATTCCAGCTCCCCAGGTGGACAAGGAGTCGGTGACCCGCTACCTGCTGGGGGTGCTGGCCAAGCGCTTGCCTGGCAACATCAAGGATCTCTCCCTGACCCTGCGCCAGGAGAAGATCGAAGGCGCCTTCTACCACTACAGCCATGGCCTCAAGAAGCACGACGGCAACTGTCAGCGCATCGCCCACGGTCACCGTTCTCCCATCGAAATCCTGGTGGATGGGGAGCGGGACGAAGAGCTGGAGCTGAACTGGGCCGAGCGTTGGAACGACATCTACCTCGGCACCCTGGAAGACCAGGTGGCCCTGTCCGAGCTGGAGCTGAGCGATCTGGCCAAGACCCAGCTGGCTGAGCATCACCTGGGCTTCAAGTACGTGGCGCCCCAGGGGCTGTTCCAGCTCGCCATGCCGGCGAGCGAGGTGGAGATGATCGACACCGACACCACCATAGAGCTGCTGGCGCACCATATCGCCCGCGAGGTGAAGAAGCTGGTGGGGGACAAGTTCGTGAAGATCGTGGCCTATGAAGGGGTCGGCAAAGGCGCCATCGCCTACGCCTGATAGCGGCATCCGCCCGCCATCGATAAAGAAGGCTCCCTCGGGAGCCTTCTTGCTGTCTGGATGTTAACTAACCGCCTCGTGACAGGGCTCAGGCGCTGAGCCGGAAGCGCTGCACCAGCCCCTCCTGCTGCTCGGCCAGGGAGTCGAGTTGCTGGCTGGTCTCGGCCACTTTCTCGATCCCCTGATAGTTGAGATCCGAGATGTCGGAGATGCGGTTGAGGTTGGTGGCGATGTCGGCGCTGGTGGCCTGCTGCTGCTCGGCGGCGGAGGCTATCTGGCTCGACATGTCGCTGATCAGCACCACTATTCCCTGCACCTCCTCCATGGCGTTGTTGGCCTGGGAGCTCTGATCCATGCAGCTGTCCATCTCGCGGGAGCACTCCTGCATGACGTTGACCGCCCGGGCGACCCCCTGCTGCAGGTTCTCTATCATGGTCTGGATCTCGCTGGTGGACTGGGCGGTGCGCCCGGCCAGGCTGCGCACCTCGTCCGCCACCACCGCGAAGCCGCGACCCTGCTCACCGGCACGGGCCGCCTCGATGGCGGCATTGAGCGCCAGCAAGTTGGTCTGCTCGGCGATGCCGCGGATGACGTCGAGGATGTTGCCAATCTGGCCGCTCATGGCGCTCACGTCACCGATCACCTTGCCGGTCTGCTGCAGCTTGCCCGCCAGTTGATGGGTGGTGGTGATGTTGCCGGCCATCACCTTGCGGCCCATCTGTGACGCCTTCTCCACATCCTGCACCCGCTCCAGGGTCTGGTTGGCGGCCTGGGCCACCTCCCGTACCGAGGCTTCCATCTGGGTCATGGCGGCGGCGACCGAGGCGGTCTCCTGGCGCTGTTTCTCCAGATCGGCGCGCACCGATTCTGTGGTGTGGCGGTTGTCATGGGCGGCGCTGTTGAGCTGGTTGGAGGCAAGGGAGAGCTGCCTGAGCACGTCGCCCATCTGCTGGATCAGCAGGTTGAGCTGGCTGCCGAGCTGGCCGAATTCGTTCTGGCTCTTGAAGCCGACACGCTGGGTCATGTCCCCCTGGGTCACCTCGGTCAGCACCCGCAGCAATTCTTTCAGCGGGCGACGGATGGCCTTGCCCAGGGTGCAGGCGACCAGGATGGCGACGAAGATGGCGATGGCGATGCTGATGGCCTGGGTGAGGGTGCTCCGGGTCTGCACCTGATCGGAGGCGCGGATGCTGTTGTTCATCAACTGCTGGCTCTGGGCGGTGATCCCCTCCAGCTTGTTCTGGATGCCGACGATGAGCTGGCTCGCCTGCTTGCTCTGCTCACGCATGCTCTGCTGTTGCTTCATCAGCGCCAGGTACTGGGCGAGCACCCCTTCATTGGCCGTGGTATCGCGCACGAAGCCATGGACGTAGTGGCCCATGTTGTTGTCAAAATCCTTGAGCTCCCCCTGCAGATCCTTGATGGTGCTGTTGAAGCTCTCGATCTGCATCTTGTTGCGCTTGAGCGCCCCTTCGATGGGGGTGGGGATGCTCTGGTTGAGGGCATCCATGGTGGAGAGTTCGATGGCGGAGAGCTTGGTGGTCAGGGTCTCGGACAGCATCTTGATGAAGCTGTCGTCGATGGCAACCATCATGTCGCCGAGGTTCTTCTTGAACTGGGGCAGGCTGACCTGGAACTGGCCCTTGGCCTGATTGACCTTGTGCAGCCGGGTGAGCAGGGCTTCGTGCTCGGTGGGCAGGGTCTGGGTCAGCTGCAGGTAGTCGCCGACCAGCTTGTCGAGGGCGGCCATCTCCCCTTGCAGCTCGGGATGTGATGCCACCTGCAGCTTGAGGCTCGCCAGCATCTTGTCGACCTGGGCCTTGGCCTGCTGCAGCTCGGCCACTTCTCCCGGCAGCAGCTTGGGATCCTGTTCGGTCAGCACGTCGGTGAGCCACTTGTTGGCGCTGAGCAGGCTTATCTGGGTCTGGCTGCTGGCGAGCACCAGCGGCATGGATTGCTGCGTTACCTGATCCAGCGCCTCATTGAGCTCGCTCTGGCTCTTGAACGTCAGCACCGAGCTGGCCACCATCACGGCGACCAGGATGGCAAAGCCTAAATAGACTCTCTGTAAGATCGAGAGGTCTGACATGGTTTGTTTCATTATTGTCCCGCTTTCTGTGCAAAAGTCCCTTGCCTGAGTACCCCGTCCCTTTGATACCCTGCATGGCCGGTAGGCGATACCTGCGGTACGGAGGACGTCATTCTCACTATCGGTATTCTTCACAATAACTGAAGGGATTGGGACAACGGCTGTGCCAAATATCGGCTTGTGTCACACTTGACGACCCCTGGCGGCGTTTTTGGGAGTCGCTTGAGGTTTATTTTGAATTTTCTTTTTCATATAAAGGAGTTACCCATGGCGCAAGAAACCATTTTCAGCAAAATCATCCGCAAAGAGATCCCCGCCGACATCCTTTATCAAGACGATCTGGTGACCGCGTTTCGCGACATCCAGCCCAAGGCCAAGACCCACATCCTGATCGTGCCGAACGTGCTGATCCCCACCGTCAACGACGTCGAGCCGGATCACGAGCTGGCGCTGGGCCGGATGTTCACCGTGGCCCGCAAGCTGGCGAGCGAGGCCGGGATCGCCGAGAACGGTTATCGCCTCATCATGAACTGCAACCGCCACGGCGGGCAGGAGGTCTACCACATCCATATGCATCTGGTCGGCGGTCAGCCGCTGGGGCCGCTGCTCAGCCTGTGATGCGTCCCGCCTCTTTGACCGGTCTGCTGTTGGCCGGTCTGCTGCTGGGGGGCTGCGCCTCCCACTGGCAGGACATCTTCGTCTCCTATTCGGATCAGATGGTGCCCCTGCGCAACTTGTTGCTGCAGGGCAAGAGCGCCGAGGCGCTGCCCGAGGTGCGCGACTCCCAACTGGGGGACGACACCTATGTGCTCGACCGCCTCGAGCAGGGACGCATCGCCTGGCTCGCCGGCCAGGACGGGGGCAGCAAGCAGGCCTTCGCCGCCGCCGACAACCGTCTCGCCTGGGAAGACAACCAGGCCGAATACCGCGTGAGCCATGGCCTGGCCCAGGCGGGCAGCCTGCTCACCAACGATCAGACCATGGCCTATCGGGTGCCCGATTACGAGCGCACCATGCTGCACCACTATCAGGCCCTCAATTACCTGCAGCGGGGAGATGCCGAGGGCGCCCTGGTGGAGGTGCGCCGCGCCAACCAGGTGCAGGAGCAGGCCCTCAAGGCGCGGGCCGGCGAGGTGCAAGCGGTCAGACAGGAGGGGGAGGACACCAGCCCCGAGGGGCAGATGCGCCAGCTCATGTCGCGCGGGGCGCCGGATCTCGATCGGCTGATCGGCCAGGTGAAGAACGGTTTCCAGAACGCCTACACCTTCTACTTCTCCGGGGTGCTCTACGAGGCGAGCGGGGATCTCAACGATGCCTGGGTCGACTATCAGCGCGGCTACCAGATTGCGCCGGACAACCAGAGCCTGCAGGATGCCCTGCTGCGCCTCGCGGTGCTGCGCGGATCCCAAGACGAGCTCAAGGCGACCGAGCAGAAGCTGGGCCGCAAGGCGCCGCCACTGGCCAAGCATCAGGGCCAGCTGGTGGTGCTGTTTGAAGATGGCTTGATCCCGGCGCGGCGGGAACTCTTCCTGCCGCTGCCCATCTCCACCTCAAACGGGGATTTTCGTACCTTTACCGTGGCTGTGCCCTATTACGACAACAGGGCCAGCGACACCGGCCCCCTGGCGGTGAGCGTGGGCAATCGCAGCGGGCAGACCAGCCCGCTGGTGCGCCTCGAGGCGCTGGCCGCCAAGGATCTGCAGGAGCGGCTGCCGGCCATGCTGACTCGCCAGGCGCTGCGGCTGCTCACCAAGGAGCAGGTGCGGCGCAGCGCCGCCAAGGAGGGGGGCGATGTGGGCAATATTCTGGTCGGCATCTTCAACACCCTGTCCGAGCGCGCCGACACCCGCAGCTGGGTGACGCTGCCGGCCCAGGCCGCGAGCTGGCAGGGCATGCTGCCTGCCGGCGAGGTGCGGCTCAGCCTCGGCGCCGGCAGCGCCGCGCGCCAGCTGCCGCTGACCATCCACGAGGGGCGCACCACCCTGGTGTGGGTGCAGCGGCTCGGCGCCGGACTGACCACCCGGGTAATGCCGCTCTAGCGGCCGGCCCGGTCTGTTTTCACCCTATCGATCGCCCCCGACCGGGACGATCCCAAGGAGACGATGATGAAAGCCTGTTATGCAGCCTTTGGCCTGATGCTGCTGTTGTCCGCCTGTGCCACCAACACCTCGGGGGTGGCACTCTATGCCCCAGCGGGGGGCGCGGCCCAGCTCGAGCTGCACCAGAATATCGACGTTACCCTGACCGAACAGAGCCGGCGCGAGCAAAACGGCCTGCTGCAGGTCAACGTGATCCTGACCAACACCCAGTCGGGGGACAACCCTCTGCAGTACCTGTTCTATTGGTATGATGGCAGCGGTCAGGAGGTGGCCAGCGATGGCCGCGGCTGGACCCCCATCAAGCTCCACGGCCACCAGAGCCGCACCCTGACTGCCCTGGCGCCGAACGCGAGTGCCCAGGGGTACAGGGTCTATGTACGCGAAGTGATTGAGGAATCGAACTGATGAAAATGAACCATGCCCTGCTGATCCTGAGCGGTGCCCTGCTGCTCGGCGGCTGCTCCAGCACCACCGTCAGCTATGGCGACGCGACCGAAACCGAGACGGTGACCGTGGATTACGGCTCCTCCGACCTGCAGGCCATCGCCGACAAGATGGCGGACTCCATGCTGAGCTCCCCGGCGACGGCCGAGATCACCGCAGGCGGCCGCCCGGTGATGTTCATGGACTCCATCCGCAACAAGACCTCGGAGCACATCGACACCGAGGCCATCACCGACACCCTCCGCACCAAGCTGCTGCGGGCGGGCAAGTTCCGCTTCGTCGACATGAGCAAGGTGAGCGCGGTCAAGCAACAGCTCGAATACCAGCAGGGCAGCGGCATGGTGGATCCCGCCTCCATGGTGCGCCTCGGCAAGCAGACCGGGGCCCGCTACATGGTCTATGGCAACCTGGCCAGCATCGTCAAGGACAACGGCAAGGTGAAGGACGTCTACTACCAGATGACCATGAACCTGATGGATCTGGAGAACGGCGAGCTGTTGTGGGCCGATCAGAAAGAGATCCGCAAGCAGGCGAAGAAGTCGACCTTTGGCTGGTAAGGGGAACACGACTTCAGGTCGTCCGGACAGGCAGTCCGGGGATCTGGCAGAGCTGAGCCTGCTGGCCAGCCTGCCCGCCCCCTGGTGCCAGGGGCGACTCGAGCCCCTGAGTCTTGGCCTGACCAACTGCAACTACCGGCTGCGCCTCCCCTCGGGGCGCAGCTATTTTTTGCGGTGCGGGCACCCGGATCCCCTGCGCCTCGGCATAGACCGCGCCACCGAGTGGCAGCTCTACCAGGGCGCCGTGGGGCAGGGGCTGGCCCTGCCTTGCCATCACAGCGAACCCGCCTGTGGTCTGATGCTGCTGGACTGGTGCGACGAGCCGAACTGGGCCGATGCGCCGCCCCCGCCGGCGGAACAACCCCGTCTGCTGGCAGAGGTGCTCGGCCGCATGCACCGTTTGGCGTTGCCCAACGTGGTGATGGCGGTGCGCGCCCACGCCGCCGGTTATCGGGCGCGGTTGGCCCGAGTGCCCGCCTGGTTGCCGGCGCTGGAGCGGGGCCTGCTCGCGAGCCGGGAGCCGGACGATTGCTGGCTCCCTTGCCACCACGATCTCAATCCGGCAAATTTGTTGGGAAGCAGGCCCTGGGTCATCGACTGGGAGTATGGTGCCGCCGGTCACCCGGGCTTCGAGCTCGCCAGCATAGTGCGTACCCATGGCTGGAGCGAAGAACAGCAGTGCCAGTTGGAGAGCTGCTATCTTGAAGGCAGGGGAGGCACTCATAAGCTGCTCAATGCCAAAGGATTTCAGGCCGAGGCCTTCCTGCCCTGGGTCGACTACATCGGCCTGTTGTGGGCCCTGTTGATGAGCGAGCAACAACCGGGGCCCGAATATCAGTCATTGATCGACACCAATCGTCGACGACTGGAGTGAGACAGGGTGGACCCCACGCCGCGAGGGTCATCTGCGTTATGGCTAGCGTGATTCGATAACCATCTAAAAATATTAACTATTTTCAACATTCTCCGCTGGGCACAGGCCCGGTTCTTCACTGACAGGAGTCATGCATGCTGACCACCTTCTCATGGCGTCAACCGCGCAGCTGGAGCCTGTTGCTGCTCTGCCTGCTGCTGACGGGCTGTGCCACCCGGGTTATCTACTACTGGCTCGATTCCGCCATCGTCTGGCAACTGGACGACTACTTTTCGCTGGATCGCAGCCAGAAGACGCTGCTCGATGGGGAGGTGAAGGGGTTGATGGCCTGGCATCGCCAGCACGAGTTGCCCATCTATGCCAGGGATCTGGACGCCCTGGCCAAGGCGGTGGCGAGCCCCATGACCCCGGCGCAGGTCGCCGTGCATCTGGATAAAACGCAGGCGAGCCTGACCCGCACCCTGGAGAACGCCATTCCCCGTACCGTGCGCCTCGCCCGTACCCTGACCGATGCCCAGGTGGCGCACTTCATGGGGGACAGGGTGAAACGCCAGCAGGAGCGCCAGCACGACTTTGCCACCGAGTCCAAGACCGAGATGCTCAAGGGTTTTCGGGAGAAGATGAACGAGCGGCTGGTGTTCTGGATTGGCAAGGTCAAGCCGGCCCAGGAGCCGCTCATCGCCCAATGGGCCGAGTGGCAATACGAGATGATGGGCCCCTGGCTCGAGTTTCAGGGGGCCTGGACCAAGGAGCTGGAGCGGCTGATGAAGCAGCGCCAGAGCCCGGACTTTGGCAAGGAGCTGACCCGCTTGCTGCAGCAGGGGGATGGCCTGATGGACGGGCGCTTCACCGGCTATACCGATCAGTCCCGCCAGCGCACCATCCAGTGGCTGAGCGACCTCAGCCAGTCGATGGATCTCTCTCAGCGCGCCCACCTCTATAGCCTGCTCAAGGACTATGCCGAGGACTTCGAGGAGATGGTCCAGAAGGGGTGAGCCGGCTCGCAAACCGAACCGCCAACCAGGACAAGGGCGGCAGGCTGAAGGGTCTGCCGCCCTTGTCCTTGCTGGAGGGCTATGGTAGTTTGCCCTTTCTATTATTCGGGAATTAACTTTTTGAGCCTGCTGGACAAAGTGAAACTGGCGGCGATGACCCTGCTCATCACCCTCGCACTCTTGTTCTCTACCCTGTCGGTGGAGGGGCTCAAGGCATCTGGCAATCAGCCCGCATCCGAGCAGGCTCTGGTGGTCCACGACGCCAGCAGCGGCGATGACGGCGTGGTCAAATTTGTCGGCTCCCACCAGAATCATCTGCTGCGCCTCGAGCACTCACTGCGCAGCGACAATGCCCCCAATAAGGTCGTCTACGAGCTGGTGCAGAGCTGGTCCCAGCAGGCCATCCTGTTGCTGCTGTGCGGCATGCTGCTCTACGCCGCCCTGTTCTACCCCGGAAACAGCTTTGGCGATCACTTCGCCAGCATCCATAGCCGGCGCTTGCAGCGCCGACACCTGCAGTACCGCTTCTCCCAGAGTTTCCTCGCCTGACTCCGATGGGGTCAGACTGCCAACTGTTGCCTCATCCTCTCTCGTTAGCTGTTCACTTTTTGTGAACGCTTAGGCTGTCTCGTTTCATTTTTTTGCGCGCTGCGAACGACGTGTTCGCCGCCGCCTTCGCCTGACAGAGGCTTTTGCCATGAGAAATAAGAGTCGTACCATCTTGAACCGCATGAGTGTGTGGCAGTACGCCCTGCTGCTGCTCATGCTGGTGACCTTCGCGTTTTATTCCCTGCCCACCTTCTTCGGTGAGCAGCCGTCCCTCGGCCTGCACGGTCAGCGCAGCCTGACCGAGGCGCAGCGCACCCTGTTTGCCGACCATCAGATCAGCCTGCTCAAAGAGGTGCAACAGCCGGAGCGGGTCGAGCTGGTGTTCGACAGTCAGGCTGATCAGCAGCGTGCCAAGCAACTGCTGGAGCTGCAGGGCTTCGAGAGCGCGGCCCTGACCCTGGAGTTCTACTCCAATGCCCCGACCTGGATAAGCCAGCTCGGCGCCGCCCCCATCAAGCTCGGGCTGGACCTGCGCGGCGGCTCCCAGTTGCTGATCGGGGTCGATCTCAGTTTCGTGATCGACAACCAGACCAAGAACCTGGTGGACACCCTGCGCACCCAGTTCCGCGAGGCGCGCCTGCGGGGCGCCAACGTGGCCCGGGTCGCCGAAGGGGAGGTACGCATCGTCCTGCCCGAGGCGGCCGACGAGACCCCCTGGCTCAACATCATCCGGGATGCCGCCGGTACCCGTCAGGATCAGTGGACCCAGAAGCGCAGCGGCAACGAGCTGCGGCTGGTGATGAGCGAGGCCGAGCGCACCCTGCTTGCCAACAGCGCCGTGACCCAGAACCTGTCGATCCTGAAGAAACGGATCAACGAGCTCGGCATCGTCGAGGCCTCGGTCCAGCGCCAGGGTCAGGACGGCATCCGCATCGAGCTGCCGGGGGTGCACAACCCCAAGCAGGCGAAAGAGGTGATAGGTGCCACCGCGTCCCTGGCCTTCTACCAGGCCAAGCCGGACAGCAACTTCGTCATGGCGGATCGCAACGGCCAGTCGGTGGGCATGGTGCGCAAGCCGGTGCTGACCGGCGAGCACATCGTCGATGCCCGGGCGGGCATGGGGGAGATGGGTCAGCCCCAGGTGAGCATAGTGCTCGACAGCCTGGGGGGCAGCAAGATGAACCAGTTCAGCCGCCAGCACGTGGGCAACGCCATGGCCACCGTCTTCACCGAGTACAAGACCAATGCCCAGGGCAAGCTGCGCGCCCAGAGCGAGGTGATCAACGTCGCCACCATACAGACCGCGCTTGGTAACCAGTTCCGCATCACCGGCCTCGCCAGCGTGCCCGAGGCCCAGGAGCTCGCCATGTTGCTGCGGGCCGGCGCCCTCACCGCGCCGCTGAAGATCCTGGAAGAGCGCAGCATAGGCCCGACCCTGGGCTTGCAGAATATCGAGGCGGGCTTCACCGCCCTGGCGTTCGGTATGGCCGGCATGATGCTGTTCATGATGGCCTGGTACCGCAAGTTCGGCTGGGTCGCCATCACCGCGCTCATCGGCAACCTGCTGATGCAGGTGGGCATGCTGGCGGTGCTGCCGGGGGCCGTGCTGACCCTGCCGGGGATCGCCGGGCTGGTGCTCACCGTCGGCATGGCGGTGGATACCCATGTGCTCATCTTCGAGCGGATCAAGGACAGGCTGCGGGAGGGGGGGAGTCTGGCCAATGCCATCGATTTTGGCTACCGCTCCGCGTTCAGCACCATCTTCGATGCCAACATCACCACCCTGATCTGCGCCGTGGTGCTCTACTCCATCGGCTCCGGCCCGCTGCAGGGCTTCTCCATCACCCTGATCCTGGGGCTCATCTCCAGCATGGTGACCGGCATCTGGGGCACGCGCGCCATCATCAACCCCCTGTGGGGCAAGAGCAGCGCCAAGCTGCTGAGGGTATGACCATGACCAGAACATGGTGTCATCACGCCGCGCACCGCGCCGATTGCCTCCCGCAGGAGATCCTGCGTCACCTGTTGCCGAGGGTAGAACAATGCTGAGAATGATCGTTTCCATGGGCCTGACCCGCTGGCGTTACATTGGTTTGTGGATTTCCGTGCTGCTGACCGTCGCCAGCATCGCCGTGCTGGCCATCAACGGGCTGTCGCTCGGTCTCGACTTCACCGGCGGCATCCTGCTGGAGTTTCGCATCCAGACCCTGAAGGAGGCCCATGAGCTCAACGCCCTGCTCAGTGCCCCCCTTGCCGGGGCGGTGGAGCTGAGTGGCGCCGGCGTACCCGGCGAGTGGCTGATCAAACTGCCCCCCCACGAGCTGCCCTGGCCGGCCGAAGAGCTGGCGGTGATGCTCGGCCAGCAGCTCAACCTGCCGGTGGAGCTGCTGCGCACCACTATAGTCGGGCCCCAGGTGGGCGCCGAGCTGTTCCAGCAGGGGATGCTGGCGGTGCTGGTGGCCTCCCTGGCCATCTCCGTCTACCTGGCGGTACGCTTCGAGTGGCGCCAGGCCATCGGCATTCTGGTGTCGGTGCTGCACGACGGCCTGGTGGCGCTTGGGCTGCTGGCGCTGTTCAACATCGAGTTCGATCTCAACGTGATCGCGGGCCTGATGGCGGTGATCGGGTATTCATTGAACGACAGCATCGTCATCTCGGACCGGCTGCGGGACTTGCTGAGCTCGCGCACCAAGATGGGGATCCACGAGTGCTCCGACGTGGCGATCAAGGCCACCTTCAGCCGCACCATGATCACCTCGGGCACCACCCTGTTCACCGTGGGCGCCCTGCTGCTGTTCGGTGGTGAGGCGCTCTACGGCTTCTCCTTCACCCTGTTCGCCGGCATCCTGGTGGGGACGTTATCTTCCATCACGGTCGCCTCCACGGTGCAGGAGCTGCTGGGTCTCTCACCCCAGGCCTATCAGAAGAAAGAGGAAGAGACCCTGGCCGAGGCGGCCTGACGCCTCTTTAATATCGCAATGAGATGTCACAATGAAAAACGGGCCAGCTGGCCCGTTTTTTTATCTCTGCGGTTTGAGGTGGGGCCTAGAAGCCCGAGCCGGGTTGCAGCAAGAAGGCCGCCTCCTCCGGCGTGTCGGTGCGGCTCAGGATGGCGTTGCGATGGGGGAAGCGGCCGAAGCGCTCGACGATCACCTGATGGCGGCGGGCGTAGTCGGCGAAGCCCGCGAAGGTGACCCCGGCGGGGCTGCCCTCCTGCTCGGCCGCCAGCCCCTCGAACAGCGCCACACTCCTGGCCTGCTGCTCGCGGGATTCCCCATGCTCCAGCGGCAGATAGAAGAAGACCCGTGCCAGCGGGGAGAGGGACTTGTCTGCCCCGAGTGACAGCCCCTTGAGGCAGAGATCGCGCGCCTTGGCGTCCTGGGCGAAGGCGGCCGGCGTGCCGCGATGGATGTTGCGCGGCAGTTGGTCCAGCAGCAGGATCAGCGCGAGGCGCCCGGTGGGCACTTCGGCCCAGGCGTCCAGCTTGCCGGCGGCCGCCGCCTCGGCCAGCTCGCCGAAGCGGGTGTCGAGCAGGGCGTCGGTCTCGTCACTTTTCCCCCACCAGAGCGGGGCCTGTCGTGCGGCGCGGGGGGCGTCATCGGCGTCGTCGCCAAACCAGAAATCGAGCAGAGGTTGCCAGGGTTGCATGGGAATTCCTTTGGCCAGGGGCTGGAGGGAACAACAAGGTCAATTGACCCTGCTATGGGTGCTGCCGAAACGGCGGCTTCTCGTTACACTGTGCCATCATTTGCCCGCAATGCGGAACCCCTGATGCGCAAGGTCGTCGCCAGGCCATCTGCCCGAGGGGCTCTCACCACTGATATGAGGAATGCTTGATATGGCCGGAACCAGTCTGTTGGCCCTGCTCGATGATATTGCCAGCGTGCTTGATGACGTGGCGCTGATGACCAAGACGGCGGCCAAGAAGACCGCCGGGGTGCTGGGGGACGATCTAGCCCTCAACGCTGAGCAGGTCTCCGGGGTGCGCGCCGAGCGGGAGCTGCCGGTGGTGTGGGCGGTGGCCAAGGGGTCCTTTCGCAACAAGCTGATCCTGGTGCCGGCCGCCATCGCCATCAGTGTGCTGGTGCCCTGGCTCATCACCCCCCTGCTGATGCTGGGGGGCGCCTACCTCTGCTTCGAGGGGGCGGAGAAGCTGGCCCACAAGTTTCTGCCCCACGGCGACGAAGCGTCGGGGCAGGGGGCGGAGCCCGTGCCGGACGATCTGCTGGCCTATGAGCAGCAGAAGATCAAGGGGGCCATTCGCACCGACTTCATCCTCTCCGCCGAGATCATCGTCATCGCGCTTGGCACCGTACAGGGCACCAGTCTCTCCCTGCAGATCTCGGTGGTGGCGGGCATCGCCCTGCTGATGACGGTGGGGGTCTATGGCCTGGTGGGGCTCATCGTCAAGCTGGACGATATCGGCCTGCACCTGCTGAAGAAGCCGGACGCCGGCGTCCTGCGCCGCCTGCTGGGGCGCGGCCTGCTGGTGACGGCCCCCCGCCTGATGCACCTGCTGGCGCTGGTCGGCACCATCGCCATGTTCATGGTCGGTGGCGGCATTCTGGTCCATGGCTGGCCCTTCCTGCATCACCTTATTGAAGAGGTTGCTGCCAGCCTTGCCCCCCTGGCTGGCGTGGGCGCCGTGCTGGCCGCCGTGACGCCGACCCTGCTCAACGCGGTGGCGGGCGTGGTGGCGGGCCTGCTGTTGGTGCTGGCCATGACCCTGGTGAGCAAGCTCAAGCCCGCCAAGTAGCGGCGGCCCGCCGACAGGGGTCGTCGTTGCTCCTCGCCGGATCTGTCTGTTGAGCCGCATGGGGGCTAGGCAAGCGCCGGCCCCCTTCGTACTATCCTGCGGGTATCGAGGCGCAGCCATCCCCTGATACCCCTTATCCGTGGCCCCGGCGCCACCCCCCATTTCATCCGGGCCAGGCCCTTCTGATAACGAGCGTTCGATGCAACAACCTCTCTACCCACAGCAGTGGCAAAATCAGCATATCTATCCCTCCCTCGACAGCGCCATGCTGGAGGCGGACATGAGCCTGGCCCGCGCCAGCCTCGAGGAGCTGACCGGCTTCATCAATGGGCTAGGGGCGGTGCGCGAACAGGCCGATGCCCTGCAGGATTTCCTGCGCGAGGTGCGCCTGCGCGCCCAGCGCATCCGCAACATCGGCTGGAACATCGCCGTGCTGGCGGCCTCGCAGGGCAGTCAGGATGCCCGGGATCCGCTGGCCAAGCAGCTGGCCTCCCGTGCCCGCGCCCTCAATGCGGACCTGTTCAAGGCCCTGGCGCCGGTGGAGGATCTGATGCTGGGGCTGCCTGAATCCGAATTCGAGCGGCTGATGCAGGATCCGCTGCTGGGGGAGGAGGATTACCGCCTGCGCCACGAGCGCCGGCTGCAGGATCAGCGCCTGCCGGTGGAGGCCGAGCAGCTGGTGATCGGCCTCGGTACCGATGGCCTGCACGCCTGGGGCAACCTCTACAACGATCTGGTGGGCAAGATCCGCCTGCAGATCGATGGGCGGGAGAGGGGGCTGGCCGAGGCGAGCAACCTGCTCTCCAGTCCGGAGAGAGCCCTGCGCCGGGAGGCCTTCGATGCCATCAGCGCCGGCTGGGAAGGGGAGCAGGAGACGGTGGCCGCCATCCTCAATGCCCTCAACGGCTGGCGCCTGGAGCTGGCCCGCCAGCGTGGCAAGGTGCGCCGCCTCGATGCGCTGGATCTCTCCTGCCACCAGAGCCACATCGAGCGCGCCACCCTGGACACCATGATGGCCGAGACCTATCGGGCCCGGGGCCTGGGCCAGCGCGCCCTGGCACTGATGGCCGGCAAGCTCGGCATCGACGAGCTGGGGCCGGAGGACCTGTTCGCGCCGCCCCCGGCCTCGGTCAGCCGGACCATAGCGTTCGAGGAGGCCATCGACATCATCGCCGCGGCCTTCACCCGCTTCGATCCCGAGATGGGGGAGTTCGCCCGCATGATGGCCGAGCGCGGCTGGATAGACGCGGCGCCGACCCCGAACCGGCGCACCGGTGCCTACTGCACCAAGTTTGCCGAGCCGGTGGAGCCGCGGGTCTTCATCACCTATGCCGGCACCATGGACAACGTCATCACCCTCGCCCACGAGCTGGGCCACGCCTGGCACAACTGGCTGATCCGCGATCTGCCCATGAGCCAGCGCGGCTACCCCATGACCCTGGCGGAGACCGCCTCCATCTTCGCCGAGACCCTGGTGCGCAGCGCCCTGTTCGAACAGGCCCAGAACCCGGAGCAGCGCCAGGCCATCGCCTGGGCCGAGGCGGACGGCGCCGCTACCTTCCTGGTTAACATCCCGGCCCGCTTCGAGTTCGAGCTGGCGCTGGTGGCCGAGCGCGAGCAGGGCTATGTCCCGGCGGCGCGGCTCAAGAGCCTGACGGATGAGGCCTGGGGCCGCTGGTACGAAGGGAGCCTGGCGCGCTATCACCCCATGTTCTGGGCCGCCAAGGCGCACTTTTCCATCGCCGGCTTCGGCTTCTACAACTACCCCTACCTGTTTGGCTACCTGTTCAGCCTCGGGGTCTACCACCAGCTGATGAGCCGCCAGGCGCAGGGGGAGGCGAACGTGGCCCAGGCGTACCGCGCCCTGTTGCGCGACACCGGCCGCATGAGCGCCGAGGATCTGGTGGCCAAGCACCTGGGGCAGGACATCCGTGAGGCGGCCTTCTGGCAGGGCAGCCTGGCGCTGGTGGCCGCGGCGGTGGATCGCTTCGAGCAGGTCTAAGAGAACGCCAGTCCCGCGACAGGATGGCGGGACTGGCGTTGCTTGCGGCGGCGAGGTTTTTCATCTCTTAGCGACGAATCTGTGTCATATCTGCCCAAAACGGCAAGGGAAAAGGATTTTCTGGTACCTGGGGGCGTGATCCAAAGCAAGAAAGTGGGATGTTTTGGTGGCGCGTGGGCCCGCCGCTGGAGTAGGTTCGAGGGAACCGTCACAGTTTCTGAGGTCTTATCCATGATCATCTATCTGCATGGCTTCGATGCCACCAGCCCCGGCAACCATGAAAAAGTGCTGCAGTTGCAGTTTATCGATGATGATGTGCGTTTCGTACACTACAGCACGGTTCACCCCCGCCATGACATGAGCCACCTGCTCAAGGAAGTGAAGAAGCAGCTCGACATGAGCACGGATCCCAAGCCGCTGATCTGCGGCGTGGGGCTCGGCGGCTACTGGAGCGAGCGGATCGGCTTCCTGTGTGGCATCAAGCAGGTGATCTTCAATCCCAATCTCGACCCGGCGATCAACATGCAGGGGCGGATAGACAGGCCGGAAGAGTACGACGACATCGGCACCAAGTGTGTAACCGAGTTTCGTAATAAAAATTCAGGGAACTGCCTGTGCATCCTTTCCGTCCAGGATGAAATCCGCGATAATCGTGAGACTGAACGTGAGCTGAAAAATTATTACGACATCGTGTGGGACGATCGCGAGACCCATAAATTCAAGAACATCTCGCATCACCTGCAGCGGATGAAGGCCTTCAAGGAAGCCTGAGCCATCACGTCGACCGTTTTCGTTTCAGGGAGCCGGTGGCTCCCTTTCGTTTTGAGGAACCAAGGGAAATTATCATGATGAATATTGTCGTTGTCGGTGGTGGCGCCGGCGGTCTGGAGCTGGCGACCAGCCTGGGCCGCAAGCTTGGCAAGAAGAACAAGGCCAAGGTCACCCTGGTGGATCGCAACCGTACCCACCTGTGGAAACCCCTGCTGCACGAAGTGGCCACCGGCTCCATGGATGCGGGCATCGATGCCCTGAGCTACCAGTCCCATGCCAAGAACCACGGCTTCGACTTCCAGCTGGGCAGCCTGACCGACATCAAGCGCGACGAGAAACGCATCGTGCTGGCGCCGATCCACGACGACAACGGCGAGCTGGTGGTGCATGAGCGGGAAGTGGCCTACGACGTGCTGGTGATGGCCATCGGCTCCGTCTCCAACGACTTCAACACCAAGGGCATCAAGGATCACTGCATCTTCCTGGACAGCCCGTCCCAGGCGCACCGCTTCTACAACAGCATGATGAACCGCTTCCTGCAGTTCGCCACCGAGTATCAGCCGGGTGACAAGGTGAAGATCGCCATCGTCGGCGGCGGCGCCACCGGGGTCGAGCTCTCCGCCGAGCTCTACAACGCGGTGGAGCAGCTCTATGCCTACGGCTTCAAGAACCTCACCACCGACAGCCTCAAGGTGACACTGGTGGAAGCGGGTCCCCGCATCCTGCCGGCGTTGCCGGAGCGCATCAGCGGCGCCGCTCACCAGGAGCTGGTCAAGCTCGGGGTGGACGTGCGTACCGCCACCATGATCACCGAAGCCACCAGCGAGGGGCTGCACACCAAGGATGGGGAGCTTATCGAAGCGGACCTGATGGTGTGGGCCGCCGGCATCAAGGCGCCGGACTTCATGAAGGAAATTGCGGGGCTCGAGACCAACCGCATCAACCAGCTGGTGGTGAAAGAGACACTGCAGACCACCCGTGACGAGAACATCTTCGTCATCGGCGACTGCGCCGCCTGCCCGCAGCCGGATGGCAAGTTCGTGCCGCCCCGCGCCCAGTCAGCCCACCAGATGGCGAGCCAGGCGTTCAAGAACATCCTGGCCAAGATGAACGGTGGCGAGCTCAAGCCCTACCTCTATCACGATCACGGCTCCCTGGTCTCCCTGAGCCGCTTCTCCACCGTGGGCAGCCTGATGGGCAACCTGATGCGTGGCTCCATGATGGTGGAAGGCTACCTCGCGCGCATGGTCTACATCTCCCTCTACCGGATGCACCAGGTCGCCCTGCACGGCTACATCAAGACCGGCCTCATCATGCTGGTGGGCCGCATCAACCGGGTGCTGCGCCCGAGCATGAAGCTGCACTAAGCCGGCGTCTGATAGCCAGGTGACAGAAGGAGAGGCCTAGCCTCTCCTTTTTTATGGCCGCGATCTGGAGCCCGAGAGGCGCCGAGAGGCCTTATCGAGCGACTGGCTATTAGCGGTGGGGGTATGTTGCCGGCCGCGGCTTTGGGGTAGTCTGGAACCCATTATCTCAGCTGGAGTTTATGATGATCCTCTCAACGACCCCCACCCTGGAAGGCAAGGCCATTCGTGAATACCGCGGCATAGTGGTGGGCGAAGCCATCCTCGGCGCCAACATCTTCAAGGATCTGTTCGCCGGCATCCGCGACATCATAGGTGGCCGCTCCGGTGCCTACGAGAAAGAGCTGGCCCGGGCCCGCGAGATCGCCTTCGATGAGCTCAAAGAGCGCGCGCAGGCACTGGGTGCCAACGCCGTGGTCGGCATCGACATCGACTACGAGGTGGTGGGGCAAAATGGCAGCATGCTGATGGTCAGCATCAGCGGCACCGCCGTGGTGATCTGACCGCCTCGCCGCCAGCAAGCGGCAAAGCGCAGTCCCGAAAGCCGATCCCAGGATCGGCTTTTTCATGACGTTGGATTCTGGACCGCGCGATGAGGGGCTTGGACATCGACGGCCGAGCCTCAAGAAGAGGGCCCCACGGCTCTCCCGGGGCCTGGGGAGGCGCTTATCCACCGCTCCCGCACCGATTTTCTGTTCATTTCCAATGAACAAGTGCCATTCATCGTTCTATTTTTCTAAACAAAAATTAGCATCATCGGCCCTGTCTGGCCCCTTGTTGGGGCGCCAGCGGATGGCTTAGGATGAGACTCGACATCGGGCCCTCAGGCTCGGTAGCAAGGTGTTAGCACAGGGGCCTTATCCATGACGCTGCTCAAGCCCGCCGGGCTCAAACCCGGCGATACCATAGGTTTCTTCTCTCCCTCCAGCGCGGCCACCGCCTGGGCGCCGAACCGCTTCGCCCGCGCCAAGGCGTATCTGGCGGCGCAGGGCTTCGAACTCAAGGCGGGCAGCCTGACCGGTGAGCGGGATCACTGGCGCTCCGGCTCCATCGCGGGGCGGGCCGCCGAGCTCAATGCCCTCATCCGGGATCCAGATGTGCGTTGCATCATGTCGATCATCGGCGGCAGCAACTCCAACTCCCTGCTGCCCTATCTCGACTACGAGGCGCTTAGAAGAGACCCCAAGATCCTCATCGGCTACTCGGATGTGACCGCCTTGCTGCTCGGCATCCATGCCCAGACCGGCCTGGTAACCTTCTACGGTCCGGCGCTGGTGGCCTCCTTTGGCGAGTTGCCACCGCTGGTGGATCAGACTCTGGCCACTTTCACCGAGATCTGCCTCGCCGGGGAGCGAACCTTGCCCCATTGCGTGCCAACCCCGACGCAATGGACCGAGGAGCGGCTGGATTGGGAGCAGCAGACCCGCGCCAAGCTGTGCCAACGGAACCGGCTTGTCTCGGTGGGCAGCGGCCGGGTGCGGGGCAGGCTGATCGGCGGCAACCTCAACACCCTGGCGGGGATCTGGGGCTCCCCCTATATGCCGGCGATCGAAACGGGGGACATTCTGTTGCTGGAAGATAGCCTCATGTCGGCGGAGACGGTGGAGCGCTCCTTCGCCCACCTCAAGCTGTGCGGGGTATTCGAGCGCGTCGGTGGCCTCATTCTCGGCAAGCACGAGCTGTTCAATGATCAGGGCAGCGGCAAGCGGCCGCTCGACATCCTGCTGGAGGTGGTGGGGGAGCCCGGCTTCCCCATACTGGCGGAGTTCGACTGCGCCCACACTCACCCCATGCTGACGGTGCCGCTCGGCATCGAAGCCGAGCTGGATCTGGATGCCCAGCGCCTGAGCCTGTGCGAGCCCTGGTGGCGCTAACGAGGACTTGCCAGAAACAAAAAGAGGCCGCGAATGCGGCCTCTTTGCTTTCACCCCGGGCATGATCAGGGCAGGGCATCGGCCCTGAAGGTGTTGCGAGGATCTGCGGACCTCGTCTCTCAATCGAACTCAGGGCAATGCATCGGCTCGGAAACTGGCCCGGATCTGCGGCACCAGGGGCGAGGGATCGAAGCCTTTCTCCTCTCCCAGCACCGGGTGGAGCAGGGCCAGATCCGGGATGGGGGCGAGATCCCCGGCCAGCAGCGCTCGGGTGGCCTGACCCATCTGGTAGAGCTGGCGCACCGGAGCGAACTGGCGCTCGAGGTCGATCCCGCCATCGTTGCGGGTGAAGGCCATCATGGGGATCTGGTAGGCGGCATCGCGGGGCGGCTTGGCGCCGTGAATGTCCTTGCCCGCCGACATCAGGAAGGGCTGGTGATCGCCGAAGGCCACCACCAGGTAGCGTTTATCGGAGGCATCGAGGCTCCTGAGCAGCCGCTCCAGGGAGGCCATGGCATCCACCACCCCGGTGTAGTAGGTGTTGAGCAACTGCCGGTCGGCCTCACTCTGATCCGGGCAGGCCTTGTCCATCTGCTGGGCCTGATAGCGATCCCCGTCGAAGGGGCCGTGGCCCTGCATGGTGACCGCGTAGGCAAAGAGCGGCTGGCTGTCTTGCTCGCTGCGCTTGAGCAGGTGAGAGATCAGGGCATCGTCCGAGATGTAGAGCCCCTTGTGCTCGAGGCTGGTGAAGCGGGTATCGAACCAGCGCTCCTCATACCCCAGCGCCGGTATGGCCTTGGCACGGCCCCAGAACTTCTCCACATAGGGGTGAGCGAACAGGGTCTTGTAGCCGCTCTGCTTCGCGCTGTTCGCGAGCCCCGGTACCTTGTCCGACAGGTAGTAGTAGGGCACCACCCCCTGCTTGAGCAGGCCCACCGGCAGGCCGGTGTTCATCTCGAACTCCGCCAGCACCGTCATGCCGCCGGTGGTGGGGGAGTGGATGGTCTTTTGCCAATGCTGCACCCCGACGGGCAGGTTCAGGGTGGGAGCGGGGGCGCAGATCTTGCCTTGCCAGTCGAGCCAGAGCGACTCGTATTGCAGCACGATCACCAGATCGAAACGGGGAGACGGGCGCTGGGCCGACTGGACGGGATCTCGGTGGCCGAGCTCAGGGGTGCGCTCGTTGATCTGCAAGGGATAGCGGAAGACGTTGCCGCTTTGCAGCATCTCGTCCACCAGGCTGAACAGGTAGAGGCCGGGGCCGGAACGGATGATGTCGCGGTGATAATTCACCGCCCTGTCCACATAGCGCACGTTGGCCCCCAGCAGCTTGTTGCCGGTCTGGGTGGCGAACACGCAGAGCGCGAAGAAGGCGGCGGTGGCGGCGGCAGTGCGCAGTACCCAGCGGGACAGGGCGAAGCGCCAGCACACAAACAGCAGCCCCAGCACGGCGAGCACCGGCAACACCGGGTGCTGATCGAGCAGTATATGTACCAGCGCCAGCAGGTTGCCGAGATCGTCGCCCCCAAGGGGCACCCCGTAGATGGCGATCTTCATGAAGTTGGCGAGCAGGCCTATGCCGGACAGGGCAGTGAATACCAGCCCCATGTAGAGGTTGAAGCCCGCCAGGGCGCACAGGCTCCAGCCTAGCACCATGCTGCCCCAGGCCAGGTAATAGTGCTCGGTACGAAAATCGGACCAGAGCAGAAACTCCCCCAGTTTGAACACCACGAAGCCGTGCAGCAGCACGAAGGTGAGGTTGCCGAGCAGCAGGCTGCCAAGGACCCGGGCGCCATAGCTCTGGCGCAGCCTGGGCATCAGTACCCTGAGCGCGGCGGCGCTCGCCAGCAGCACCAGCAGCAGGCTGACCATCAGATAGGTCAGATTGAAGCCGCGCTCCGGCAGGGTCTGCAGGATCTGGCTGTACTCGGCGCTCTCCGGTCTGTCTTTGAGCAGCAGGCCGATGCGCAGCTGGTAGCGGCTGTCCAGGGCATCATCCGGCGCCCTGAGCGTGCTGTTGAGATCCAGGGTGCAGCGCTCCTTGCGGCATTTTTGCCGCTTCTCCACCGCCTGGCTCAGCTGATCGATGCGAACGCCCTTGTCGTTGAGCAGCTCGACCCGCACCTTGTCCCCCGCCTGCAATGGCTTGAGCAGCTGCCACTGGCTGCGCACCACCAGATAGAGACCACGACTGTCACTCTTGTAGAGCAGACTGTGACGCTTGAGGGTGGCGAGCGGCTGATCGGCGGGCCCCAGGATCAGCGGCTCTGCACGCCCGAGCCAGCTGCCGGGGTTGAGCACCGGCAGGGCCAGGGTCAGCAGCAGCAGGGCGGCCAGCAGGCCAAACAGCAACCTGGCCAGAGGCGATGAGGGGGGAGAGCTGCGAGCCAAGAGGGGGGCATTCATAAAAAGCTCATCCTTGGAGCGGGTGGGATCGCGCGGGCGACTGTATCTATTTTGACCCGATGGTGCTGGGCTTGTTCCTCGATGTCAATTCAATGACGACGGGATGAATATTGTGTGACGGCCGCGACGTGCAAATTGTGATCCCGATCCTGCGGGCAGATTCATTCTGTGATGAAAGCGGCATCATGACGCTTTGCCGCTGGTCTGCCGCCACCTTGCTGCTTAGTCTCTCAATATGGACGGAGGTACATGTATGAATCCCAAGGTTGCGGCACGTCAGGCAAGGTTGCTCCAGATGCTGGAGAACAAAGAGGAGATCCGGATCGGGCGCGAGCGCGATTGCCCCCTGCCGCTTGCGCAATTGCTCAGGCTGGCCGAGGGGCACCCGGATGTGATCAAGGTCTATGGTCACGGGCTCACCGCCGAGGTGTTCCACCTCAAGGTGGAAGACCATCACTGGTGCCTGAAGCGGCGTCGGCAGGAGTCCCTGGTAGCCAATGTCGATGGCCAGACCGCCTTCCTCACCGAGCTGGAGCGGCGCCGTGAGATCGAGAGCCTGCGTGAACTGCACCCCACCATCCTCTCCAACGTGGTCTGTACCAGCTTCGGCTCGGCCCGGGCCGGGGTGCTGGTTTCCCCCTGGCTCAGAGGAGACCCGGTACACAGCCTCAATGAGCGCAACCTGGCGCAGATGCTGGCCATCGAGGCCGAGCTTGCCCACTGGGGCTGGTTTGACTGGGATCCGAGCCCGGGCAACCTGCTCGACGACGGTCAGCAGATCTCGGTGTTCGACTTTGGTTACATGTGGCCCTTCGATCCCCGCCACGAATTCAACTCCAACGGCCTGTCCGATCCGGAATTTCACGTGCCTGAGCGGCTGGAGACCCGCACCCTGTCCGGTCTCTGGCTGGATGAAGTCGATCCCATGCCACAGTTTCGCCACTGGCGCGAGCTGTGCCTGGCCTGGGCCAAATCCGAGCTGCAATACCTGAATCGGGAGGGGGCCAGCGCCGCCGTGCTGGCGCGGCTGCAAGGGCTGGTGGGAGAGTGGAGCGCGGCGCTGGCGAGCGGCGAGGCGCTCGCCGCCAACTGGTGGCGCGACATGTATCGCAGCCATCGGCTCGACATCCTGGACGATCTCAGCGGCAAGAGCTGCGGCCCGCTCACCCTGCGTCGCCTCGACTGGCTGGAGATGGCGGTGGGGGAACACTTCCCCGCCCTGGTCGACAATCTGGGACCCGACGATGCCGGGCTCGGCCAGACCGGGCTCTTGCAAAAGCTCGCCGGCCTGCGCGAGCAGATCCGCGCCTACCAGTTGCCGCCATCCACCCGGGTCGCCTCGGGGGCGGGTCACGCCACCGCCTAGCCGGGCTTGCGGTGTCAAAATTTGCGGAGTCAAAAAAAGAGGGGCCAAGGCCCCTCTTTCTCATGACGGCTCGCCAGCCGTGGCTAGTCGAGCAACTCCTGATGGAGGCGGTTGACGATGTGACCAGCCTCGCCCTCTTTCACCAGGAAGCAGAGGTTGTGGGCGCTGGCGCCATAGCAGATCATGCGGATGTTGTGCTCGCGGATGGCATCGAACACCTGGCTGCCGACCCCGACGGCCTCGCTCATCCGGTTGCCGATGAGCGCCACCAGCGCGAAGCCGGTCTCCACTTCCACCTTGCACAGCTGGCCGAGCTCCGCCAGCACCTTGTCGCTGAGGATGGGCTCGCCGTTGCTCTGGCTGCCGGTGTGATCCAGGGTCAGCGACACGCTTACCTCGGAGGTGGTGATGAGATCCACCGAGATGCGGTGGCGGGCCAGGATGCCGAACACCTCGGCCAGGAAGCCGTAGGCGTGGAACATGTTGAGGCTGTGCAACGTCACCAGCACCTGCTGGCGGCGCAGGGCCACGGCCCGGAACAGCGGGTTGGTGCTGGTGCTGGCGCGGATCCAGGTGCCACCGGCGGCCGGATCCTTGGCGGAGCCGACGAACACCGGGATGTCCTGGCGCAGGGCCGGTTGCAGGGTGGCCGGGTGCAGCACCTTGGCGCCGAAGGTGGCCATCTCGGCCGCCTCCACAAAGCTGATTTCGGGGATGGGGCGGGCCCGGGTCACCAGCCGGGGATCCGTGGTGTAGATACCGGGCACGTCGGTCCAGATCTCGATGCTGGCCGCATCCAGCGCCTCGGCCAGCAGGGCCGCGCTGTAGTCGGAGCCACCGCGCCCCAGGGTGGTGGTGCGGCCATCGGCATCGGCGCCGATGAAACCCTGGGTGATGATGAGGCTGTCGCCGAGCACCGGGCCTATCTTGCTCTGACAGAGCGTGCGGGTGGCGGCCAAGTCAACGCTCGCCTTGCCAAAGCGGCTGTCGGTGCGCATCAGTTGGCGCACATCCTGCCAATGGGCCTTGATCCCGCGCTGGTGCAGGAGCTCGGTGAACAGGCGAGTGGACATCAGCTCGCCACAGGCGATGAGCCTGTCCGCCAGCTCCGCATCCGTGTGCTGGCTGGCCTGGCGGGCCATGGTGCGGATCTCGCCGAGCTGGGCGTGGATGAGGGCGCTGACCTCGCCTGGGTTGCCGAGGGCAGTCAGGATGGCCTGCTGGATCTCGGCCAGCTTGGCGAGCTGGGCGTCCTGGCCCGCCTCGTCGAGTTCACCCTGGGCCAGGCTCACCAACAGGTTGGTGACACCGGCGCTGGCGCTCAGCACCACCACCCGGGTCGCCGGATTGGCCAGCACCACGTCGGCGCAATGGTTCATGGCCGCGGCATCGGCGACACTGGTTCCGCCAAATTTGGCGACGTTGATCGGGCTCATTGCATACTCCAGTCTTAAGGTGAAAAGCCAGTTTTATCAGGCAAAAGAGAGGAGGAGGCTGAAATGGCAGGAAAGCGCGAGGATCCCGGCCAGAAGCACTCCACCCGCGGTGCCCATCCCACAAGAATCCAACTGGATACCTGTGGGATGCACACGACCGATGACAACCCGGGGGATTCAGCCCCCGCAGCCGACGTGGCGGTGTCCAGTGACCTGCCTCGTCTCGGCGCTGCTCCCCCTGACCCAAGCTCATCGGACTCTGGCGTCCTCCCTTGGGCTGCCTGGGCAGCGCTCCTCTTCTGGTGCCACCTTGGAAGGTGGCATGCATGTAGAAATACCCTGCACTGGATTGCACTGTCAACCGAGTTAATAAAAAAATCAACAATTGGTCAGAACCCGGCACAAGATCAATCAGTTACAAGCGAGGCTTGTACAAAGTGTTACAGGATAGTCCTGGACAGTACCTTGGAGCGGCGCTGCCAGTTGTAGAGCCGCTGCCGCTCGACCGGCAAGTCCTCCACCTCCAGTGGCTCGAAGCCCCGCTCCCGGAACCAGTGAATGGAGCGGGTGGTAAGCACGAACAAGCGGCGGATCCCGAGCCGTTTGGCCCGCTCGGCTACCTTGGCGACCAGCTGATCCCCCCGGTTGGAGTTGCGGTACTCGGGATGGATGGCGACGCAGGCCATCTCCGCCATCGCCTCCTCCATGAAGCAGTAGAGGGCGGCACAGCCGATGATGAGGCCGTCGCGCTCTATGATGGTGAACTTGTCGATCTCCATCTCCAGCTGCTCGCGGGAGCGACGCACCAGTATGCCTTCCTCCTCCAGAGGGCGGATGAGATCCAGGATGCCGCCGATGTCTTCGATGGTGGCGGCCCGCGCCCGCTCGGCGCTTTCGCGCACTATCTGGGTGCCGAGGCCATCGCGGCTGAACAGCTCCTGCAGCATGGCGCCGTCATCCTGGTAGCTCACCAGGTGGGAGCGGGGCACGCCACCGCGGCAGGAGGCGATGGCGGCGCGCAGGTAGCGGGCGGTGCCGGACATCTCCTCGCCAGCCTGCTCCAGCTCCACCAGGAGTTCTTCGGCCTGCTCGGGGAAAAGCTCGGAGATGGCCTCACCGTGGCTGTCCATGACCCCCTGGGTGCTGCTGAAACAGATGAGCTTGTCGGCTTTGAGATCCACCGCCACCCGCCGTGCCACCTCTTCCGAGCTCAGGTTGAAGCTCTCGCCGGTGACCGAGCAGCCGATGGGGGAGATGAGCACCAGCCCCTGCTGATCCAGCTGGCGGCCTATCCCCTCCACGTCGATGCGGCGCACCCGGCCGCTGTGGCAGTAGTCGATGCCATCTTCCACCCCGAGGGGCTGGGCGGTGACGAAGTTGCCGCTCACCACGCTGATGCGCGCCCCTTGCATGGGGGTGTTGGCCAGCCCCATGGAGAGCTGGGCAGTGATGTCGTACTGCAGGCCGCCACACACCTGTTTGATGAGGGCGAAGCTCTCGTCATCGGTGACTCTGATCCGCCTGTGGTATTGCGCCTCAATACCGGCGCGGGCCAGCGCTTCGTCATTTTGCGGGCGCGAGCCGAACACCAGCACCAGACGAATGCCGAGGGTCTGCAGCAGGGCGATGTCGCTGACGATGTTGGCAAAATTGGGGTGGCAGATGGCTTCCCCGCCCATCATCAGCACGAAGGTGGCCCCCCGATGCACGTTGACATAGGGGGTAGACTGCCGAAAGGCATAGACCAGGCTGGGTTCGCGTTCACGCACTTGAGATTTCTTCCATAAAAAACAGCAATTCGCTCAATATATGAAAATAAATTCACAAATCAAGACTAAATATTGGTTTCTCGGATTTGTTGCCTCCTTTTTATCCGGCCGGGGCGCCGAGGAGTCCTTGCGAAGGGGCCAAGTCCAGCGGGGATCGGCTTAACCCTCGTGTGGCCGCGCTCCCGGTTGATCCGCCCCGATAACCTGTTATCTTCGATATTCCTTTTCGTCAGTCGCGGCGATACGCGCGTTTTTATACAAGGACAGGGCAGATGGAGCAGATTATTTCACCGGCAGAGGCGCTGCCGGGTCGTCGGGAGGCGCTGGTGATAGGCCAGCAACATGCGGTGAATGGTCACCCGACCCAGGGCCCCTGGCCCGAGGGAATGGAGCTTGCCTGGTTTGGCATGGGCTGCTTCTGGGGCGTGGAGCGCCTGTTCTGGCAACAGCCCGGCGTCTATTCCACCGCCGCCGGCTATCAGGGTGGCCTGACCCCCAACCCCACCTACAAGGAGGTGTGCAGCGGCCTGACCGGTCATGCGGAGACGGTGCAGGTGGTGTTCGATCCCAAGGTCATCAGCTACGGGGATCTGCTCAAGCTGTTCTGGGAGCAGCACGATCCGGCCCAGGGCATGCGCCAGGGCGGTGACATCGGCACTCAGTACCGCTCGGTGATCTTCTATGGGGACGACAGCCAGGAGGCCATCGCCCAGCAGAGCCAGGCCGCCTACCAGCAGGCGATGATGGCGAGCGGTGACGCTCGCACCATCAGCACCCGCATCCTGCCGCTGGCGCCTTTCTATTACGCCGAGGATTACCATCAGCAATATCTGGAGAAGAACCCGGAAGGTTACTGCGGCCTGGGCGGGATCGGGGTCTGTCTGCCACCCAGCCTGAATCGCTGAGGGTGGCAAAAAAGAGCGTTGAATGACGCTCTTTTCATCAGATTGAAAAAAATCTTTAAAAAATCTGTCATGGCCGGGAACTTAACAGAACTTCGGTTGACTAACCCGGTAGCTACCATGGATGGTAGCCAAGACCAGACACATTTCTTGCCTCGATATTCATTCAACTTAGACAAGCGCGATGAATTGAAAATGATAGCAAGCAGGGCTGCCCGATGAGGCGGCCCTTTTCATTTGGCGTGGTGCCAGGGTGGGAATGTGCGGGAGAGGGCGTCTTAAGCGCGCGGCCTAGCCGATGGTGCTGTCGAACAGGTTCTTGATGAGATCGATGAATTCATTGAGGAAGTCCTGCTGTGGCGGGGTCGGCGCGCGCAGCCAGACGGCGGAGAGCACCTCTTCCAGATCGGCCACCACGGCGTCGGCTTCCTGCATGATCATGAAGCGTACCTTGGGATCGAGCTGGGGGTTCTGCTCGCAGATGGCCATCAGGTTGTCGGCCACCCGACCGCTCACCAGATCCTCGATGGTCTGGTTGCCCGTGCCCTGCTGCTGGCTCTCGAACAGTCCCAGACTCTCGACCAGATACTCTACCAGCGCGATATAACCTTCGCTCTCTACCACCATGATGGCTGCCTTCATTGATTGCTATGGGAAAACTGGGGGTATTTTAGTGGCTGGCCCTAGCTTGGCAAGCGGCAGTGGAGGCGGTGGCGGATAAAACTGACCCCGCCGCGCTCCACGGTTTCCAATCCGGCCAGCTCGAAGCCGTGGCGCAGAAACAGCGGATGGCTAAAGGCGCTGGCTTCCGTGGTGAGGGTGCGCAGGCCGAGTCGACGGGCAGCCTGCAGCGCGGTCTCGAGCAGGCGGCTGCCGAGCCCCTGGCGCTGATAGTCCGGGCTCACATAGAGCAGGCTGAGGTGGCCGTTATCACTTAAGGTGACAAAGCCAAGGGGTCTGGCTTGCTCCGCATCCAGTCCCGTCATCTGTACTTCGTCTTTTTCCTCCGCCAGTTCAATCACCCAGCCGTGGTGTTCCCGCAGTTGGCTGGCAAGGCCGGGATGGCGGGCGCCCAGCGCCCACTGCTCGACCTGCTCCGGGCTGTAGTGTTCGGGGCCGAGGCGGCGCACCGATTGTTCGAACAGGGCGCACAGCAGCGGGATATGCTGCTCATTGAGCGCCACTATGCGGACAAACGCTGGATTGAGCGGGGTTGGCATCTTGTTCATACTGCCCTGATTCATGAGGTCGGTGCCTGGGGCCGCTTGGCTTTGGGCAAACCCGCCACCACCCGCTGATAGGAATGCTCAATCCAGCCCTGCCAGAGCTCGGCGTCGAGGCTCTCGCCTAGCGTGACCGTATTCCAGTGCTGCTTGTTCATGTGCCAGCCGGGTTTCACTTCGGGGTGGATCTCCCGCAGCAGCAGCGCCAGTTCCGGCTCGCATTTGAGGTTGATGGTCAGCGGCGCTGCCTGCCAGTTCACCAGCGCGAACATCTTGCCGGCGATGCGATAGACCAGGAACTCGGGGCCAAAGGGCGTATCTTCGGTGGCGCCGGGCTGGCTTAGCAGAAATTCACGTAACGATGCAAGGCTCATACAGGACTCCATGCTGGTCCGATGATGGGTGGCAGCATATTCAGCGGGGCGCCCCTTCTGTTAATATGCCTGCCGAGTATATCCCCCAACCCCCAGAGAGCCCATAAGATGTTGTACCACAAGACCTTTGAGCTTGGCCCCGAGCGGGATTGGGTGGTGTTCGTGCATGGCGCCGGCGGCAGCTCCTCCATCTGGTTCAAGCAGCTGCGCGCCTATCGGGAGCACTTCAACGTGCTGCTGCTGGACCTGCGCGGCCACGGCCAGTCCAACCAGCTGCAACAGGTGGTCAAGGGTCACTACAGTTTCAGGGCCGTGACCGAGGACATAGTGCGGCTGATGGATCATCTGCGCATTCCCCGCGCGCATTTTGTCGGCATCTCGCTGGGTACCATCCTCATTCGCAGCCTGGCGGAACTCTGCCCGGAGCGGGTCAAGAGCATGGTGCTCGGCGGCGCCATACTGCGCCTCGACATCCGCTCCCGGGTGCTGGTGCAGCTTGGCCGGGTCGGCCAGCACATACTGCCCTACATGTGGCTCTACCGCTTGTTCGCCTTCATCATCATGCCGCGCCAGCACCATCAGGAGTCCCGCAACCTCTTCGTGCGCGAGGCCCGGAAATTGTGCCAGAAGGAGTTCAAACGCTGGTTCCGCCTCGCCACCGAGGTCAACCCCCTGATGCGCTACTTCAAGGAGCGCGCCTTGCCGATCCCGACCCTCTATGTGATGGGGGAGGAGGATCATATGTTCCTCGCCCCGGTGCGCGAGCAGGTGGCCCGCGACCCCTACAGCCAGCTCGAGATCATCGAAAACTGCGGCCACGTCTGCAATGTGGAGCAGCCGGAGCATTTCAATCGGCAGTCGCTGGCGTTTATATCCAGTCAAACTGTAGTGGCGTAGCTCATTTAATTGGGTCGGTTGGGCAGAGCAAAGCGAAGTACAATAATTCCACCTACGACCCTAGGGAGTTGGAATAATATTTTCCGTGCTTTGGACATCGTAAATTCTCCCTGAAAAATGTGACTTCAATCTATGGTCTAACAATGCTTTGAATATATCTGGGCATGTTTCAATAGTAGGTGATATTTTTCCATCCTTGTCGAAGATTATTTTTAATCCAAAATTAGCATGCTCAGCTCTTAGATTCTGCATGAAAACTGGATCTAGATAATTTCCTTTTTGGCGAATAGAGGAGGTTCTGCGAAGCTGGATTGCATTATTTCCAATGTACGTTTTCATTACTTCTAATTCGGTGAAGATTTTTTTAAAGTCAGGTTCTAAAAATAACTCTGAGAAATCTGTAGTATGAGCTTCTTTGTAATTAAGAATGGATTCAAAAAAACGTTTGTTGGAAATGAATATATGGTCATCTAAAATAAAAAAATCAAAGTTTTTGGCTAGATTGAAAGTTGGCGAGTCATCAATTTCTAGGATGTTAGCTTTAAAAAGAGTGTTAATGCTCCCAGTGCGTTTCTTTGTTTTCCAAGAGTCATCAGATTTTTTTACACAATACAAATTTCCTGTGGCACAGGAAATTTTAACTGCATAAAAAGCCGCATTTTGCATTCGAGTTATTTTTTTAACCTGTTTTGCCGGTGTCTGATCTAATGACTCCGATATGATCTTATCTGCGTGTGTTTCAATGGCTGGAATTAATAATGCACTACCTTCATTATTTTGAGCTAGCAAACTATATTCTATGGTTTCAGTCATAGCTGCGCGACACTGTACTGCTGTGTCTTTTAGTTTCTGAATTACATCATTACTTAAGCTAACCCAATAACTGCTGACTTTATACTGTGGTGGATTTCCAGAGGTTGATTTTTTAAAAACCCATAAATTAACTTGAGAGTTTTGAATGTCAAAATTATGTAAATCTTCAATGTTTGCCACAATCTATTCCTTTTTGATAATTATATCTTGAATTGTTTCTATCTCATAAAACTTATTTGGTTCAAATTCTGTTCGTCCTAATGACTTAGCTACTAAGTCGTTAGGGCTACCGACAAAACTGTACTTTATTTCGTATAGTTTCCACCCAAGAGCAATGAGTATTGGGTTAAGTATAATTTGCCCTGACTTATATGACAGCCAAAACAACCAGAAAAGAAAAACAATAAACCCAATAAATTTACTAATTTCTGAATACTGAATGCTCATAAAGGATACAACGTAGGGTAATACATAGTTCATTAGATCGGTTGGTATATGCTTAACTTCCTTTATCAGTATTCTCTGCGAGGGGGTTTTTATTCTAAGGGTGATTATTGTAACAATAAAGCATGCTAAGCATAGGAGAAAGAAGCCAATAGATAATGCAGGATTTGCAAAAGGGATTGCGCATTTTTCTAACTGACCAAAGGGTTCTGAACAAAAATCAAGTCCCATCATTTCATATTTAAAATCTTGGGATAAAAGTATCATGCTCAAAGGTAAATATGAGCCTGTGAATATTACGGCTGCTGGAATTAATCTTAGTTCCACAATATCCTCACATGAGTACTTGCATGATGATAAAAGAGGTTGGTAATTAGTAATTTTAAAGTGCTTTCTTCGGGAAGAGGGTGATATTTATCTAGTTGGCTGATTTCACCTCACATTCTCGGTATAGCTACCGCATGGGGTTTCAACTCCCTGAGTACTGCGTCTAACCAGATTGAAGAGAGGTTATCATAGGTGTTCCTGGGCCGCTTTGGCGGCTATGAGTGCCAGACGAGCATGGTATCAAATGCAGGCCAGCCTTGTTGAGTGAAAGCGCAGCTAACTCGTGGGATTTGAATGAAATCTTGATGTCGGTCAGATTTTGACGGAGGTCTACCAAGATAGTTGGGGCTGGTGAACAAGAAAGTGGTAGCAGGGGACGCGGCCATAAACTGGGGGCTTAATACCCCGTCATCTCCAGATAGCCCAGCCCTTGGGCATCTCCCTCCACAGTCACGGCTCCCTCCCAATAGTCAAAACGCCCCGTCATGGCCTGATTGGGTTGGCGGGCACGGATGGTAAGGTTCAGATCTCCAGCCTTAAGCTGCCACTCGACGGGGTAGTCTTGCCCCTTGGGGCCTCGCCAGGTTTTACCGGGGGTGAGGACAATGGATTCCGGGGGCAGCACTCGGCTGCTGCCATCGCGCTCGATCAGTATGCCGTAGCGGTTCTCCGGTTCGGGACGACCTTCCTTGGTGCGCAGGCGAAACAGCATCAGCTCGCGGCCATCGGCAAGTTGCAGGGAGAACCAGTCCCAGCCCGATTGCCACTGGGCCAATACCGAGCTGCTCCACTCGTGATCAAACCACCCCTGGCCCGTGACGGTGCGGGTCTCCCCCTCCAGGGTCAAAGTGCCGCTAAGTGTCAGGCGCGGGTAGGAGTAGTAGAAGGAGGCGTTGCCCGGGCTCTTCTCGCTGTAACCCGCTTTGCCTTGCAGCACCACAGGCTTGGCGGCGCTCACCTTGAGGTTCAGCTCACCCATCTTGCTCTGCACCTTCAAGGTGGCGGGAAAGAGCGATTCCCCTTCAGAGGCAAGCCGCCACTCTCTTAGCCAATATTCGCCGCCGCTGGCGCCGGCGAGCCCCGGCCCCTGGCGGCTGGTGCGCTCATCCTGGTGGTGGCTGCCACGGGCGAGATCCGTGATGGCGAACTGGGCCAGCCAGAGCTGGGGGCTGAGCCAGGGGTTGTCCGATGTTATCTGCTGCTCGATACCTTGCCGAAACAGGGTCCACTGGATGCCGTAATCGCGCCCCTGCTCGTCTTTCAGGTTGCCGGTGAGATACCACCACTCGGATCTGTAGTCCGGGTGGGAGCCGTGATCGGCGGGCAAGCGGATGGGCTGGCCCGGCAAGGCCTTCTTGAACTGATCGCTGCCGCCCCCGAGCAGGGTGCCCAGATCGCTGGCACCGACCGCAGCGCCATGGAGGATACAGGCAATCATCAGAGGCCACTTCCAACTCAATTTCATACCACTCTCCTTGCGGCATACCAGGAGGCGAGCGCTCCGCACAGGGGGGCGAGCAAGAGCGCCGTGACGGCGTGCAAGGGGGCGGCCTCGAAGGCGAGGCGCCAGCCAAAGGCGCGGGGGTTGACCACCTCAATCAGCACCCAGGCGAGGCCATAGCCCACCGGCAGGGCCAGGAGCGCCGTGAGCAGCCCCAATCCCGCCCCTTGCCACACCAGCAGGCGGCGGCAGTGGCGGGGGCCAATCCCAAGGCTCTGCAGTGTCTGCAACTCCCCGCGTCTGGCCAGCCCCAGCACCATAAAGGCGGAGCCGATGCCGACAAAGGCGATGCCGAGGATCAGCAGTTTCAGCAGCTCGGTCACCACGAAGGTCTGATCGAACACCTTAAGCGCCGCGGCGTGGATGGCGGGGGCGGGCAGCAGGTTCACCCGCTCGCCAAAACGGGCGCGCAGCCGATCGCTTAGGCCCTCGGGGTCCGTGCTGAAGAGGGCGAGGGATTGCACCGCGCCCCCTTCGAAGGCGTGCAGTATCTGCCCCTTGTCGCTGCCGTAATCCTGATAGACGCCGGTGACGGTGAGGGCCCTTGGCCCCCCTTCGCTCGTTACTTCGAGGGTCTGACCCACTTTGACTCCGAGGCGCACAGTGAGCGGCTCGCTCGCCAGCACCTCGTCGGGGGTGGCGGGCCAGCGCCCGGCGAGCAAGGGGTAGGCGGCCTTGAGCTCGGGGATAAAGTCCATCTGCGCCCACTCTATGGGCTGCCCCTGCCAGCGGGCGGGATGCACGGCGCGGCGCGAGGCGGCACGCACGTCCGGCTCGGCGAGTATGGCGGTCAGGGTCTGCTCGCTCAGCTGGCCTCTGCTGCCTGCCACCCCCTTGGGGGCGCTGACATAGAGGTCGGCGGCGAGCCGCTGGCCGAGCCAGATCTCCACGCTCGAGCGAAAGCTCGACACCATGACCCCGATGCCGATGGCCGCGGCTATGGCAAGCTGCAACGCCATCACGGCGATGGCGGTGCGATCCAGATGGTATTGGGTTTCGGCCACCCCGAGTCGGACGCTGAGGGGGCCGTGCCCGCGCAGCCGCCCCAGCAGGGCGCGCAGGGCATCGGGCAGGGCGAGCGCCATGGCGAGCAGCCAGCCACCGGCGATGAGCAGGGCGCCAGGCAGGCCGGTCTGGGGCAGCCACAGGCAAATGGCGCACAGCAGCAGTATGGCCAGGGCCAGCAGGCGTCGGCGCCCCGGATGAGAGTCGGGGCGGGTGCCACCCTCGCGCAGTTGCAGCGGCGACTGGCGCAGCAACTGCCACCAGCCGGGCAGGTTGGCGGCCAGGGTCCCGAGCAGGCCGATGGCGGCGGCCTTGAGCAGGCCTGCGGGGGAGAGGCGCAGCAGATCGAGGGGGTTGGGGCCGTAGAGATCCGCCAGCGCCTGGGTCAGCTGCCCCATCAGCCCGGCGGCGAGCAGCACCCCGAGCAGCAGGCCGAGCAGGGTACCGACAGAGGCCAGGATCGTCAGCTCCAGCCCCAGCCAGCTCAGTACCCGGCGCGGCGGCATGCCCAGGATGATGAGCTGGGCGAGCTGGGGACGGCGCACGCTCTGCACGAAGCGCTGGGCGTTGAATACCAGAAACAGCCCTACCGCCATGGCGAGCAGGGAGAGGGCGCTGAGGTTCAAGGCCAGGGCATCGCCGAGCAGGCTGGCATCGAGCGCCGGGCTGATGGGTTCGAGCCACAGGGGCTTATTGGGGAGATAGGCTTGCAGGGTGGCCTGCAGCGCGGCGGCCTCGGCGTCGCTCAGCTTGAACAGGATGCGATCCAGCCGCCCGTCCTTGCCGAGCAGGGGCTGGGCTATGCCCAAGTCGGTGAGCAGCAGCCGCTCCATGGGGACGGCGCCGGGCTCGAAGGTGCCCGCGAGCGTCAGGGCGAGTGACCGCTCACCCAGCATAAAGGCGCGGTGCTGGCCGACGGACCAGCCGAGCCGCTCGGCCTCGGGGATGGCCAGCCAGACGCCGTCGGCCCGGCTCAGATCGAGGTGGGTGTCACCCCCTGTCTTCATCTCGCCGAGCAGGGGCCCGAGGGGGCCGGGGTTGAAGAGATCGATGCCGAGCAGCTGGAAGCTGCGGCCCTGCTCGTCTTTGAGCCAGGCGTGCACCTGGGGCAGGGCGGTGAGGGCGCGCTGGCTACGCACCAGCTTGACGTAGAGCCGCTCATCCAGGCCGCCGCTCGGCGCCAGCCGGTAGTTCGCCTCCCCTGCCAGCTGGCTGCGGGCGGCGACGAAGTTGGTCTGGGCGCTGTGGTTGAGCAGATCGATGGCGACCACCAGGGAGACCCCCAGCATCAGCCCGGTCAGGCTCATCAACAGCAGCCAGGGGTGGGCGCGATAGAGACGCAGCAGCGCCTTTAGCGGCAGCAAGGCACGGCTCCTTGCGCGGGATCAGCCGCTCTATTTGCCGCCTGATCAGCCATGGGCAGGGCCCTTGAGCGTGACCAGTTGCCCCCCTTCGAGGCGCAGCACCCTGTCCGCCAGGGCGCTATAGCTAGGGTTGTGGCTCACCAGCAACAGGCCCGCCCCCGTCTCCCTGACCGCCGCCATCATCAGCGCCATCACTTGCGCTGCATTGTGCTCGTCGAGGCTGCCGGTGGGCTCGTCGGCGAGCAGCCACTGGGGCCGGTGAATGAGGGCCCGGGCCAGAGCGACCCGCTGGCGCTGGCCGCCGGAGAGCTGCTCCGGCCAGGCGTGGCGCTTGTCCGCTATCCCCAAACGCTCGAGCAGGGCATCCAGGGTCGCCTGATCGCGGGGCAAGCCGTTGATCTCCAGCGGCAGGCAGAGATTTTCTTCCACGGTCAGGGTCGGCAGCAGGTTGAAGTCCTGATAGACGATGCCAAAGTGGCGGCCGCGCAGCCGGGCCAGCTCGTCCTGGGATTGCCTGTCGAGCCGGGTCTCCCCGAGCCAGATCTCGCCACTGTCCGGCGCTATCAGCCCGGCGATCAGGTTGAGCAGGGTGGACTTGCCACAGCCGCTCTGCCCCAGCAATAAGCAGGTTTCCCCCGCGCCGAGACTGAGATCCAGCCCCTCGAACAGGGGGCTCGTCTCGCCGCCATTGTGGAAGCCTTTACTGAGATTGCGCAGGGTCAGCATGGGATAACCGGTTGATGGTCAATGGCTTTCACTATGCCAGTTAGTGATCACGGCTGCAAAAGGGATGAGGATCCTTGCTGGATCCCGCTCGCTAGAGGTGGTTAGAATAGAGGCTTCCATGGGTCGCAGGATGAGCAAGGATGTTACACAAGCAAGTCAGTTTTATCATCGACAGCAAGGGCACCAAGCAGGCTGCCGTGGTTCCCATCGACATCTACAACGAGCTGATGACCCTGCAAAAGGCGCTCTCCGACAACAAGCCGGGGGAGCGCGAGCTCTACCACTTCAACGGCAAGGGCGCCGAGGCCCATGGCTATCCGGTCGGCAAACGGCAAAACCCCGGCTTCATGGTGCAGGCGGGATCCACCGCCAACGGTGAGGATGCAGCCTCCCTGCGCGAGGCGGTGATCGAGCTGCGCCAGGAACTGTTGAGCAAGGGGGTAATCGGCCCCCGTGCCGAGGGGGGCTTCGTGTTCATCGCCGATCAGTTGTTCAACAGCCCTAGCCTCGCCGCCAGTCTGGTGGCGGGCAACAACAGAAGCGGTCTGGACGCCTGGCAAAACAGCGCCGGCTACACCCTCAAGCAGTCCGGTTTTGGCAAAAAATCCCCCTGACACCCCTTGAGTGAGCCACGCCGCCCGGTCGAGGCGGGCGGCTCGATCCTGCGGATAGGGATGAGGGTGACTTCCCTGTCCGCTGCTAGCCTCAATGCCAGACAGTTCTCAAGAGACGCGCACTCATGTCTGGATCCTCACGCCTTGCCCCCTTGTCCGGGCTCTGCCTGTTTTGCGGCCCCGTCCTGGCCGAGGGCGGCGCCATTCCCCTGACCCACAGCGGGGCGGGCGGGTTCGCCCTCGTCCTCTTCGTGTTCGCCTATGGCCTGGTGATGGCCGAGGAGTCCCTGCAGCTGCGCAAGTCCAAGCCGGTGCTGATCGCGGCCGGCATCATCTGGATAGTGATTGGCATCGTCTATGCCGAGCAGGGGCTCGGCACCCTGGCTCACGACGGATTTCGTCACAACCTGCTGGAATATGCCGAGCTGCTGCTGTTCCTGCTGGTGGCCATGACCTATATCAACGCCATGGAGGAGCGGCGGCTGTTCGATGCCCTGCGCGCCGCCCTGGTGCGCTCGGGTTATAGCCTGCGCACCCTGTTCTGGCTCACGGGTATCTTGGCCTTCTTCATCTCGCCGGTGGCGGACAACATGACCACGGCGCTCTTGATGTGCAGCGTGGTGCTCAAGGTGGCGGGGGGGGATCGCCGCTTCGTCAACCTCTCCTGCATCAACATCACAGTGGCGGCCAATGCCGGCGGCGCCTTCAGCCCCTTTGGCGACATCACCACCCTAATGGTGTGGCAGGCGGGCAAGGTGCAGTTTGGCCAGTTCTTCGCGCTCTTCATCCCCTCCCTGCTCAACTTCCTGGTGCCGGCCCTGCTGATGAGCCTGATGGTGCCGCGTCACGCCCCCCAGGTGCAGGAGGAAGAGGTGGAGCTCAAGCGCGGCGCCGGTGTCATAGTGCTGCTGTTCATCCTCACCATAGTGACCGCGGTCGCCTGCCAGCACTTTCTGCAGCTGCCCCCGGTGCTCGGCATGATGCTGGGGCTGGGCTATCTGCAATTTTTCGGCTTCTACCTGCGCAAGACCCTGGCTCGCTCCCTGGCCCGCAAGCGCGCCCTCTATGAGCGCAGCGGCGACAAGGTGCGGCTGCAGCGGCTGGATAGCGCAGTGCCGTTCGACGTGTTCAGCCAGATCGCCAGGGCCGAGTGGGACACCCTGCTGTTCTTCTACGGGGTGGTGATGTGCGTCGGCGGGCTCGGCTTCATGGGCTATCTCGAGCTGGCCTCCCAATTCCTCTACGCGGGGGGTGACCCGACCCGGGCCAACGTCGCCATCGGCCTGCTCTCCTCCGTCATCGACAACATCCCGGTGATGTTCGCCGTGCTGTCGATGGATCCGGCGATGGCGACGGGGCAGTGGCTGCTGGTGACCCTGACCGCTGGAGTGGGGGGCAGCCTGCTCTCCATCGGCTCCGCCGCCGGGGTGGCCCTGATGGGGCAGGCCCGCGGCATGTACACCTTCTTCGGCCACCTCAAGTGGTTGCCCGCCATTCTGCTTGGTTATATGGTCAGCATAGGGGCACATCTGTGGCTCAATAGCGCACTGCTCTGAGGCGCATGGAGAGGAAAAGGGGAAGGAAGATGGGACAGTTATTCGAGGCGCTCTCGCCACCTCATATCGCCTTTATCGAGGCACAGCAGATCTATTTCGTCGGCACGGCGGCGGGCGAGGGCACGGTCAACCTCTCCCCCAAGGGCGGGGATTCGTTGCGCATTCTCGATGCCCATACCCTGGCCTGGCTCAACCTGACCGGCAGTGGCAACGAGTCGGCGGCCCATGTGTTGCTGAACTCGCGCATGACGGTGATGTTCTGCGCCTTCGAGGGGGCGCCCATGATACTGCGGGCCTATGGCCAGGCACGGGTGTTGCACCGCGGCGACCCGGGCTGGGAGGCGGCCATGGCGCGCTTCCCGGCCAGCGTAGCGGCCCGCCAGATCTTCCTGCTCGACATAGAGCGGGTGCAGACCTCCTGCGGCATGGCGGTGCCCCTGTACGACTATCAGGGGGACAGAGAGGATCTCGCCAACTGGTCGACGCGCCAGGGCCAGGAGGGCATCGAGGCCTACTGGCGCAAGAAGAACCAGCTGAGCCTGGATGGATTCGAGAGCGAGATCCTGGTACGCAGCGGCCTGGAGGCCGATCAATAGCACCCTCGCCGATGCCGTACGATGTAAAAAGCCCTGTCCGGTGGACAGGGCTTTTTCGTTTCAGGAAGGCCGAACCCGGTCATCAGGCCGTCGCGGCGCGCTTGCTGGTCAGCAGCCAGTAGCTCAGCGCCGAGCCAAAGCCGCAGCTGGCGATGGCGATGGCCATGGGCAGCGGGGACTGGGGCGGATTGAGGTTGACCAGGATGCCGACCAGGGCGCCGACGCCAAAGCGCAATGTACCCGCCAGGGCCGCGGCGGTGCCCGCCGACTGGGGGAAGTGGCCCATCAGACCCGTCATGGCGTTGGCCCCCACCAGGCTGATGTGACCGACGAAGAGCACCACCGGGATGACGATGCCCCAGAGGCCGCCAGTCTGGCTCCAGGCGTTGTAGATGAGCAGGGCGCCGGCCAGCGGCAGCACAGTCAGGCCGTATTGCAGCATGCGCTCGGCGCCCACTCCCTTCACCAGCCGGCTGTTGACGAAGGTGACCACCATCATCAGCAGTATGTTGAGGCCAAACAGCCAACCGTAGTGCTCGGTCGGCACCTTGAAATACTCGATGTAGACGTAGGGGGAGGCGCTCAGGAAGGCGAACATGCCGGAGCTGGACAGGGCACCGCACAGCACATAGCCCATGGCGCCACGGTGGGAGAGCACGCCCCAATAGTTGCGCAGCACCTGGCCGAGCTTGAGGGGTTGCCGGTGTTCGGGTTTGAGTGTCTCCTGGATCTTCCACTGCATCACCACGCAGATGAGCAGGCTGATGCCCACCAGCAGCCAGAAGATCACTCGCCAGTTGCTGTGGGCGCTGATGTAGCCGCCCACCACCGGGGCCACCAGCGGCGCCAGTGTCATCACCAGGATGACGAAGGACATGGCGCGGGAGAACGCATCCTTCTCGAACATGTCTCGCAGCAGGGCATTGACCACCACTGAGCCGGCAGCTCCCCCAGCGGCTTGCACCATGCGCCAGGCCAGCAGCTCCGGTAGCGACTCCGCCATGGCGCAGCCGACCGAGGCGATGGCAAACATGGAGAGACCCGCCAGGATCACCGGCTTGCGGCCGTAGCTGTCGGCCAGGGGACCGTAGAACAGCTGACCGATGGCGAAGCCGCCGAGGAAGGCGCTGATGGTGAGCTGAGCGCCGTCGATGCTGGTGGCCAAGTCCCGGGCGATGGCCGGGATGGCGGGCAGGTACATGTCGACCGCCAGCGGTGTCAGACCCGCCAGGGCACCGAGCAGAATAAACAGGAAGCGAGGGGAGAGGGCTATGGACTGAGGCATAGAGTATCCGATCGTGAGCGAATGGGGAGTGCGCAATAGTGTTGAAGTTTATCAGCTTTGTGCCGCGCCGGCTGGACTATCACGCACGGTGCCAGGAGGTCTGATCTGCTGGTAAATCAGCGTTCTAGCGGTGATCGTTGGCGACAGCATGCGAGCCCGAGCCAGATCAGCCAGCCCAGCAGTGTCAGCCCGTTGCCCACCCGCTCGGGCCAGCGGGCCATTAGCCGCACGCTGAGGCTGTGGCTGCCGGCCGGCACCCAGACCTGCAGCAGCCCCTGCCGATTGGCGCTCACCGTCAGCAGCAGGCTCTCATCGAGCCAGGCCTGCCAGCCGGGGTAATCGTACTGGTGCAGGACCAGCCGGGTGGGGGCGCTGGCCGTCACCTCGAGCATCAGTTGTCGGGGTTGCCAGCCTTGCACCGTCCAGCTTGCGATCGGGGGATCGGCGCTGACGGGGGGCTGGAACTCCTCTTTCCAGGCGAGCAGGGTCGGGGCGAACATGCCACTTGGCACCTGTCTGGGTCGGTATTCCCGGGCGCTGCGCTTGCTGTCGAATTCGCTGGCGATGGCCGCTCTGGTCGGCGCCTGGGTGAGGGGGGAGGAGTGGATGTAGGCGAGGGAGGAGATCAGGGTCAGCAGCAAGAGCCCCCACCAGAGCCACTGCCAGGGTTTATGGACCGGGGTGCCGAGCGCCACCACCGCGACCGTGGCCAGGGCGAGGATGAGGTTGAGTCGCCAGGGGAATTGCACTCGCTGCAGCGGGGGCAGCAGGCTCCAGAGCGGCTGGCTCAGGGGCAGCATCATCAGGAAGGCGAGCACGCCGATGGTCCCCCAGCACAGCAGTTCGGGGTGGCGCGGCTCGCGGCTGGCGGCCCAGGCGGTCAACAGCAGGGCCAGGGTCAACAGGCTCTGCCAGGTCAGATGGGCGCGAAAGCGCCAGTCGCCCCAGCCGCCGGGCAGGCGGTCGAGGAAATTGCGCCGATAGTCGAACATGCCGCCGCGCATCAGCTCCATGGAGATGGCGTTCTGATCGCTCAGGGCGGGCAGCAGCAGGGCGGCCGCCATGCAGAGCCCCAGCCCCTGGGCCCCCAGGGTGAGCCAGCAGGGACGCCAGGTGCGCGCGCGTTTAGCTTGCCACAGGGCGCGCAGGCTGATGAGGCCCAGCATCAGCAACAGGCTGGGCAGGTGGGAGTAGGCCAGCAGCGCCACGCTCAAGGCCAGCAGGGGCAGGCCATGACGCTGGCGGCGAGTGGCGAGATCCTGGGCCAGCAGGATCAGCGGTGCCCAGGCGAAGGCCCAGAATTCGGCCAGCGCGAAGCGGGCGTAGAAATCCATGGCCAGGTGATAGGGCAGGGCGAGGTAGAGCAGGCTGACGGTCAGGGCCCGTCCTGGGGGGGAGAAGCCGCGCAGCCAGAGATAGGCGAGCAGGCCGGAGAGCCACAACCCCAGGCTGGCGCTGGCGAGCAGGGGATAGACGGCCTGCTGAGGGAGGGCGCCGGGACCGGCGAAGAGGGCGCTGACATAGTAGGGCAGCGGGGGATAGAAGAAGAAGGTGGGGCTGCCAAAGCCACCGTTCATCCCCATCAGCCAGCGCGGGTAGAGATCCCCCTGCCACAGCTGCTGGGCAAAGTAGTGGCCGGAGAGCAGATGGTGGAACAGATCGTGTCCCTGGGTCCCGCCTTGCAGCCAGGCTGGCAACAACAGCAGCGCGCAGGCCATGGTCAGTACCAGCGGCGCGAGATACCCCGCCTTGCCTCCCTTCATCTCCTATCCCCTGCAGCCTCTGTGCGCAGTGAGTGTAGTCGAGTCAGCGAGTATATCTGGTGCCAATGGAAACCATATGGCGAACTAAGGCCAGAATATCAACGGGGTAGGGCGAGCCAGAGGCCGGGCTCGGCGCGAAAACGGGGCGCAAACCAGACCGCCTGATAGGGGCCTGGCAAGTCGCCGGCATCGAGGGGGCGGCGGCTGAGGCGGCAGGCTCCCTGGGTGAGCGCCAGCCGCGCGTCACCCTGATACCAGCCATCGGTGACGGGCAGCGGGCTGGATTCGCGCAGCAGGCGCACGCCCCACTGAGTCACCAGCGCCGGACAGCGTTGTTCGGCCACCTCTCTGGCCTGGCTCATGGCCGGTAAGCCGGGGGGGATCAGGGTGCTGCCCAGTAGCGCCAGGGCCCCCAGCATGGCAGCCATCACGACGGACCTTGCCGCAGGCAGCCAACCGGCCAGCAGGATCAAGCCCAGATACACCAGCGGGGCCAGGTGGCGGGGATTGTCCGGGTTCTGGCCGAGCAGGGTCCAGAGCAGCAGGGCCAGCCAGCCGATCCCCCAGCTCCTGTCACCCCCTATAGCCAGCCGCCGCGCACCTCGCCAGAGGGGCCATAGCAGCAAGGGCCACAGTGGGCTGAGCTGGGCATTCAGGGTCTGGCCCCAACTCAGCAGCCGAGAGCCATGGGCCGCCGCCGTGTTGCCCCAGAGGTGGAAGTGGCCGTCGGTGAAGCGCCGCCCCTCGGCAAAATAGGCCCAGCCATCCGCCTGCCAGACGAACAGCAGGCAGGCGAGCCCCACCAGGGCGATGGGGGCGGCGAAGTGCAGCCTCTGCCCTTTGTGCTGCCAGCCTTGCCAGAGCGGCAGCAGGGCCAGCACGAAGTAGGAGGGGCGCAGGGCCAGCAGGAGACCCAGCAGCAGACCCGCCAGGGCCAGCCGGCGTGAAGAGCGTGGCGAAGAGGCGGATGCCGCCGATGACGAAGAGTGCAGGGCCAGCAGGGCGCCGAGCCAGGCGGCCAGCGCCGGCCCGTCCGAGAGGCCGGAGAGTGCCAGGGTGGGGGTGAGCGGCAGCGCTATCGTCCCTAGCCAGACCGGCGCCAGCAGCTCGGATCGCTGCCACAGTCGCACCGCCAGCAAGGCACTCAAGGGGGGCAACAGGCTGCTGCCGAGCAGGCTGGCCCACTGCACCGCGCTGGCGGGATCCGGGGCCACCAGATGGATCAGGCGAGCGAACCAGATAAAGGCGGGATAGCCGGGGAAGTGGGGGGAGAATTCGAGCACGCTGAAGCGCGCGACCCCGTGAGCGAAGTTCAGGGCATCGTCGGAATCGAGTGCCACGGGGAAGGCGAAGAGCCAGCCCATCCAGACCCCTTGCAGCAGAAGCAGCAGCCAGATGGGCAGGCAGGCTCTAGCCGGTTGTCGAGAGTAGCTCCCTTCTCCCCTGGTGGGAGAAGGGCTGGGGATGAGGGGGGGCATCACTCGGCTGAGGCGATCAGAGCGGGGCCAGCACGGCCATCAGATCCTGCTCGGCGGCCTTGAACGCCTGCTCGTCGGCGACCTTGGCACCCACCCCGAACACGCCGGGGTTGCCGATAGCATCCAGCACCTTGGCCAGCGCCTGTTCGGCCGCCTTGCGATCCCCTTCGCCGAGGGAGGGGAGGATCAGATCGAGGAAGCGCTTGCTCTTGACCACCAGCACCTTGGCGGTTTGGTAGTCCCCGAGGTTCTGCCCGGCCCCCTCGAGGCGGCGCTCGATCTCGGCCTTGTAGGCGCGGTTGAGCAGGGCCGCGGTCGCGGCAGCATCTTTTCCCTTGATGGCGGCAGCCAGGGGCGCTTGCAGTGTCACCTTGTGGTGCTCTTCCAGATAGGTCAGTTCGTCCGCAATCTCGCTCAAGGTGGCGCTGGCATCTTGGCCTTCGCTGGCGGCGCCGAGCAGCGCCTCGCGGGCGTCGATCAACGGCTCCTTGCCTGCAGCGGCGTAGGAGTAAGCCTGCGCCTGTCCGCTGAGGGTCAGCAGCGGGCCCGTCAGCAGGGCGAGGGCGATCAAGCCGTGGCGTATGGTCATCCTGTTCTCCTTGTTATGCCCATAAGGCGGCCCTCAGGCCACGCTCTGGGTTTCGATCACGGTGTTTTCATTGCGATGGTTATAGATGGCGTGCCGTCTGTCTACCCCGTCGATCACCATGTCGGCGGCCATCAGCCCCATCTCCATGGCGGTGTCGGTGAAGATGTAACGGAAGGTGCCCTGACGCCCGCTCATGATGAGGTTGTCAATGGGCATCAGCAGCTGGATAGCCGCGTCCCGTCGCCCTTGATAACCGAGATCCATCAGCGGATAGGCATGCTCGCTGCGCGCCTCGAAGGTTTCCTCCCCGAGCTTGCAGGTATCGACCCCCAGGCTCGCCAGATCCTGGCTGACTCGCTCGCGCAGGGTGGCCAGCGGCGCCTGCCAGGTCTCATCCCCGGGATTGCAGGGGACTTCCAGCATCACCGAAGTTTTCCCCTCAGGCGCCATAAAGGGGCTGCGGCGGCGCGGCTCCTGCAACCGGGTGGCGAGGATGTGCGGATCCGAGAGGTACTGCCAGGTGTTGTCCGACAGGTTCTCCTGATTGAGCGGCATGTTGATAAAGCGCAGGGCGCGATAGTACAGGTCGCAGGGCAGCCCCAGATGCTGGCAGGTGAGCGGCAGGGGCAGGGTGGAGATCACCTGATCGAAGGCCTCACTCTGCACCACGCCCTCTTGCTGCCACTCGACCCGCTCGATGCGGCCATCGGCTTGAGTCAACCGGCTGATGGTGGCCCCTGTTCTGAGTTCGACACCTTCCGCCACCAGCCGCTCCCCCAGCGTGGTGAAGATCTGGCCGAAGCCATACTTTGGATAACGATACTTGCGGGCATAGGTGCGCACCGAGGTGTTGCCCTTGCGCCTTGGCAGCAGGCGACGGGCCACGTCCTTGAGATCGATGAGGCTGATGCGCTGACCCGCCCAGTCGGCGGAGAGCCGGTCCGGGTTGATACCCCACAGCTTGCCGGTGTAGCCCTCGAAGAACTGGCGATAGAGGGTGCGGCCGAAGTGGCTCTGGATCCACTCGGCGAAGCTCGCCTTGGCGAAATCGGTGGGCTTGCTCGCGAAGGGGAGCAGCAGCAAGTCCTTGAGTGCCCCCGCCATCAGGGAGAGCGGCGCCGTCTTGAGCAGGTTCGGCAGATTGAGGGGGTAGTCGTAGGTGCGCCCCGCGAAGCGAATGACGCTCTTGCGCTCAGCGTGCAGCAGATCCTCCCCCATCAGCTCATCGATGAAGGCGAGCAGCTCCGGGTTCTTGGTGATGAAGCGGTGGCCACCGTAGTCGAAGCGGTAGTCCCCATCCTTGCCCGTGAAGCGCTGGGTGGCGCACATGCCCCCCACCACGCTCTCCTGCTCGAACAGGGTGACCGCAAAGCCCGCCTGGCGCAGGCGCCAGGCCGCCATCAGACCGGCGGGGCCGGCCCCAAGCACCGCAATTTTTTTATTGTTGTTATCGCCTGTCACTCTCTATCCACCGCTGTTCACGAAAAAGGAGAAAAGGGGCCCGCAGGCCCCGCTACTGAAAAAGGTGGCTCACGCCTTGTTGGCTTCGACCTGCTTGGGCTTGTAGTTGCGATACCAGATGGTCACGAAGACCGCCAGGTAGGCCAGCCAGGTAGCGAGTTGCAGGCCGGCCGGGGAGGCATTGTAGCCGAACAGCGCCCGCAGGAAGGTGCCGAATACGCCCCTGTCGTCGAGGATATGGCTGATGTTGAACACCGGCGTGGTCCAGAGGGTGATGACCCCGGCCGCCTGCAGCATGTTGACGGCGGACGACAACAGGCCGGCGGCTATGATGATGATCAGCAGGCCGGTCCAGCGGAAGAAGGGGGCCAGCGCCACCTTGCGGGTGGAGCGCAGCAGCCCCCACACCAGCACAACAGAGACCAGCAGCCCCGCCAGCGCCCCCATCAGCCCCTCGTGCAGATCCACCCCTTGCCCGGAGTAGACCAGGGCCGAGAAGAACAGCACCGTCTCGAAGCCCTCGCGCATCACCGCCAGGAAGGCGAGCAGCACCAGACCAAAGAGGTTGCCCCCGTCGATGGCCGCATCGATGCGCGCCGTCATGGCCCCCACCTGGGACTTGGCCTGCTTCTGCATCCAGACCGCCATGTAGGTGAGCACCAGGGTGGCGAAGATCAGGATCCCCGCCATCAGCAGGTGGTTGTAGCGCTCGCTCTCGAACTGGCTGACCACCACCTGGAACAGGAAGGCCACCGCCAGGGAGGCAATCAGCCCCAGCCCCACCCCCAGGTAGATGAACTTGTTGTAGCGGCTTGCCCCCAGCTTGGCGAGGTAGGAGAGGCAGATGCCCACCAGCAGAAAGGCTTCCAGCCCCTCGCGCAGGGTAATGAGAAAACTTGCAAACATCAGCGTTCATGCTCCGTGTCAGGGGCGGGTGGGGTCGGCTGCAGCAGGGACAGCTGTAGCCGGTTGAGTAGCACTATGGGGGGCTCCGGCAGTTGCGGCTCGCTGGCACGCACTATGTCGTTGACCCACTTGGGATAGGTACGGAAATTGAGTTTGATGTCGGCGCTAAAGGGCCCCTTGGCATCGGCGGGCAGCGGCCAGGCCTCGTCACGCCAGCCATCGGCCGGGATGCGGGTGTCTTCCAGGAGCTTCTCGTAGCGCCAGAATTTGAGCCCCAGCGGCTTGCCCTCGGCATCGCCAAACACCTTGCGGAACAGCCGGGCATCCTCCGGCACGGCACCATTCACCGGCTGGCCGCTGCGCAGCACTATTTTGCCCTCGGCATCGGTGAGTGCCAGCTCCAGCCAGAGCTCACGAAAATCCGCGACCCCGGTGGGCAGGGCATGGCCGGCGCCGACGTTGGTGACGCGCACCACCAGGTTCGGTTGCCCCGCATTTTCTTTGATACGGGCGGACAGGGCGGCGCTGGAGCGCAGCAGCGCCAGACTCTCTTGCTCGAGTTCTGGGTTGCGCAGCCCCACCAGCTGGTGCTGGGCGCCGGTAAAATTGTGGCGATAGAGGCGCTCCTTCACGGGGCCGTTCTCGGTGGACTGGCCCGCGACCGGGGCGCCGCCGTTGCCGGGCTCCGGGTTCATATGGCAGTCGATGCAGCCGCGGCGCTTGGCGGGATCCTCTGCCGTGGCAAAACTGGAGTTCTGCCACTCATCCCAGGTGTTGACGATATTGGCGCCGGTGCCTGGGGCAAACTCGTTGTGGCAGGACTTGCACAGGGCCGCGTCTTGATAGAAGTCCTGCTGGTAGGAGGCCTTGTGCATGGCGGGGCGCGCGTTGATCTGCCGCTCCGCCAGCCAGTGGCGAGCGCTGCCGCCGGGGGCATCCTCGAACACGTAGCTCTCCCTGTCCTTGAGGTTGACGGTGAAGGCGCTGTTGCCGCCGGCGTCTTCGAGCCGGGTGATGCGATGGCACAGCAGGCAGCTGGTGCCTTCCTCGACCACGGGCTCACCCGCCTGATGGGCTTTGATGAGGGAGGCGCCACCCCGCTCCAGCATATGGGAGCCCTTGGGCAAGTCGGTCTGGCCCGTCATCACCTGCTGGGGCATGTGGCAGCCCTGGCACCACTGGCCGAAGGCTTCCCCTTCGGTCTGTCTGGCCAGCGCCTGCACCGCCTTGTAGTAGGGGTGGGAGTTGCCCATCAGCCGATGGTTGCTGTCGCTCCAGTCCTTGAAGGCCTGTTGGTGGCAGTTCTGGCAGGAGGCTGAGCTGAGCCACTCCTTCGGATGGCTGGTGGGGGCCTTGGCGGGATCCGTGCGCGGGGCATCGAGCCGCAGCCAGTTGGCGAGATAGGGCAGGTTGCCATCGGCCGTCACGAAGGCGTGCAAGTCCTCCATCATAGCCTTGACCTCGGGCTTGGGCTTGGCGGGGTCAACCGCCTCGGCGCCATCGCGGGTGTCATGGCCCATGCCGCCCTGGGTCTGCTGTGTCATGCGCAGGTATTCGCCGACAAAATCCCCCGCCACCATGTTGGTGAGGTTGGCATGGCCATTGATGGCGTTGTCTTTGCTGGCCTGACGATGAGCCTGCATCAGGAAGCGGTTGGTGAAGTTGAAACCGTCAAGGTGGCAGGAGTTGCAGCTCATCCAGTTGTCCCCCGCCATGGGGAAGCGGCCATTGGCGCTGGTGTTGCCGAGGGTATTGCCGAGATGGAACAGCCGCTCACCGCGCTTGAGTGCCTCGGGACGAGGATCGGCCTGCACCAGCTTGGCGAAGTGAGGGACATCCACAGTCACCCGGGCGAAGGGGCCGGAGCCGCCGCTGGCGAGGCGAGTCAGATCCTGGCCCATGACGTTGTGCACCAGTATGTGGTCGCCATCGATGAGCAGGTCGCGTGGGTTCTGGCCCGGCAGGTGACGCAGCAACTGAGTCGCCTTGGCACCGCCCTGGAACTTCTTGCGCCTGTGGCGGTTGTTGTTCTGTTTGCCGCTGCGGGACAGGTCGAACACCAGCAGATCTTCGGATCCCGCCAGGGTCAGATAGACCCGTTTGCCGTCGGCGGCGAAGCGGGCGGCGAAGGGGTTGGAGACGATCTGGCTGCGGTTGCCGACGTTCGGCAGGTTTATTTGCAAGAACAGCTGCTTGCGCTCATCCACCCGCTCCGTCTCGCTGTCGAGATCGATGATGGAGACCGCCGGGAAGACGGTGCTCTGGAACTGGAAGGGATGGTCGAAGCTCCAGAGCACATGAGGCAGCCAAGCCTCGCTGCCGTCGGGGGAGAGGCTGATGCCATCGAGCTGGCGCGGCAGTCCTTGGGAGTCGCTCGGGGTGTCGCTGTGAGTCTCGGCCAGGGTGATCAGCTTGGGGTTGGCCAGGGTCGCCTGATCTGCCGTGTCCTTGAGTGTGCCGAGGTCGTAGATGGCCAGCTGACCCGTCATGGCGTGGGTCAGCAGCAGGCGATCGTCGTCGGTGAGGGCCAGTCCGCGCGGGGTCTCGCAGGTGGGCAGATCCAGCTTGAGGCGACCATCCACGTCATAGGCCTGCAGCCGCGCCGCTTCGAACAGGCTGACCCAGAACCAGCCCCGCTTGGGATCAAAGATGACGCCATAGGGTCTGTGGCCGGTGGGAATGGCTTTCTTCACATCGAGATCGTCATCCAGCAGCAGCAGGCGATCGCTGCTGTAGTCGGTCACCAGCAGGGTGCCATCGTCGCTGCGGGCTAGCTGGCGCAGATCGCCGCCGAAGGCCACCTCCTTGAGCCGTTTGCCGCTGCCGCGCTCAAGCAGGGTTACCGAGCCTGCGCTCTGGTTGGCGGTGACGAGACGCGGAGCCTTGGCATCCTCATAGGGGATCAGGGCCGAGCTCATCTGCTGGGCCTGGGCCGATCCCAGCAGCGAGAGAGCGATGAGCAGGCAGGATAAGAGCAACTTCAACATGGGATCAGGAAGACCATTTGAGAATGGTCCAGCGCCAGGCATGGCGCAGTACCAGAGGGGTGAGCGCCAAGGAGCTGAGCCAGTGTGCCCAGCTCGCCAGCGCGCCTAGCCTGTCGCCGGGGGTGCCGTGCAGGACGAGCACTAGGCCGCTGCCGAGGCAGACCAGCAACAGGGCCTCGATGATCTGGCCCGTGGTGCGCAAGAACGGCTTGTGGCTGTGGCGCAGCAGGCGGCGATGAGAGAGCCAGAAGGCGCCAAACAGCAGTGGGAACAGGGACAGCGACAGCATGACGTGAAGGAACAGGTTCCAGCGTGCCAGGGACCAGAACGGGGTCAGCGGCTCCCACAGCAGCAGACCGGAGAAGAACATCAGGTAGAGGCTGCCTTCGGCGGCTTGATGGTGGTAGGCCAGCCATCGCCAGAAGTGTCGTGCTGAGAGAGAAAGGCTTGTCATACAGGCTCCAACGCCCGGGCATTCCGTCCGGGGGAGCAAGTTTACAATGGGGTAACCGCAATGAAAAGAGTTATCAATTCCGCTGCCGATGAATAGGCCCTGAACAAAAGGGGGCGCTATTTGTGATCCGCCAGCCGTTCGGTGATCGCATAGATGAGCGCCGCCAGCGAGAAGGCGAGGAACACGATCACCGACCACTTCATCTCCACCTCGTTGCCGACCCCGTCATCCAGGAAGGCCTTGAGCACCTCGATGCCGGCGATGGTCACCAGGGAGTTGATGACGATGAGTTTCAGGGAGGCGAAGTTGATCTTGCTGAGCCAGTTGTTGCCGAGCGCCTCGCGCTGCTCTTGGGTCTGGATAAATTGCACATAGCCGCAGATGGCCACCAGGATCAGCATCTGTGCCACCAGCACGAAGTCCACCAGAGTCAGTACCCCGGTGATGAGGTCCATGTAGTGGATCTCGATGATGTCGCGGCACAACACATAGAGCTGCATGGCAAACTTCACCATCAGCAGGGCGACGCAGACCAGGATGCAGACATAAAAGGGGAACATCATCAACCGGCTGCCATTGAGCATGAAGTTGAAACGACGCATGGGAAATCCTGTACAGGGGGTTTGGCGCTGATTATGACCCGGATCAGGGGGCCAATGCATGTGTTAAGACGATGGACCCGGGGGAAGGGGTATAGGGATAGCTGGCCCGGCCGTGAGCCGGGCACGCTGGGTGTTATTCGAGATTGATGAGGCCCTTAGTGCCGGCATCGCTATCGAGCCACACATCTTCCCCCTGCAGACGGCGATCACCCTGAAGGGTGAAGGAGATGCTGCCTTGCTTGAACACCAAGGCGCCATCAGAGCGTTTCGCCTTGACCGGTTGGCCATTGACCCAGACCTGTTCCTTGTCATCGATCCGGATGGTGGCGACTGTGGTGCCTTCGTCGTTTTTGGCAACCCACTGTCCTGCATAGGGCGTGGCATCCGCACTTGGAGGCGTGGTCGTGTTGCCAAAGCCGGCCTTGGCGTTCTCGGCCTTGCTCTTGGTGATATCGCACCCTTGCAGCTCGGAAGCCTGGGTGCAGCCGGAGTGTTCGAGTTGCTGCCGATATTTGGCGCTGATGGCGTGGGTGGGGGATTGAGTCAGCAGGGTCAGGGCCACCGCCGTTATAAGGGTTTTATGCATCATGCTGCTCGCTTCTGCTGTCGGGATATTCACCTGTCTACTTTAGTACTGCACTTTGCCAACGGCTACCCCCTTGCCCATACCCTGCCGCGGGTAACTTGGCATAGGGAGGGGGGTCATGAGCCGGATATAAAATGAGATGGCTGTATGAGCTATTACGGCAGATGGCGCAAGGTAGCAAATATTCTGGCCACCGTATGATTCATTTTCGTTATTTTTAAGCGGATGTGATCCCCGCCGTAATTCCACCTTGTCGCGCCGGGTCGCCCAAAACGGCGCCCTATACTGTGGCAGGTCAAAATTTTTCTTATCGATTTGCAACTATGGCAATCATTTGCTTAGCTTTTTTCAGCTCGCAGCGAGTGTAAGAACCCCACCTCCACTTCACAGGATAATGTCTGGATTAAGTTCGCTTCGTGCATTTAGTTCTCGTGTTTGCTGTTGGGTTGGTCGAGCCATCGAAACGTTCAACTTCACATACATAAACCTCTTTGCTAAGGAACAGCATAATGTCGATAAAGCTCATCAGAAGTCCTATTTCCCTTGTGTTGACGGGTTGTCTGGTCACGGCGTTTTCCGCCCAGGCGGATATTGTGATTGGTGTGGCAGGCCCCTTCACCGGGCCGAACGCTACCTATGGCGATCAGTATTGGCACGGGGCGACTCAGGCCGCGAATGACATCAACGCCGCAGGCGGGATCAATGGCGAAAAAATCAAGCTGGTGCAGGGGGATGACGCCTGTGAACCCAAACAGGCAGTCGCCGTGGCCAACCGCCTGGTTGATCAGGACAAAGTGAATGCGGTGGTCGGCCACTTCTGCTCATCTTCGACCATGCCCGCCTCCGAGGTGTACAACGACGCCGGGATCATCGCCATCACCCCGGGGTCGACCAACCCGCTGGTCACCGAGCGCGGCATGAGCGACATGTTCCGCATGTGCGGACGCGATGACCAGCAAGGGCAGGTTGCCAGTGACTTCATCATCGACAAGCTCAAGGCTAAACGGGTGGTGATCATTCACGATAAAGATACCTACGGGCAGGGGCTTGCCGATGCGACCAAGGCGGCGCTGGCCAAGCGCGGCGTTAAAGACGTGATGTACGAGGGCTTGTCGCGCGGCGAAAAAGACTTCAACGCCTTGGTGACCAAGATAGGTGCGCAAAAACCCGATGTGGTGTTCTTCGGTGGCTGTCACCCGGAAGGCGGCCCGCTGGTTCGCCAGATGCGTGAGCAGGGCGTGTCCGCCAAATTCTTCTCGGGGGATTGCATTGTCAACGCCGAGATGGTCACGGCAGCCGGTGGCCCGCAATACACCAAGGGTATCTATATGACCTTCGGCCAGGACCCGCGTCTGATCCCGGACGGCAAAGCGGTCATCGAGAAATTCCGCGCCAATAAATTTGAGCCGGAAGGCTACACCCTCTATGCCTACGCCTCGGTGCAAACCATTGCCGCGGCATTCAAGGCCGCCGGTGGCACGGACTCCGCAAAGGCCAGTGCCTGGCTGAAGGCGAACACGGTTGAGACGGTAATGGGTAAAAAGTCCTGGGACAGCAAAGGCGATCTGAAAGTTTCCGACTACGTGGTTTATGAGTGGGATGACCAGGGGAAATATAAAGAAGTCCAGTAACGGCCCAATAACGGCACAGTGGAAAACGCTCAGCGCCGACGGGAGTCGGCGCTCTATAAACACCAAGTCTTCGCGACCCATAACGAGAGCGTACTAGGATGGATGTATTTTTCCTGCAGCAGTTGATCAATGGATTAACGCTGGGTTCCGTCTACGGTTTGATTGCCATCGGTTACACCATGGTCTACGGCATTATCGGCATGATCAACTTCGCTCATGGCGAGGTGTATATGATCTCTGCTTATCTCAGCGCCATTGGTCTGGCGTTATTGTCGTTCTTCGGGTTGCACTCTTTTCCATTGCTGATACTCGGCACCCTGGTATTCACCATAGTGGTGACGGGCGTATATGGCTGGACCATAGAGCGCATCGCTTATAAACCGCTGCGTAACTCAACTCGCCTGGCACCGCTAATTTCCGCCATCGGCATGTCATTAATTTTGCAAAATTACGCACAAATCAGCCAGGGGCCGCGCCAGCAAGGGGTGCCTACCTTGCTTGACGGGGTATTCCGTTTTCATATCGACGACGGTTTTGTCCAGATAACCTACACCAAGGTGTTTATTTTGATTGCCTCCTTTGCGGGCATGTTATTGCTCACCTGGATCATCAGTAATACCAAATTGGGGCGCATGTGCCGGGCGGTGCAGCAGGATCGAAAAATGGCCTCGATCATTGGCATCAATACCGATCGCATCATCTCGCTGGTGTTTGTGATTGGGGCCGCCATGGCGGGGCTGGCCGGCGTCTTGATCACCTTCAACTACGGCACCTTCGATTTCTATGTCGGCTTCATCATCGGCATCAAGGCCTTCACCGCCGCCGTGCTGGGGGGCATTGGTTCCCTGCCAGGCGCCATGCTGGGGGGGCTGGTCCTGGGCATTGCGGAGGCGCAATTCTCGGGGATGGTGAACTCCGATTACAAGGATGTGTTTTCGTTCGGGTTGTTGGTGATGATCCTCATCTTCCGTCCGCAGGGGCTGCTCGGTCGCCCCGTCATTACCAAGGTGTGAGGCCCCGACATGACATCACAAACGAGGTTACAGGACGGATTATCCCTCAAGCGCTGCCTGCTGGATGCGATTTTTGCCGGCTTGGTGGCGCTGATTATTTTTGGCCCCATCGTCGGCGTGGTGCTGGATGGCTACAGCTTTAATTTCGCAGGACAACGATTGCTGTGGATCATCCTGGCCGTCATGGCTGGGCGTTTTCTGATGAGCGCCTTCTTGACCACGGCCGTGGGGACCCGCCTGCTCGCTTTTTTTGAAACGGACAACTCGGGCGTCTATGTGCGGGCTCCCGACTACAAGAATCCCCTGCGCTGGATTATTCCGCTGGTGCTCGCGCTGGCCATCTGTTTCCCCTTCGTTGCCACCAAATATGTGCTGACGGTGGCGATCCTCGGCCTGATTTATGTGCTGCTCGGCTTGGGATTGAACATTGTGGTGGGCCTGGCCGGTTTGCTGGATCTGGGGTACGTCGCCTTCTATGCCATTGGTGCCTATGGCCTTGCGCTTGGCTATCAATATCTCGGCCTTGGGTTCTGGTCCATGTTGCCGCTGGCGGCGCTGATCTCGGCGGCGGCCGGGGCCTTGCTGGGGTTTCCGGTGTTGCGCATGCATGGGGATTACCTGGCGATTGTGACGCTCGGTTTCGGGGAGATCATTCGCCTGATCTTGAATAACTGGCTGACCTTTACCGGCGGTCCAAACGGGATTTCTGCCCCGCCACCCACGCTCTTTGGTCTGGAGTTTGGGCGACGGGCGAAAGAGCAGGGCGGTGTGCCCTTTCATGAATTCTTTGAGCTCACCTATAACCCCAATCTTAAATTCATCTTCATCTATACCATTCTGGTGCTGGTGGTGGTGTGGGTGCTCTATGTCAAACATCGCCTGACCCGCATGCCGATCGGGCGCGCCTGGGAGGCGCTGCGGGAAGATGAAGTCGCCTGCCGCTCCATGGGGCTGAACCACGTCTTGGTCAAACTCTCCGCCTTCACGCTCGGGGCATCCACCGCAGGGATTGCCGGGGTGTTTTTTGCCACCTATCAAGGATTCGTCAACCCGACCTCATTCACCTTCTTCGAATCGGCCCTGATCCTCGCCATAGTAGTGCTGGGCGGCATGGGCTCGACCATTGGTGTCGTGCTGGCGGCCTTTGTGCTGACGGTCACGCCGGAGCTGCTGCGCGGCTTCGCCGAGTACCGGGTGTTGCTGTTTGGTATGTTGATGGTGGCGATGATGATCTGGCGGCCGCGGGGCCTTATCCGCATTAACCGCAGCGGCTTCGCGGTGCGAAAAGGGGTGGCACCATGACAACTCATCCATTGAACGACATGATCCTGAGCGTCGAGCATCTGATGATCTCCTTCGGCGGCATCAAGGCGCTCAACGACGTGAGTCTCGAGGTGCGGCGTGGCTCCATCACCGCACTCATAGGCCCCAACGGCGCGGGGAAGACCACGGTGTTCAACTGCCTGACCGGTTTCTACCGGGCGACCGGCGGCAATATTTTTTTCAACGCACGCAATGAAACGACCAATGTGATCCAGGTCCTCGGTCAGAAATTCCAGCCGGGTGACTGGGTCAACCCGGCGCAGCTGGGGCAGCGCATCTTCTACAAGATGTTTGGTGGCACCCACCTGGTGAACCGTGCCGGGCTTGCGCGTACTTTCCAGAATATCCGCCTGTTTAGGGAGATGTCGGTAGTGGAAAATCTGCTGGTCGCCCAGCACATGCAGGTCAACCGCAACTTGCTGGCCGGTGTGCTCAACACCCCGGCGTACCGGCGGGCCGAGAGCCGCGCGCTGGATCGCGCGTTTTACTGGCTCGAGGTGGTGGATCTGGTGGACTGTGCCAACCGGTTGGCGGGGGAGATGTCCTATGGCCAGCAACGACGGCTGGAGATTGCCCGCGCCATGTGCACGGCCCCGGAGCTGATTTGCCTCGATGAACCCGCCGCCGGACTCAACCCGGTGGAGACGCGCACCCTCAGCAAGATCATCCGGTTTCTGCGCGATCATCACGGCATCACAGTGCTGTTGATTGAGCACGACATGGGCATGGTGATGGAGATCTCGGACCACATCATAGTGCTGGATCACGGCGATGTGATTGCAGAGGGTAAACCTGAACAAATTCAACATGATGATAAGGTGATTGCCGCCTATCTTGGCACCGACGAAGACGAGGTCTGCGCATGAGCGAGGCTATGCTGGAGTTTCGTGACGTCGATGTGTTCTATGGCGCCATTCAGGCGCTGCAACAGGTCAGCCTGCAGGTGCATCAAGGGGAAACAGTGGCGTTGATCGGCGCCAATGGGGCCGGGAAATCCACGTTGTTGATGTCGATCTTTGGTCAGCCACGGATCCGCAGCGGTCAGATCCTGTTTTGCGGCGAAGAGATCAGCCATCGCTCGACACACTTCGTCGCCTCGGCGGGCATTGCCCAGGCCCCGGAGGGACGGCGGATCTTCCCCGACATGACGGTCGAAGAGAATCTGCTGATGGGCACCATCCCGATAGGCGATCGCCATGCGACGCAGGATATGCAGACCATGTTCGATCTGTTTCCGCGTTTGAAAGAGCGCCGCAAGCAACGGGCGATGACGATGTCAGGGGGGGAGCAGCAGATGCTGGCCATCGCCCGTGCGCTGATGAGTCGCCCCAAGTTGTTGTTGCTGGATGAACCCAGCCTCGGGCTTGCCCCCATCGTAGTGAAACAGATCCTGCATACGCTGCGGGAGCTGGCGCAAAGCGGCATGACGATCTTCCTGGTCGAGCAAAACGCCCATCACGCGCTGAAGCTGTCCGATCGTGGCTATGTGATGGTCAACGGGAAGATCCGGTTAAGCGGCACTGGTGAGGAGTTGCTGGGTAACCAGGAGGTGCGCAGAGCCTATCTGGGGGGGGCAGAATAACAAAAAAGCCCGCTCAGTTTCCTAAGCGGGCTTTCGAAGATGGCTCCCTCGACAGGACTTGAACCTGTGACATACGGATTAACAGTCCGCCGTTCTACCGACTGAACTACGAGGGAATTGGCTCCTCCTACTGGACTTGAACCAGTGACATACGGATTAACAGTCCGCCGTTCTACCGACTGAACTAAGGAGGAATTGCCTGTCTCGTCGAGACGGTGCGGATATTAATGATCCCCCGGACGAGTGTCAACCCGTAACCTTGCGCAAAAAATGGCTTTTCGGTCCGTTTGCCCAAAACTTGGTCGTTGTGGACTATTTTCAGCACAATCAGCAGCTTGGGATAGCTATCTGGCACCGGTCAGGCGGCTCTGTCTTGTCTGGTAGGGCTTGGCTGGGCGAGCGCGGCTCAAAGGTGCGGGGGAGAGGCATCCGCTGCGGCGTTGATGGGCAGGTACAGGCTACATCTAGCCGCTCAAGGCGCCGCTGCCTGAGGGCCGGGCAGCGGCAGCCAGCTTGCGCAGCCCCGAGTCGTTAGATGATCGCGGATAACTCAAATGACGATAAACATCGGCGATATACCGCTCATCCACGGCAATACTGTGGGGTAATGGCCATTTCTTGATCCTGCCCATCGAATTATCTTGCCGGCTCGGGTATGGTTGCCCTCGATACCATCGCCGCGTCGACAGCTCTGCCGGCCCTTGATGATGATCGGGTGCCGGTTCACTCCGGCCTTTGTCTCCCTCTTCTGGTATTACCCTAGACATGCACAATCAAGCTTCCTTACAAGGCGTGAAGCTGGCTATCGCATTGCGCCAATCCTGTTTCGACGAACCCTATAGCGTTGCGCGCTTCGGCCGCGATCTCATCGCCGGCATCACGGTCGGCATCATTGCCATTCCGCTGGCCATGGCGCTGGCCATCGCCAGCGGCGTGCCGCCCCAGCATGGCCTCTACACCGCCATCATCGCCGGCATTGTCATCTCCGTGACGGGGGGATCGCGCTTCTCCATCTCGGGGCCGACCGCCGCCTTCGTGGTGATCCTCTATCCGGTGGCCCAGCAGTTCGGGGTCGGTGGCCTCTTGATGGCGACCTTGCTCTCCGGCTTCTTCCTGGTGGCCATGGGTATGGCCCGGCTCGGCCGCCTGATCGAATACATCCCGCCCTCGGTCACCCTGGGCTTCACCGGCGGCATCGCCATCGTGATCGCCACCTTGCAGATCAAGGACTTCTTCGGCCTCACCGTGGCCGAGATGCCGGAAACCTATGTCGGCAAAGTCGAGGCGCTGGCCCTGGCCCTGCCAAGCTGGCAGTGGGGGGATACCCTGGTGGGGGTGGCTACCCTGGCCGTGCTGCTGCTCTGGCCCAGATTGCGGCTGCCGGTGCCGGGCCATCTGCCGGCCGTGCTGGTAGGGGTCGGGCTCGGGGTAGGCCTGCACAGTGTGGGTGTGGACGTGGCCACCATCGGCAGCAAGTTCAGCTACACCCTGGCCGATGGCACCCAGGGCATGGGGATCCCGCCCATAGCGCCGACCCTGATGATGCCCTGGTCCCTGCCCGGGCCGGACGGTGCGCCCGTGGTCTGGGATCTGGCGGCCATCCAGCGGCTGCTGCCTGCCGCCTTCTCCATGGCCATGCTGGGCGCCATCGAATCCCTGCTCTGCGCCGTGGTGCTGGATGGCATGACGGGGCGCAAGCACAGCTCCAACGGTGAGCTGGTGGGGCAGGGGCTTGGCAACATACTGGCCCCTTTCTTCGGTGGCATCACGGCGACGGCCGCCATTGCGCGCTCCGCCGCCAACGTGCGCGCCGGTGCAACCTCTCCCATCTCCGGCATAGTGCACGCGCTGGTGGTGCTGGCCGCCATCCTGGTGCTGGCCCCCTGGCTCTCCTGGTTGCCGCTCTCCGCCATGGCCGCGCTGCTGCTGTTGGTGGCCTGGAACATGAGTGAAGCCCACAAGGTGGTGGATCTGATCCGCCGGGCGCCGCGCTCGGACGTGCTGGTGCTGCTGGTCTGCCTCTCCCTGACCGTCATCTTCGACATGGTCATCGCCATCACCTTCGGGGTGATCCTGGCATCCCTGCTGTTTGTGCGCGAGATCGCCAAGATGACCCGACTGCACAACCTGGCCGAGCACAAGCGTTACGCCAGCGAGGTGCCGGCACAGACGCTGATCTACAAGATCAACGGCCCCCTGTTCTTTGCGGCGGCGGAGCGGGTGTTCGACGAGTTGCTGGCCCAGGTCAAGGATCACAAGGCGCTGATCCTGCAGATGGAGGCTGTCTCCATTCTCGATGCGGGCGGCTTGTCTGCCTTCCAGCAGTTTGCGAGGCGGATGGCCAAGGCGGGCGTGCCGCTGAAGGTGGCCGAGTTGCAGTTCCAGCCCCTCAAGACCCTGGCCCGCGCCAGGGTGCGTCCCGTCCCGGGTGAGTTGGAGTTCTACGGCTCGCTGGAGGAGGCCATCAGAGGAGAACACTTGCACGAAGTGGCTGAAAATTGACTGAAAGGGATAGGGAATGGCATCTTTTTGGTCAGTTGGTTCGGTAATTGAGCAATTGATTGCAAAAAGTAAAAATGAGATTGACCGGTCTGCACCTATCCCTTATCTTACGCCCCGTTCCAGCGCAACAGCGACGAGAACGACGTGGTGATTGGACACGTTAAAGCGCAGTCGAAAATTTGGTGAGGTGTCCGAGTGGCTGAAGGAGCACGCCTGGAAAGTGTGTATACGGCAACGTATCGAGGGTTCGAATCCCTCCCTCACCGCCAAATTGAAAGTGAAAAAACCCAATGAACTTCATTGGGTTTTTTCGTTTGTTTATAGTCTTTGCGTGATTTCTCCCTGGATCCGCCGGGTGGCTCCATCATGTGTCCAAGCAACAATCAACGCGGCAACGATTAGGCCCCCCTTCCTCTTGCGAAGGCATTGTGTAGCTCTGGCTTGCCCTGCTCTGCCCGTATTCTCCTCTGGATCAACGCGCCCCCGCTTGCCATAGACTGCGATCTGGGGCTCGCTGCCCATATCTGGGCTCTCATCGATCGCCCCTCCCAGCCCCACCTCTGCTTGCCGTGTCTGCACCGCTTCCATTCCCCTTCGCCAGGGCGCTTGAGTCCTATGACATCAATCACCGGATGAACCAGCGGCCATCGGTTGGTTAGCCGGACCCTGATATCCACTGTTCAGCTCGCACTATCATCCTCGCTGCTTCCGCCAGTCCGCAGGGGGTTGGTCCGCTTGCGCTACGGATCTGCATCAAGAGGCGACTGACACAACAAGGCCCTTATGAAGCTGGTTTCAGGGCGCTTTGTTGAGATAGATCAAGGGGATGGTGGATTATCGTTCGCAGAGGATGTGATGTTTTCCGGCAGTGGGTATGGTAGGCCCGCCACTAATAATTAATAACTGAAAGGTTCTGTGAGCTATGTGGAAATGGTTGCACCCCTATGCCAAACCCGAGCGAGCCTACCGGCTGGCCGGGACCCTGCTGCCCTGGTTTGCCGTGACCAGCCTGCTTGCCTTCGTCGTCGGCACCGTCTGGGGTCTGGCCTTCGCGCCCCCTGACTACCAGCAAGGGGATTCCTTTCGGATCATCTATATCCATGTGCCTGCCGCCGCGCTCTCCATGGGGGCTTACGCGACCATGGCGGTGGCGGCCTTCATCGGGTTGGTGTGGCAACTGCGCATGGCCGACATGACGGTGGCCGCCATGGCGCCGGTGGGGGCCCTGTTCACCGCCCTGGCCCTGTTGACAGGCTCTGCCTGGGGCAAGCCCATGTGGGGTACCTGGTGGGTCTGGGATGCCCGCCTCACCTCCGAGCTCATCCTGCTGTTCCTCTATCTCGGCGTCATCGCGCTCTACAACACCTTCAGCGACAAGGTAGTGGCGGGACGCGCCGCCGGCATACTGGCGCTGGTGGGGGTGATCAACCTGCCCATCATTCACTACTCGGTGGAGTGGTGGAACACCCTGCACCAGGGCGCCACCATCAGCAAGCTGGATAAACCCTCTATGTCCCCCGAGATGCTGTGGCCGCTGCTCATCATGATGCTGGCGTTCGCGACCTTCCTCGGCGCCCTGACCCTGATGCGTTTCAGGAATGAGCTGCTGATGCGGGAGTGGCATCGCCCCTGGGTCGCCGACATCGCCAGGCTGGAGAAGTAAGCATGCACTTTGCCTCATTCAGTGACTTCATGGCCATGGGCGGTTACGCCTTCTACGTCTGGCTCTCCTATGGCTTCGTCGCGCTCGGCCTCATCGGCGTCATTATTACCACCCGGTTGAAGACCCGCAGCCTGCTCAATGAGTTGCGCAGCAAGCAGGCGCGCGAGACCCGCCGCCAGGCGGCCCAGCAGATGGAGAACACCCTATGAACCCGAGACGCAAGAAACGGCTCACCATCATCCTGGCCATCAGCCTCGGCCTCGCCAGCGTGACCGGTCTGGTGCTCTATGCCCTCAGCCAGAACATCGATCTCTTCTATACCCCGAGCGAATTGGTGGAGGGCAAGGGGCCGGACAAGATCAAACCCGAGGCGGGGCAGCGTCTGCGGATCGGTGGCCTGGTGGTGCCCGGCACAGTGGTACGGGATCCCCAGAGCCTCAGGGTGACTTTCAAGCTGATCGACAACGGCGGCAAAATGGTTGCGGTTGAATATGACGGCATCTTGCCGGATCTGTTCCGCGAGGGGCAGGGCATCGTCGCCCAGGGCGCCCTCAAGGATGCCACCACGGTGGCCGCCTTCGAGGTGTTGGCCAAGCACGACGAGAACTACATGCCGCCGGAAGTGGCCGATGCCACCAACGGCCTGCACTTCAAGCCGCAATACACAGAGGCGCAGTTGAAGAGCGTTCAGCAATGAGGTCGTTCGTCCTGCCGTCCTGTTTATCCAGCCTTGCCGCGCCATCAAAAGGAAGTCGTTCATGATCCCTGATGTGTTGGCGCAATGCTCACCGTCTCATGCCTGTGCACCGGTTCTGGTCGCGGCGCAATTGAAAGGAAGTCAGCCATGATCCCTGAACTGGGGCAATTTGCACTGATCCTGGCCTTCGCCACCGCCTTGCTGCTGGGAAGTTACCCGCTGCTCGGTGCCAAACTGGGTCGCCTCGGCATGATGTCGGCGGCCAGGCCGCTGGCCTATACCCAGTTCCTGCTGCTGCTGCTGTCGTTCCTCTGCCTGACCTGGGCCTTCGTCGACAACGACTTCACAGTGCAGTATGTGGCCACCAACTCCAACAGCCTGTTGCCGCTCGCCTATCGCATCTCGGCGGTGTGGGGTGCCCATGAGGGATCCTTGCTGCTGTGGGCGTTGACGCTCGGCGGCTGGACCGCCGCCGTGGCGCTGTTCAGCCGCCGCCTGCCGCTCGATGCGGTGGCGCGGGTGCTGGGGGTGCTCGGCCTCATCTCGATCGGCATCACCGCCTTCGTGCTGTTCACCTCGGATCCCTTCACTCGCACCCTGCCGTACTTCCCGGTGGATGGGCGTGACCTCAACCCGCTGCTGCAGGATCCCGGCCTCATCTTCCATCCACCCATGCTCTACATGGGCTACGTGGGCTTCTCGGTGGCCTTCGCCTTCGCCATCGCCTCCCTGATGACCGGGCGGCTCGACGCCACCTGGGCGCGCTGGTCCCGTCCCTGGACCATGGCGGCCTGGGTCTTCCTGACGCTCGGCATAGTGCTCGGCTCCTGGTGGGCCTATTACGAGCTTGGCTGGGGCGGTTGGTGGTTCTGGGATCCGGTGGAAAACGCCTCCTTCATGCCCTGGCTGGCGGGCACGGCCCTGCTGCATTCGCTGGCGGTGAGCGAGAAGCGCGCCAGCTTCAAGGCCTGGACTGTGCTGCTGGCGCTCTCCGCCTTCTCTCTGAGCCTGCTCGGCACCTTCCTGGTGCGCTCCGGTATTTTGGTGTCGGTCCATGCGTTCGCCTCCGACCCGACCCGCGGCCTGTTCATCCTGGGCTTCCTGCTGGCGGTGATCGGCAGCTCCCTGCTGCTGTTTGCAGTCAAAGGCTCCCAGGTCAAGAGCCACGGCAAGCACGAGCTGTGGAGCCGGGAAACCCTGCTGCTTGGCAACAATATCCTGCTGGTGGCGGGTCTGCTGACCGTACTGCTCGGCACCCTGCTGCCCCTGGTACACAAGGAGCTGGGGCTCGGTAGCATCTCCATCGGTACTCCCTTCTTCAACCACATCTACAGCTGGCTCATCATTCCGTTCGCCTTGCTGCTGGGGCTGGGGCCCCTGTTCCGCTGGCGCCGTCAGGAGCTCGGTGAGCTCAAGGGCAAGGTGGTGCTGGCGCTGTGGCTGAGCCTGGTCGCCGCCTTCGGGCTGCCGCAGCTGTTTGCCGGGGAGTTCAAGCCCTGGGCCGCGCTCGGCATCGGCCTCGGCGCCTGGATCATCGTCACCAGCGTGCAGGAGACCTGGGTGCGCGCCACCCACAAGCACGGCTTCGCGACCGGAGTGCGCCGCCTCGGCAACAGCCACTGGGCCATGATCCTGGGTCATGTGGGACTGGCGGTCAGCATCATCGGTATCGCCTGCACCCAGAACTACAGCATCGAGAAGGACCTGCGCATGCAGGTCGGCGATCGGGCGCAGTTCGCCGACTACGAGTTCGTCTTCGCCGGCATCAAGGAGAAGAACGGCCCCAACTACGACGGCTTCAAGGGCGTGCTGGAGGTGCACAAGAACGGCCAACAGGTCGCCCTGCTCAAGCCCGAGAAGCGGATGTACAAGGTGAGCCGTATGCCGATGACGGAAGCCGCCATCGATGCCGGTATCACCCGGGATCTCTACGCGGCCCTCGGCGAACAGCTCGACAACGGCGCCTGGGCGGTGCGGATCTACTACAAGCCGTTCATTCGCTGGATCTGGTTCGGCGGCGTCTTCATGGCCATCGGCGGCGTGCTGGCGATGCTGGACAAACGCTATCGCTTCGGCCGTCGTGAAGAGGAATCCAAGCCATGAATCATCGTAAAACGTGTTTGTTTCTGACCTTTTTTGATGACAAGCGCTGCCTTCATGGTTGCCGTGCAGAGGGATCCAACGCATGAGCCGTAAAACCTGGTTATTTCTGCTGCCGTTGATGGTGTTTCTGGGGGGCGCCGTGTTCCTGTTCAAGGGGCTCTACTCCGACCCGACCAAGCTCGAATCCGTGATGGTGGGCAAGGAGGTGCCGGTGTTCACCCTGCAGGACCTCCATGACCTGAACAAACAGCACGACAGGAGCATCCTCAAGGGGCGTCCCATGTTGCTCAACGTCTGGGCCACCTGGTGCCCGACCTGCTACGGCGAGCACACCTACCTCAAGCAGCTGGCGGGGCAGGGCATTCCCATCGTCGGCATGAACTACAAGGACGAGCGGGACAAGGCCATCAA